>NZ_AUKV01000036.1:0-88337 GCF_000424945.1 Streptomyces sp. 142MFCol3.1
CCACACGACGGCTGCAACGGGCGGATCACCGGCACGGACCCGACCCACCCACCGGACAGACGCCGCCACCCCCGCTCCGGGCCGGCCTCGCCACCCCCGCTCCGGGCCGGCCGACACATCCGCTCCGGCCCGGCACCGGACTCCGGCCCCGCACCGGCCCGGCACCTGACTCCGGCCCCGCACCGACCCGGCACCGGACTCCGGCCCCGCACCGACCCGGCACCGGACTCCGGCCCCGCACCGACCCGGCACCGGACTCCGGCCCCGCACCGGACTCCGGCCCGGCACCGGACTCCGGTCCGGCACCGGACACAAACGGAAGTCCGTTCATGCCCGAATCGAGCCCGAACCTGTTTACTTTCCGGAAATCCGGGCGTAGCCTCCGAGTGAAACCACAGGTTCGGGCACCATGCGGAGGCGAGCGGACATGTACGCACCGGAGCGACAGCAGGAGATCCTGCGGCTCGCCCGTGACGGCGGACGGGTGGATGTGCTCTCGCTGGCCGAGGAGTTCCAGGTCACCGCGGAGACCATCCGCCGGGACCTGAAGGCCCTGGACCGCGCGGGTCTCGTACGCCGCGTGCACGGCGGGGCGATCCCGGCCGGGCGCCTGGACTTCGAGCCCGACCTCGCCGAGCGCGAGTCCACGTCCGCCGACGAGAAGGACCGCATAGCGCGGGCCGCCCTCGCCGAACTGCCCGGCGACGGCACGGTGATCCTGGACGCCGGGTCGACCGTCTCCCGGCTCGCCGGTGCGCTCCCCCTGGAGGCGACGCTCACCGTCGTCACCCACAGCCTGCCCATCGCCGCCCGCCTCGCCGACCACCCCGGCATCCAGCTCCACCTCGTCGGCGGGCGCGTCCGGCACCGTACCCGCGCCGCCGTGGACGCCTGGGCGCTGCGCGCGTACGGCGAGATCCGCGCCGACGTCCTCTTCATCGCGGCCAACGGCTTCTCGGCCGAGTACGGACTGACCACCCCCGATCTGGCCGAGGCCGCCGTCAAGCGCGCCGCCCTGCACGCCGCGCGCCGCGTGGTGCTGCTCGCCGACTCCTCCAAGAGCAGCCAGGAGCACTTCGCCCGCTTCGGCGACCTGTGTGACGTGGACCTTCTGATCACCGATCGCGGGCTGAGCCCCGAAGACGCCGCCTCTGTCGAGCGCGGCGGAACCGAAGTGCTGTGTGTGTAGCGCACGGCGCGCGAGTGCCGTGCGGAGATCGCGGCATGCGAGTGCCGCGTGGAGAACGCGGGCCCGTCAGTACCGTGGCCGAGAAACGAGTGCGCATGATCCTGACCGTCACCCCCAACCCCTCCCTCGACCGTACGTACGAGGTCCCGTCGCTCGACCGCGGCGAGGTCATCCGGGCCACCGGCGAACGCATGGACCCGGGCGGCAAGGGCGTGAACGTCTCGCGCGCGGCCGCCGCGGCCGGACGGCACACGGTCGCCGTCCTCCCGCTGGGCGGAGCGCCCGGCGCACTCGTCGCCCAGCTGCTCGACGCGCAGGGCATCGAGGTCGCGCCGGTCCCGGTCGCCGGAGCCACCCGCTCGAACATCTCGATCGCCGAACCCGACGGCACGCTCACGAAGATCAACGCGCCGGGTCCCGAACTCTCCGCGGCCGAGGCGGAACTCCTCCTGGAGACGGTCCGCCGGCACTACCGCCCCGGCAACACCGACTGGATCGCCTGCTGCGGCAGCCTTCCGCGCGGGCTCGCGCCGTCCTG
The DNA here is from genome assembly GCF_000424945.1 of Streptomyces sp. 142MFCol3.1. NCBI lineage: Bacteria > Bacillati > Actinomycetota > Actinomycetes > Kitasatosporales > Streptomycetaceae > Streptomyces > Streptomyces sp. 142MFCol3.1. The sequence goes on from NZ_AUKV01000036.1 coordinate 1,728, forward strand.
GTACGCGGATCTCGTCGCGCGAGCCCACGCCGCGGGCGCCCGGATCGCGCTGGACACGTCCGGCCAGGCGCTGCGGGAGGCACTGCGCGAGCGGCCCGACGTGGTGAAGCCGAACGCGGAGGAACTCGCGGAGGCCATCGGGCGCCCTCTCGCCACGGTGGGCGACGCCGTCAAGGCGGCGGAGGAGTTGCGCGAGCAGGGCGCACGCGCCGTACTCGCGAGCCTGGGCGCGGACGGGCAACTGCTGGTGCAGGAGACGGGCGCCTGGTTCGGCAGCGCCCGCGTCGACGCCGTACGCAGCAACGTGGGCGCCGGAGACTCCTCGCTCGCGGGGTTCCTGATCGCCGGCGGGCGCGGTCCCGCCGCGCTCGCCTCCGCCGTCGCCCACGGCGCGGCCGCCGTCCAGCTCCCCGGCAGCTTGATGCCCGGACCGGCCGACCTCGACGCCTCCGCGGTGACGGTCACGACGGAGATCCCGATGGACCTTCCCCTCACGGAGCCGGTGCCATGACCGCGGCCGCCGGCCCGGCCCGTACGCCCCTGATACGACGGGGACTGCCCTTCCTCGCCGCAGCCGAACGGCTCCTCGCCCCAGCCGATCAGCTCCTCGCCGCAACCGAACGGCGAGGACTCTCCGGTCCCGCAGCCCCCTCCCCCACCGCTGCCACTTCCCTCACCCCTCTCACCCCTCTCACCCCTGTTCCCTCTGGGCGCAGCATCCCCGTCCTCACCCCCGCCCACGAAACCCCACGGGCGATACGCGTGCGAAGGAGCCCGCGATGAGCGAGATGATCACCGCGGACCTGGTCGACCTCGACCTGTCCGCCGATACGAAGGAAGCGGCGGCACGCGCCCTCGCGGAACGCATGGTCGCCCTGGGCCGGGTGACCGACCTCGACGGCTTCCTCGCCGACGTGGCGGCTCGCGAGGCCCAGATGCCGACGGGCCTGGACGGCGGCATCGGCATCCCGCACTGCCGCAGTGAGCACGTCACCGAGCCGACGCTCGCGTTCGGACGCAGCGCGGCTGGCGTCGACTTCGGCGCACCGGACGGACCCGCCGACCTGATCTTCCTGATCGCCGCCCCGGCGGGCGCGGACGACGCCCACCTCACCATCCTGTCCTCCCTGGCCCGTCAGCTGATGAACGCCGAGTTCACATCCGCGCTGCGGGCCGCGGACGACGCGGCGGCCGCGGCGGCGCTCATCCGCGGCGAGGAGCCCCCGGCCCCCGCCGCGACCCCCGAGAACTCCGCGACGGTGCCGAATGCGGCGGCCTCCGCCGGCACCGACGTGGACGGCACGGCCCCGGTGTCGGGTGCGACCGTCGAGGACGGACCCGCCCCGGCGCCGGGCGCCACCGACGCGGAGCCCGAGCGGCCGTTCCGTGTCGTCGCCGTCACCTCCTGCCCCACCGGCATCGCCCACACCTACATGGCGGCCGAGTCCCTGGAGAACGCCGGCCGCGAGGCAGGCATCGAGGTCGTCGTCGAGACGCAGGGCTCGGCCGGATTCACCCCTCTCGACCCCGCGGCCATCGCCGCCGCGGACGGCGTGATCTTCGCTCACGACGTGCCGGTGCGGGACAAGGACCGCTTCGCCGGCAAGCCGACCGTCGACGTCGGCGTGAAGGCGGGCATCAACAAGCCCGCCGCGCTCATCGCCGAGGTGCGGGACAAGGCGGCCCGCGGCGAGGTCACGTCCGCGGCGGCCCACAGCACGCCCGTCGAACGCGCCGGCGAGTCCGGCGAGGGCTACGGCACCAAGCTGCGCAAGTGGCTCATGTCCGGCGTCAGTTACATGGTCCCGTTCGTCGCCGCGGGCGGTCTGCTGATCGCTCTGGGCTTCGCGATCGGCGGCTACGAGATCAACAAGGCGCCCTCGGTCATGGACCACTTCCTGTGGACCCAGGTGGACAGCTGGGGAGCCCTGTTCTTCCAGATCGGCGTCGTCTCCTTCGGCTTCCTCGTGCCGGTCCTGGCCGGTTACATCGCCTACGGCATGGCCGACCGGCCAGGACTCGTGCCCGGCTTCGTCGGCGGCGCGATCTCCCTCACCATCAACGCGGGCTTCCTCGGCGGTCTTGCCGCCGGTCTCATCGCCGGTGCGGTGGTGCTCGCCATCCAGCGGGTCAGGATCCCGGCGGCCCTGCGCGGCATCATGCCGGTCGTGGTGATCCCGCTGATCTCCGCGGCGATCGTCGGATTCCTGATGTTCGTGGTGATCGGCAAGCCCATCGCCTCCGCGCAGAAGGGCATGACGGACTGGCTGAACGGCCTCACCGGCACCAACGCCATCCTCCTCGGAACCCTCCTCGGCCTGATGATGTGCTTCGACCTCGGAGGCCCGGTCAACAAGGTCGCGTACACCTTCGCCACCGCCGGCATCGCCGTCGCGAGCCCCAGCGACTCGGCGATGAAGATCATGGCCGCGGTGATGGCGGCCGGCATGGTCCCGCCGCTCGCGATGGCCCTGGCGACGACCGTGCGCGGCAAGCTCTTCACCCAGACCGAACGCGAGAACGGCAAGGCCGCCTGGGTCCTGGGCGCCTCCTTCATCTCGGAGGGCGCGATCCCGTTCGCCGCGGCCGACCCGCTGCGCGTCATCCCCGCTTCCATGGCGGGCGGCGCGGTCACCGGTGCGCTGTCGATGGCGTTCGGCGCCACCCTGCGGGCCCCGCACGGCGGCATCTTCGTGGTCCCGCTGATCGGCAACCCGTTCCTCTACCTGATCGCCATCGCCGCGGGCGTCGGTGTGAGCGCAGCTCTGGTCGTCGTCCTCAAGGGCATGCGCAAGCAGGCTCCGGCGGGCGTCGCGGCGGGGGCCGCGGACGCTCCGATATCGGCGAAGGCCGAGACGCAGCAGCCCCTCGCGGTGTGAGGGACGCTGCCCCTGCCCTTTTGCGGCATCTGTGAGTTGTTCGAGGTATCTGCGAGATGCGTCACGGTCCGGGATCAAAGTCCCGGACCGTGGTGTCTACTGGGACGCATGCCTGAGCACGTGTCGACCTTTCAGCTGATAGGCGTGCCCCTGATCGCCCTGGCGACCGCCATCTGGATCGTCGGGCTCTCACGCTTCATGCGCCGCGCCCGCCTCCGGGACGCGATGCGGCGCGCGGACGACACGCTGCGGGCCATTCCCGAGCAGTCGCGGTCCGGCCCGGTCTCCGAGTCGGTAGAGCTCACCCCCGAGGAACACGCCGCCTTCGCGGGCCTGGTACGCCGATTCGGCGACACCCGCCCCTAGATGCAACCCCGGCCCTCCGCGGCCGACACCTGCGCCTGGGTCCGACCCCCACCTCAGTGGCCGAGTCGCGCCGCGCGCCGCTCCATCGCCTCGCGCGCCGCCTCCTCCGTCGGGTACACCTCGCACATGTGACGCCGGTCCGGGGTCGCCGTGTGCTCGACCTCCCACAGGGAGATCTCCCGCCCGTCCCGCAGCAGGAACGCGTGCTCGTAGAGCGAGAAGCACAGCCCCGCCTGACCGGCACGGCACGGCTTCCCGAACGCCTGGGTGATCTGGTGCGCGAACGCCTCGCGCAGCAGCAGCGTCGACAGGTCGTCGCCCGGCCGGTCCGCGTTCTCCGCGCGCCGCAGCAGCCGGCGGACGTGGTCCGCCGAGTCGTCGGGCACGTACGCGTGGCGCGGCTCGGGGATCGGCGACAGCTGCACCAGCACGGGCAGCTCGAAGTCCGGTGCGTCCGGCGGCAGTGGCAGGCGCGCCGTGGCCGCACGCAGCTCCTCCTCGTCCACGTACACCTCGTGCTGAGGGTCACGGCCCGGGGCGGTGTTGTGCACGAGCTCCCACAGCGTGAGCGCCGAACCGTCGGCGAGCAGCCATGTATGCCGATACGTCTCGCGATGCAGCCCCGCGCTGTGGTGCGCGGAGTGCAGCGAACTGTCCTGGGCCAGCGCGCAGTCGAGCTGCCGTATCGTCTCGTCGGGCAGCTCGAAGGAGTTCAGGGCGCGGCCCAGGAGTCGCGCGAGATGCTCCTCCGGAGACTCGGGCGACTCGGGTGGTTCGTACGCTGCTGTCTCGTACGGAACGCTCAAGGCTTCTCCCGGCGTTGCTGCATGTCACCTTGTGGGTGCATACCGTAGCCCCTCGGTCGGACATCATGTCCGCGAACCGAGAAAACGTACGGACGGAAAACGGACGGGCCGCGCGGGGAGTTCCCGCGCGGCCCGTCAGGTCGTCAAAAACCGCTCGTCAGAGGGCACTTCCCGCCGTCCAGGCGCTCCACGACATGTTCCAGCCGTTGAGCCCGTTGTCCGGCGCGACCGTCTTGTCGGGGGAGTTCTTGACCGTCACGACGTCCCCGATGAGGGAATTGTCGTAGAACCACTTGGCGGTCGTGTCCCCCTGCGCGCCCTGCGTGTCGGCGAGTCCCACGCAGCCGTGGCTCGTGCCCTGCCGGCCGAAGGGCGGATTCCCGCGGTTGTACCAGTAGTTGCCGTGGATGAACGTCCCCGACGTCGTCAGCCGCATGGCGTGCGGCACGTCCGCGATGTCGTACTCGCCGCCGTAGCCGACCGTCGAGCCGTTCATCCGGGTCTGGACGAACTTCTCGGAGATCACCATCTGTCCGTTGTACGTGGTGTGCTCCGGGCTGCCCGCCGAGATCGGCACCGACTTGAGGGTCTTGCCGCCCCGCACGACCGTCATGGTCTGCGTACGGACATCGACCGTGGAGACCTGGGAACGGCCGATCGTGAACGTGACGGTCTTCTTCTGCACCCCGTACACGCCGTTCGCACCCTCTACGCCGTCCAGATCGATCTTCATCGTGACCTTGGAGCCGGCCTTCCAGTACGTCTCGGGCCGGAAGTCGAGCCGCTGCGCCCCGAACCAGTGGCCCACGACCTGCTGGCCGCTGCTCGACGTGACCTTGATGTGCGACTGCACGGCCTTCTTGTCGCCGATCACCTTGTCGAAGGTGAACGACACGGGCATGCCGACGCCGACGGTGGAGCCGTTGTCGGGCGTGTAGGTGCCGATGAAACTGTTGCCCGAAGACACCGTCGTGAAGATGGAGTTGGCCGCCGAGGTCCGTCCCTTCGCGTCCTTCGCGGTCGCCGAGATCTGGTACTTCGTGCCCCGCTCCAACTGCTCCTTCGGCTTCCAGGAGCCGCCGTTCGCGGATATCGTCCCGGGCACGGCCGTCCCGGTCCCGGCCACCGTCATCTTCACGTCGGTGAGCTCGCCGTCGCTGACCTTCACCCCGGTCGCGTTGATGGACGCGCCCGTCGAGCCGTCCTTGGCCGAGATGACGATCTTCGCCGTGGACGTCCTGGGCGCGCTCTTGCCGTCCTTGCCGCTGTCGGCGTTGGCGTCGCCGCCGCATGCGGTGAGCGTGAGGGCGCCGACCATCAGGGCGGCACAGGCCCCCAGTGCGCGCCGTGTTGTCCTGTCCGGCGTTGTCACGGGCTGCTCCAGTTTCGTGTGATGTGCGGGTTCCGCTCGGTTTCGAGGACAAAGAGCGAGCGTCGACGCGTCGGGTTCCCTCCGATCGCGTCGGATGCCATCACGTGACGGAACCGGGACAATCGCCCAGCGGCGGCTCCCCGTAGAGCTCCTCGTAGGACGGCCACAGGCCGCCCGGCCCGTCCACCGGCACGGCGGCCCGTACGGCCCGCACGATCGCCCGCGTCACCAGATCCGCGCCCGCCGCGAGGATCTCGTTGAGCGCGAGGGGGTTCTCCCCGGCGAGCGGCCGGGCACCCGTGGCCAGCGCGAACACCGTGTCCCCGTCGTTCAGCAGATGCACCGGCCGCACGGCGCGCGCGATCCCGTCGTGCGCCGTGCCCGCCAGCTTCTGCGCTTGGGCGCGCGTCAGATCGGCGTCGGTGGCGACCACGGCGAGCGTCGTGTTCAGCGGGGGCGGGGCGTTCCTCGCCGCGGCCTCGGCGAGCCGCGCCCGCGCCGCCTCGTGCACCGCCGCCGAGGGGTACTCGACCCGCCGGCTCGGCAACTCCCCGTACAGCACCCCGGTTTCCGGATCCGTCGCCGACCCCGCCGCGTTCGCCACCACCAGCGCGCCCACCGTGATGCCGGACTCCAGCACGGCGCTCGCCGTGCCGACACCGCCCTTGAGCCGCCCGACCACGGCCCCGGTGCCGGCGCCCACGCAGCCCTCGCGCACCGGTTCGCCCGGCTCGCTCGCGTCCGCCGCTTCGACCGCGGCCCGGCCGGTGGACGCGTCGGGCCTCGCCCGGAAGTCACCGCCGCGGCCCAGATCGAAGACGCACGCCGCCGGCACCACCGGCACCACGTGGGCCGGGTCTACTCCCACGCGCACCCCACGCCCCCGGTCCTCCAGCCAGGCCATCACGCCCGACGCCGAGTCCAGCCCGTACGCGCTGCCACCGGTGAGCACCACGGCTTCCACCTTCTGCACCAGATTGCGGGGGTCCAGTGCGTCGGTCTCCTTCGTGCCGGGCCCGCCGCCGCGCACGTCGACGGCCGCGATCGCACCGCCTTCCGGGGCGAGCACCACCGTGGTGCCGGTGAGCCAGCCGTCCCCGGTGCGCGTGGCGTGCCCCACCCGAAGACCCGTGACATCCGTCAGAGCGTCAACTGTCATGCGGTCACCCTTCCCCGCCCACCGGGTCATACGATCACATCACCGCACGACCACCCAGGCGCATGACCACCCGGGGACGACCGCCGAGGCCCCGGCTCCGCGGCTCCCCCCGACCACCCTCTCTCCGCCCCGCCCGCGCCTTCTCCGCCCGGCGTTCCTCGCCCCACCCGGCCGCCCTGTCTGCGCGCGGGCGCCCCCGTTCCCACCGGCCGCCCTTTCTCCCGTGAGGCCGCCCCGGTTCTCGCACGGTCGCCCGTCGGTGCGCAGACCTTCCGCGGCCCGTGCCCGCTTACGCGGTTCTCGGCGTCCGTCCCAGGACCGTCCGGGCCGGCAGCATCGTCCCGATCACCACCGACAGGGCCGAGACGATGCCCGCGGCGAGCACCGCCCACTCGCCCAGGAACGTGCAAACGATGACCAGCAGCGCGGTGGTGGGCAGGACGAGCTGCTGTGCGATCCCCACCTTGAAGTGGCGGGAGTGCAGCGTCCATACGGTGAGGAAGAACAGCGCCGTCGGGAGAGTCACCGCGGCGGACGCGGCAAGCGTCGAGACGTGCGCCTTGCCGACCGCCTGCTCGACCGCCACCTCCAGACCCGCGCCGATCGCGGCCGCCGACGCGAAGATCAGGTAGTGGCCGTACCCCCACAGGAACGCGTGCTTGCTGGAGCGCAGATGTCCGTGGATCGGCACCACGAAGTAGATCCACCAGGCGGAGAAGACGATCAGCAGCCCGCCCACGGCGATCGGGATCAGCTCGCCCACCGCCTCGTGCTCGTCGACGGCGGACTTCACGGCGATCGTGGCCGCGGCGATCGTCTCCCCGAGCACGATGATCGTGAACAGGCCGTACCGCTCGGAGATGTGATGCGGATGCCACGACGTGTTGAAGTCCTTCTCCGCGTACACCGGGACGCACACTTCGGCGATCACCATCACCAGGTACACCCACGGCCGGCCGGACTCCGGCAGGACCAGCAGCCCCAGCCAGCCGACCTGGCACAGCAGGACTCCGCCCGCGTACCGCAGGGCCATGGTTCTCTCGGCGCCCCGCGTGGAGCGTGCGGCCCGCAGCCACTGCGCGATCATCGCGAACCGCATGATCGCGTAGCCGAGCCAGACGAGCATGTAGTCGTGCTTCTCGAAGGCCTCGGACACCCCCGCCGCGAGGACGAGGACACCGGCGATCTGCACCAGGGTGACGAGGCGGTAGAGCGCGTCGTCGTTGTCGTACGCCGAGGCGAACCAGGTGAAGTTCATCCAGGCCCACCAGATCGCGAAGAAGATCATCGCGTAGTTCAGGATGCCCTCGCCGGCGTGACCCGCGGCCACGGCGTGCACCAGCTGCATGCCCGCCTGGGCGACGGCCACGACGAAGCACAGGTCGAAGAAGAGCTCCAGCGGGGAGGCGACCCGGTGTGCCTCGTCCCGGCCGCGGGCGGTCATGCGGCGCAAGGGCCTGCGGCCGGAGGGCCGCGGCGGGGCCGCGGCCGGCTCGGAAGGGGGGCTGGACGTCATACGGCCAAGCACAGCAGAAAAGCGCCGGAAATTCATGTGAAGGCGTTCACAAGCGATCCTGGGTGCGATGCCTCCGGCGTACCCTGAACGCATGAGTACCCCCGCCGCCCCCGAACCGCGCGATCCGAAGCCCGCGCTGGTCTTCGACGACCCACTGAACCAGCAGTCCTCGGACGACACGGACCGTGGGTGGGGCGAGCGGGCCGAGAGCACCGGCGACAGCGCGGCCGACCTGAAGCGCTTCCTCGACGAGAAGCCGCCCCACCACATCTGAGCGCGGCCACCGCGCCGCCGTGGACGGCAGCCGGGGTCCGCCGTCAGTCCTGGGCGCGTCCCTGGCCGCGCCGGGCCACGAGTTCGTCGCGGATCTCCTTGAGCACTTCCAGCTCGGTCACCTCGATGACCTCGTGCGTGCTCTCCTTCGCCTTCCGGCGGGCCTCCATCCGTGCGAGGTACTTGGCCATCGGCAGCACCATCAGGAAGTAGACGACGGCCGCGGTGATCACGAAGCTGAGCGTCGCGCCCAGCACCGAACCCCACAGGATCCGGACGCCCGTCGCGGTGTCCCCGCTGCCGCTGCAGGGGTCCTTGATGCAGGTGGTGTAGCTGTCGAGGTTCTTCGTGCCGATGGCGCCCACCAGCGGGTTGATGATGCCCTTCACCACGGAGTTGACGATGTTGGTGAAGGCCGCGCCGATGACCACCGCGACGGCCAGGTCGACGACGTTGCCACGCATCAGGAAGGCCTTGAAGCCCTCCCAGACGCCGGGTTGCTTCTTCTCGCCCACGAGCAGGCCCCTCCGCACAAGTTGTGGAACAACGCTCCGCAACCTACGTCAGGCCGTGCGGGGCCCGCCCAATGGGGCAACTTCGACGTGGCACTTGACACCACATCGTCAGTCATCGCAGCGTCACTGCCAGTCGTGCGCCGGCACTCGCGCCGGCCAGCCGTGCCGCCGCAGGCCGGGGGACCGAGAGGAGGACCAGCGCTCCGCTCTCGGTGGCCTCCGCCTCCGGCACCTCGGTGACGCGCGCTCCGGCCGCGACGACCCGGCCCGTGCCGCCGCCGTCCGCGGCGATCACGTCGATCAGGTCGCCCGGCCGCAGCAGACGGACCGTGGCGGCGTCCGTGATCCGCACCGGCGCCGTCACCGTGTCGGCCGCGCGGTGGTCGCGCACGGGATCGGAGGCGGCCGCGGACGCCGCTGCCGAAGGGGCCGGGACGGCGCCCGATGGATGCCCCCGCGCCCGCTCGGAGTCCCGCGGGCCCGCTGCCACGAGGGCCGCAGCCGTGACCGCGAGCCCCGCGGCCAGGGCCCGCTTCCGGTGCCGCGCGAGACGCCGCAGGGCATACCGTCCGCCGTGCACGCGCACGGGGGCGAAGTGCGGCACCTCGCAGGTCGAAGGCGCGTCCGCGCCGGGCGGGCGCACGAGAAGGGAGAGCTGAGCCATGGTGACCACCACCTGCGACGAGAGACCGGCTTGCGATCCCACGATGAGGCTTCGTGGCCGAGCCCGCCGCGCCCCGTGGACCACCCACGGGTTGTGGACAACTCCCTCACCCGAACGGGAAGTTCCACCTCTCACGTGTCCCCGCCGTCAAGCCAGGTGCCCCGCCGTCAAGCCAGATGCCCCGCCGTCAAGCCACTGCCCCGCGGTCAAGCCACTGCCCCGCCGCCGAACCAGGTGTCCCTGGCATCAAGGCACTCCCGCACCCGCCAGGAGAGCCCCGCCCCGCGTCACGGCAGGTCGAACCCCGGGTCCATCCCGCCGAGCGCCTTCGTGCACAGGCAGTCCCGCGTCCCGTTCTCCGGCAGCCCCGCGACCGCGTCGAAGAGCACGCCCCGCAGCCGGTCCACGTTCGCCGCGAACACCTTCAGCACCTCCTCGTGCGAGACACCCTCGCCGCTCTCGGCGCCCGCGTCGAGGTCGGTGACCAGGGTCAAGGAGGTGTAGCAGAGCTCCAGTTCGCGGGCGAGCGCGGCCTCCGGGTGGCCGGTCATACCCACCACCGACCAGCCCTGCGCCTGGTGCCAGAGGGATTCGGCACGGGTGGAGAACCTCGGCCCCTCGACCACGACGAGCGTGCCGCCGTCCACCGGCTCCCAGTCCCGTCCGCGGGCGGCGTCGAGGGCGGCCTTGCGCCCGACGGGGCAGTACGGGTCGGCCAGCGACACGTGCACCACGTTCGGCACGGAGCCGCCCGGCAGTGGCATCCCGTCGAAGTACGACTGTGTCCGCGTCTTCGTGCGGTCCACCATCTGGTCCGGGACGAGGAGGGTTCCGGGCCCGTACTCCTCGCGCAGCCCGCCCACCGCGCAGGGGCCGAGGACCTGGCGTACGCCCACGGAGCGCAGCGCCCACAGGTTGGCCCGGTAGTTGATGCGGTGCGGCGGCAGATGGTGGCCGCGGCCGTGGCGGGGGAGGAAGGCGACCCGCCGACCGGCGATCTCGCCGAGGAACAGGGAGTCGCTGGGCGCTCCGTAGGGCGTGTCCACCTGTATCTCGGTGACGTCGTCGAGGAAGGAGTAGAAGCCCGAGCCGCCGATCACACCGATCTCGGCCCTGGCCGCGGTCTGCTCCTCGTCGGGGCGCTGTGCGTTCTCCGTGTTCGCCATGGACCGCACACTAGCCGGACGGGCGACGTGGCAGCCGGGCCGGGGAACACCTAAGACCTCGCCCCTGTACGGCGGCGAGGTCTCGGGCGGGAGAACGGGTCCGGGGCCTGACGGCGCTCCGGGAGCGGTGCCGGCCGAGGAAGCCCGGCCGAGCCGTCCGGGCGAACCGGCCGAGTGGCACGAGACGGCCGGCCCGCCGGGGTGCTGCGGCAGCCGCGCCCTGGCGGGCTAGGCGGCGGAGCTGCTGGACGAGCCGGTTCCCGCCGACTTCGAGTCGGAGGACGACGACGAGGCCGTCGAGGACGAGGACGAGGCCGACGTGGAGGAGCCGGACGTCTTCGCGGACGCGGGCGAGCTGCTCGACGAGGAGCCGCGGCTGTCGTTGCGGTAGAAGCCGGAGCCCTTGAAGACGATGCCGACGGCCGAGAACACCTTCTTCAGGCGGCCACCGCAGTTGGGGCACTCGGTCAGGGCGTCGTCGGTGAACTTCTGGACCGCCTCAAGGCCCTCGCCGCACTCGGTGCACTGGTACTGGTAGGTCGGCACTTGTCTTCCTCCTGGCACTCTCACTCAATGAGTGCTAACGACAGTCCATAGTGACGTATTCCGAGAGATCAGTCCACTGTCACCGGCACTCGGTGACCGACGCCACGTGCCACGGTCCGCCCCGCACCCCTGGGTGTCAGGTGTGACCGCAGGGTCACCAGGGTCGCCAGAGCCAGCACCGTACCGGCCATCGGGACCAGGAGACCGGCACCGTCCCAGAGCCGGTCCTCCATCTGCCCGGCCACTGTGACGGCCGCGGCCTGACCCAGTGCGACGGCGCCGGTCAGCCAGGTGAAGGCCTCGGTGCGGGCGCCCTGCGGCACCAGGCCCTCGACGAGGGTGTAGCCGGTGATCAGGGCCGGTGCGATGCACATGCCCACGAGCAGGCCGATCCCGGCGAGCACGACCACGGAGTGGGCCGCCCACAGGCCGGAGGCGGTCAGCGCCAGCGCCGCGTACCCGACGACGAGGCGCCGCTGCGGCGCCGCCTTCCAGGCGATGGCACCGCAGACGATGCCGGAGAGCATGTTGCCCGCGGCGAAGACGCCGTACAGGACGCCGTTGAGACCGGGCTCGCCGATCGACTCGCTGAACGCGGCCAGCGAGACCTGCATGCCGCCGAAGACGGAGCCGATGCCCAGGAAGGTCACGATCAGGACCCGTACGCCGGGGACGCGCAGGGCGGAGACGTGCTCCACGCGCGCGTGCCCGGCGGTCGTGACGGCCGGCTGCGTGCTCCTCCGCGCGGCGAACAACAGACCGCCGACCAGGGTCAGCGAGGCCTCGGTCAGCAGTCCCGCGGTGGGATCCACGGCCGTGCACAGCGCCGTGGCGAGCAGCGGGCCGAACACGAAGGTCAGCTCGTCCGTGACGGACTCGAAGGCCGCCGCCGTGGTCATCAAGGGGGAGTCCTGGAGCTTCGCGCCCCAGCGGGCCCGCACCATGGGGCCGATCTGCGGCACGGAGGAACCGGTCGGCACGGCGGCGGCGAACAGCGCCCACAGGGGGGCGTCGGCGAGCGCGAGGGCGGTCAGGGAGAAGCCTGCCAGGGCGTGCACCAGGACGCCGGGCAGCAGGACGGCCCGCTGTCCGTGGCGATCGGCGAGACGGCCCGTGAAGGGCGCGAACAGCGCCATGGAGACACCGGTGACGGCGGCCACGGCGCCGGCGCTTCCGTACGAGCCGGTGGTGTGCTGCACGAGCAGCACGATGGAGATGGTCAGCATCGCGAACGGCTGGCGTGCGGCGAAGCCGGGGAGCAGGAACGTCCAGGCGCCGCGGGTGCGCAGCAGCTGTCCGTATCCGGGGCGGGAGGTGACCGTGGATGCCACGGCCCGTGCCTTTCTGCCACCTGGTAGCGCGACCCGTCGCGGCGTGCTCGCCTCAGGGGTGCCGGGGCCGGTGCCGGGCGGTGACCGTGCGGTCCCCTCGGACTCGTACGCTCACGCCCTGGGCACCGGCGCTCCCCTTCGACTCACTCGCCCTGCGGGGGCGCCGAGAGCTGTCCTCTTGCGCGGAACTGCGGTAGATACCGTCGCCCACTGCGGGAGGGCGTCACGGCCGCCGTGCGGTCGCGCCAGCTCTGCGTCAGGCAGAGGTGGTTCGATCTAGGTGTGCCTTCATCGTACAGGGGCCAAAGGGGCCGGGCCTGTGAAAATGAGCACCACGGCGGCGTCCGCCTGTGAATGCCCATCGCCCCTCAGTGGCCTGTTCGCCGGTGCGTTCCCGGGCCGTCGGTGCCCAGCCAGCCGGCCAGCTTGCCGCCGTGTCCCACGGCGCGCAGCCGCTTCTCGGCGGCGTCCCGGACCTCGTCGGTGGCGACGACCAGCAGTTCGTCGCCGCGCCGCAGCACGGTCGTGGGCAGGGGGACGAACGAGGTCTCGTCGCGCACGACGAGGGTCACGGCGGAGCCCGCGGGCAGCCGGAGCTCGCCCACCTCGACGCCGTGCATGCGCGAGCCCTCGGGGATCGCGACGGACAGGAGGTGGCCGCGCAGCCGCTCCAGGGGTGCCGACTCGATGCCCAGGTCGGCGGCGCCCGTGGTCTCGCCCAGGTGCAGCTTGCGCGCGAGCCAAGGCAGGGTGGGCCCCTGGACGAGGGTGTAGGCGACGACCAGGACGAAGACGATGTTGAAGATCCGGCGGCTGCCCTCGATGCCGCTCACCATCGGGATGGTCGCGAGGATGATGGGCACGGCGCCGCGCAGTCCGGCCCAGGACATCAGCGCCTGCTCCTGCCACGGGATGCGGAACGGCAGCAGGCCGGTCACGACGCTGAGGGGCCGGGCCACCACGGTGAGGACCAGGCCGATGATCAGCGCGGGCACGATGTCGCCGCCCATGTTGTGCGGGGTCACGAGCAGGCCGAGGAGCACGAACATCCCGATCTGGGCGATCCAGCCGAGTCCCTCCGCGAATCCGCGGGTGGCGGGCCAGTGCGGCAGCTTGGCGTTCCCCAGGAACATCGCGGCCAGATAGACGGCGAGGAAGCCGCTGCCGTGGGTGAGCGCGCCGGCGGCGTAGGCGACGACGGCGATGGCCATCACGGCGATCGGGTAGAGACCGGAGGCGGGCAGCGCCACGTGCCGCAGTCCGTACGAGCCGAGCCAGCCCACCGCGATGCCGACGGCCGCGCCGATGGCCAGCTCCAGTGTGATCTCGCCCAGCAGCTCGTACCAGTGCTCCACGGGGCCCGCCGCGCAGAACGCGACGACGAGGATCACGACGGGGGCGTCGTTGAAGCCCGACTCGGCCTCCAGGACGCCCGTCACGCGCGCGGGGAGCGGGATCTTACGCAGCACGGAGAAGACCGCCGCCGCGTCCGTCGAGGACACCACCGCTCCGATGATGAGCGCCTGCCGCCACTCCAGGCCGATGAGGTAGTGAGCTGCCGAGGCCGTGACGGAGACGCTCACCGCGATACCCACCAGCGCCAGCGAGGAGGCGGCCGGGAGGGCCGGCCTGATCTCCTTCCACTTCGTGCCCAGGCCGCCCTCGGCGAGGATCACGACCAGTGCCGCGTATCCGATGACCTGGGTCAGTGCGGCGTTGTCGAACTGGACGTCGCCGATCCCGTCCTGGCCGATCGCGACGCCGATGCCCAGGTACACGAGCAGCGTGGGGAGCCCGCTGCGTGAGGAGATCCGGACGGCCACGACCGCGAAGAGCAGGACGAGCGAGCACACGAGCAGGAGCTGGTTGAGGTGGTGGACAGTCAGCGGCCGTTCCTTTCTCGCCAATCCGGCCCCGCCACGGCGGGCACGCGGATGTGAGCACTGGAATCCGGTACTTCAGTGCAAGTACTTCGTTACCTTACCTAACTCTTGACGTTTTCTTGACGCTTCACGGGACAGGATCGAACGTCTGTGCTCCCGGCTACCCGACTCCGCGTCAAGGCGCTCTTGGCCCTGCGCCTATGGTTGCTCCAGCACTCCAGGACCGCCTGCCGCTCGCGTTAGGACAGCAAGGACAGCGATGCCCCCCAACACCACCGCCTCTTCCGGCACAAAGCCCGGCAAGTCCGGCAGGAAGAAGGGGCGCAAAGCCCGTCTGTTCTTGATTGTCCTGGTGCTCGCCGTCATAGCAGGCGTCGCCTTCGGCGCGTACTGGAGCATCAGCACGGTGCGCGCGTCCTTCCCGCAGACGAAGGGCAGCATCCGGCTCGACGGGCTGTCGGGCCCGGTCGACGTCGAGCGTGACAGCTACGGAATCCCGCAGATCTACGCCTCCTCCGACGAGGACCTGTTCATGGCGCAGGGCTTCGTGCAGGCGCAGGACCGGTTCTACGAGATGGACGTGCGCCGGCACATGACCTCGGGCCGGCTGTCCGAGATGTTCGGCAAGGGCCAGGTCGACAACGACGAATTCCTGCGGACCCTGGGCTGGGACCGGATCGCGAAGCAGGAGTACGACACCAAGCTGTCGGCGTCCACGAAGAAGTACCTCCAGGCGTACGCCAAGGGAGTCAACGCCTACCTGAAGGGCAAGGACGGCAAGGACATCTCCCTGGAGTACGCGGCCCTCGGCTTCACCAACGACTACGAGCCCCAGGCGTGGACGCCGGTCGACTCGGTGGCCTGGCTCAAGGCGATGGCCTGGGACCTGCGCGGCAACATGCAGGAGGAGATCGACCGCTCGCTGATGACGAGCCGGCTCGGCCCGAAGCAGATCGCGGACCTGTACCCCGACTACCCGTACAGCCGGAACAAGGCCATCGTGCAGGAGGGCCGCTACGACGACGCCACGGGGTCGTACGTCCAGGGCGACACCACCTCGACGGCCACCGCGGGCACCGGCCTCACGGGCGGCGCCACCGCCCCCTCCGGCTTCCAGAGCCAGCTCTCGGGGCTCTACGACGTCCTCGACGACGTGCCCACGGCCGTCGGCGTGAACGGCAACGGCATCGGTTCCAACTCCTGGGTCGTCTCCGGCAAGCACACGATCACCGGCAAGCCGCTGCTGGCCAACGACCCGCACCTGTCGGCCTCGCTGCCGTCGGTCTGGTACCAGATGGGCCTGCACTGCACCAGCCTCTCCGACAAGTGCCGGTACGACGTCTCGGGCTACACCTTCGCGGGCATGCCCGGCGTGGTCATCGGCCACAACAAGGACATCGCCTGGGGCATGACCAACTCCGGGGTCGACGTCACCGACCTCTACCTGGAGAAGCTCACCGGAGACGGCTACCAGTACGACGGCAAGGTGCTGCCCTTCAAGTCCCGCAAGGAGACGATCAAGGTCGCGGGCGGCGCCTCCAAGGAGATCGTCGTCCGGGAGACCAACAACGGACCGCTGCTGTCCGACCGCGACGACGAACTCGTCAAGGTCGGCAGGAAGGCCACGGTCGACACCGCGGCACCCGACCGCGGCGACGGCTACGGCATCTCGCTGCGCTGGACCGCGCTGGATCCCGGTACCTCCATGGACGCCGTCTTCCAGATGGACAAGGCGTCCGACTGGGCGGAGTTCCGCAAGGCGTCCACGTATTTCGACGTGCCGTCCCAGAACCTGGTCTACGCCGACACCAAGGGCCACATCGGCTACCAGCTGCCGGGCCGTATCCCGATCCGCGGCGAGGGCGACGGCTCGCTCCCGTCGCCGGGCTGGACCTCCAAGTACAAGTGGACCGGCTACATAAAGCAGGCCGAGCTGCCCTACGAGTTCGATCCGGACCGCGGCTACATCGTGACCGCCAACCAGGCCGTCGTCGACAAGGACAAGTACCCCTACACGCTCACCACGGACTGGGGCTACGGCACGCGCAGCCAGCGGATCGCCGACCTGATCGAGTCGAAGACCAAGGGCGGCGGCAAGATCTCGACCGACGACATGCGCCAGATGCAGCTCGACAACAGCAGCGAGATCGCCAAGCTGCTCGTGCCCAAGCTGCTCAAGATCGACGTCGACGACCCGGACGTCCGCCAGGCGCAGAAGCTGCTCGAGGGCTGGGACTACACCCAGGACGCCGACTCCGCTGCGGCCGCGTACTTCAACGCGACCTGGCGCAACATCCTCAAGCTCGCCTTCGGCAACAAGCTCCCCAAGGAACTGCGCGTCAAGGGCCAGTGCCTGTGGGTCGACCCGGTCGACACGACGGGCCCCGCGGACGAGGACCGGTCGGTGCGCGAGTGCGGCCAGCGCGACGCCGACCAGGCGCAGCCGGACGGCGGCGACCGCTGGTTCGAGGTGGTCCGCAAGATCGTCGACGAGGAGGACAACGACTGGTGGCAGTCGCCCAAGACGCGCACCGACAGGGCGACCGGCACCCGTGACGAGCTGTTCGGGCGCGCCATGAAGGACGCCCGCTGGGAGCTGACCGCCAAGCTCGGCAAGGACATCGACACCTGGAGCTGGGGCCGGCTGCACCGCCTGTTCCTGAAGAACCAGACGATGGGCACCGAGGGCCCGGCCTTCCTGAAGTACATGCTCAACCGAGGGCCCTGGAAGCTCAGCGGCGGCGAGGCGACGGTCAACGCCACCGGCTGGAACGCGGCGGGCGGCTACGGCGTGGTCTGGGTGCCGTCGATGCGGATGGTGGTGAACCTCGGGGACCTCGACAAGTCCAGGTGGATCAACCTCTCCGGTGCCTCCGGACACGCGTACAACGCCCACTACACCGACCAGACGGACAAGTGGGCCAAGGGCGAGCTGCTGCCGTGGGCCTTCTCGAAGCGGGCGGTCGACGGCAGGACGAGCGACACCCTGGTCCTGAAGCCGTGAGGCGCTGACGGAGCGGCGCGGGCATCGGCCCGCGGCCCGCGCTCCGGCCGGGGTGGCCCTCCACGCACGCGTGGGGGGCCACGTCCGTCTGCGGGCCGGACGGGCGAGGACGCGCTCGCGCCGAGGTCCCGCGTGTGCGGGGCCGGCTCCGGTCGCGCGGGTCACGCGTGCGTGGAGCCCCCTCGCGCGTCCGGGGCAGGGCGGGCCGTCAGCGGAAGCGGCGCACGCCCGAGGGGGTCACCACGGCATGGACGGGTCGGTCGTGCGCCTCGGCCGGCACCCGCTCGACGACCTCCGCGTCGTACAGCAGCACCACGAGGGCCGGATCGGCCCCCGCGCGCTCCAGGCGGGCCAGCACGCGGTCGTAGGAGCCGCCGCCCCGCCCCAGGCGCATGCCGCGCGCGTCGACGGCGAGGCCGGGCAGCAGGACGACGTCCGCGTCCCGGACGGCCTCCGGCCCGAGCCGGTCGCCGGCGGGCTCCAAGAGAGCCATCCTCCCGCCGTGTTGGACGCGCACCAGCGATTCCTCCCCGGTGTACGCACCCCAGTCCAGGTCGTTGTCCGACATCAGGACCGGCAGCAACACACGCACCCCGCGCGTAAGGAGCGCGTCCAGGAGCGCACGGGTGCCGGGCTCGCTCCCCACTGAGACGTACGCCGCCACCGTGCTCGCGTGCGCCAGTTCGGGCAGCTCCAGTGCGCGCAAGGCGAGTCTCTCAGCCGTTTTCCGCACGTCACCGGCCGTCAACCCGCTTCTCACCGCGAGGAGGTCTCGCCGCAACATTCGCTTGTCAGGCTCCGGTTCAGGTCCGCGCTGGCTCACTGATGGCCCCCGTATCCTTTCTAATGCGCTCATATGAGAGCGAATTAACCGGAGCCACATGTTCCGCACATAGCCACCGGTTATGGTTGCGGGCATGACTCAGTCGCACCCCAGGATCAGCAAGGCTGTCATCCCCGCAGCAGGCCTCGGCACCCGGTTCCTGCCGGCCACCAAAGCCACTCCCAAGGAGATGCTGCCGGTCGTCGACAAGCCGGCGATCCAGTACGTGGTCGAAGAGGCCGTGTCGGCGGGTCTCGACGACGTCCTGATGATCACCGGGCGGAACAAGCGCCCCCTCGAGGACCACTTCGACCGCAACTACGAGCTCGAGTCGGCCCTCCAGAAAAAGGGTGACGCCGACCGGCTCGCCAAGGTCCAGGAGTCCAGCGACCTGGCCACCATGCACTACGTCCGCCAGGGCGACCCCAAGGGCCTCGGTCACGCCGTCCTGTGCGCGGCCCCGCACGTGGGCCGCGAACCCTTCGCCGTCCTCCTCGGCGACGACCTGATCGACCCGCGCGACTCCCTGCTCGCGCGCATGGTCGAGGTGCAGGAGCAGCGCGGCGGCAGCGTCATCGCGCTCATGGAGGTCGCGCCCGAGCAGATCCACCTCTACGGATGCGCCGCCGTCGAGGCCACCGAGGAGGGCGACCTGGTCAAGGTGACGGGCCTGGTCGAGAAGCCCGACGCGGCGGACGCCCCCAGCAACTACGCGATCATCGGCCGCTACGTCCTGGACCCTCACATCTTCGACATACTCCGCAAGACGGAGCCGGGTCGTGGCGGCGAGATCCAGCTCACCGACGCCCTCCAGCAGCTCGCGGCGGACGAGAAGGTCGGCGGCCCCGTGTACGGCGTGGTCTTCAAGGGGCGGCGCTATGACACCGGCGACCGTGGCGACTACCTGCGTGCCATTGTCAGACTCGCATGCGAACGTGAAGACCTGGGCCCGGACTTCCGGGCCTGGCTTCGCAGTTACGTAGCCGAGGAGATGTAGGGATTTGAGCAGCGCCGCGACCCGCGCCACCGGCCAGGACCACCTCTGGTCGGTGACCGAGCACCTGGAGGACATCCTCACCACCGTCCGCCCCCTCGAGCCCATCGAGCTTCAACTCCTCGACGCCCAGGGCTGCGTCCTGGTCGAGGACGTCACGGTGCCGGTCTCCCTGCCGCCGTTCGACAACAGCTCGATGGACGGGTACGCGGTCCGGGTCGCCGATGTCGCGGGCGCGAGCGAGGAGTACCCGGCGGTCCTCACCGTCGTCGGCGATGTCGCCGCCGGCCAGGCCGAGCAGCCGCACGTGGGCCCCGGGCAGGCCGCCCGGATCATGACCGGCGCGCCGCTGCCGCCCGGTGCCGAGGCCGTCGTGCCGGTCGAGTGGACCGACGGCGGACTGGGCGAGGGCCCGGTCTCCGGGATGCGCGCCCACAGTGCGGCCCCCGAGGGAGCCTCCGGCCAGGTGCACGTCCACCGCCCGGCCGAGGCCCGCGCGCACGTGCGCTCGAAGGGCAGCGACGTGAAGGCCGGTGACCGCGCCCTCGAAGCCGGCACGATCCTCGGCCCGCCGCAGATCGGCCTGCTCGCCGCGATCGGCCGCGGCACCGTGCGGGTGCGCCCGCGCCCGCGCGTCGTCGTGCTGTCCACCGGCAGCGAACTGGTCCAGCCCGACGAGGCGTTGGGCTCCGGCCAGATCTACGACTCCAACAGCTTCGCCCTCTGCGCCGCAGCCCGCGACGCCGGCGCCATCTCCTACCGGGTGGGGGCGGTCGCGGACGACGCCGAGACGCTCCGCGCCACCATCGAGGACCAGCTCATCCGCGCGGACCTGGTGGTCACCACGGGCGGCGTGAGCGTCGGCGCGTACGACGTCGTCAAGGAGGCCCTGTCCTCCGTGAGCGACGAGGACGAGGCGGGCGGCGGCGTCGAGTTCCGCAAGCTCGCCATGCAGCCCGGCAAGCCCCAGGGCTTCGGCTCGATCGGCCCGGACCACACCCCGCTGCTCGCGCTCCCGGGCAACCCGGTGTCGTCGTACGTCTCCTTCGAGCTGTTCGTGCGCCCCGCCATCCGCACGCTGATGGGTCTCAAGGACGTCCACCGGCCCACCACCACCGCGACGCTGAGCGCGGACAAGGCGCTGACCTCGCCCGCGGGCCGCCGGCAGTTCCTGCGCGGCACGTACGCGGACGGCGAGGTGAAGCCCGTCGGAGGCGCCGGATCCCACCTGATCGCGGCCCTCGCGCACGCCGACGCACTGATCGTCGTCCCCGAGGACGACACCTCGGTCGAGCCCGGCGCCGAGGTGGAGGTGGTCCTGCTCGGCTGAGCCGGCGGGCCCCGGAGCCCGGCCCGCGATCCGGCGAAGCTGGCGGTCCCTCACCGGGGCGTGGGCGGAGGCGGACGGGCGGTAACGTGTCGCGCACAACAGGCCCACGCGCCGCACCGCGACGGGCCCGGACCGGGAGCGCCCACGCACATGAGTACGCAGGACCGACTGACGCACATCGACGAGGCGGGCGCCGCCCGCATGGTCGACGTATCCGGGAAGGACGTGACCGCGCGCACCGCCCGCGCCAGCGGCCGCGTCCTGGTCTCGCCGAGGGTGGTCGAGCTGCTGCGCGGCGAGGGGGTCCCCAAGGGCGACGCCCTCGCCACCGCGCGCATCGCGGGGATCATGGGCGCCAAGCGCACCCCGGACCTGATCCCGCTGTGCCACCCGTTGTCGGTGTCGGGTGTGAGAATTGATCTGTCGGTCGCGGACGACGCCGTCGAGATCCTCGCCACCGTGAAGACGACCGACCGCACGGGCGTCGAGATGGAAGCGCTCACCGCGGTCAGCGTGGCGGCCCTCACCGTGATCGACATGGTCAAGGCTGTCGACAAGGGGGCGGTCATCACGGACGTACGCGTCGAGGAGAAGACGGGCGGAAAGTCCGGCGACTGGAGCCGTTCATGACCGGCGGCCCCTCCCTGGGCGGCGCTCTCGCGGCGCCGTACAGCGCCCTCGTCGTCACGGCGTCCAACCGCGCCGCCGCCGGGGTCTACGAGGACAAGGGCGGCCCCCTGATCGCGGAGGGCCTGACGGCGTTCGGCTTCGCCGTGGACGGTCCGCAGGTCGTGCCCGACGGCGACCCGGTGGAAGCCGCACTGCGGGCGGGCGTCGAGGCCGGGTACGACGTCATCGTGACCACCGGCGGGACGGGTGTCTCGCCGACCGACCGCACCCCCGAGGCGACGCTCAAGGTGCTCGACCGCGAGATCCCGGGCATCGCCGAGGCCATCAGGGCGTTCGGATGGGAGAAGGTCCCGACCGCGGCCCTGTCCCGGGGGCTCGCGGGCGTCGCCGGCGGGACGTTGATCGTCAACCTGCCGGGCTCCACCGGCGGGGTGCGGGACGGTCTCGCCGTCCTGGAACCCTTGGTGGTCCACGCCGTCGACCAGATCCGCGGGGGCGACCACCCCAGACCCAGTGGCAGTGGGGGTGCGAGCTGAACAGCCCATCCTGGCCGGTCGAGCTGGTGGACGGCGACGTCGTCCTCCGGCCGATAAAGCTGCGCGACCAGCGGGCCTGGCGCGAGGTGAACCGGCGCAACCGGGACTGGCTGCGGCCCTGGGAGGCGACGATCCCGCCGCCCACGCCCAGCGGGCCCATCGCCCACCGGCCGACGTACCGTCAGATGGTCCGGCATCTGCGCGCCGAGGCCGGTGCGGGCCGGATGCTGCCCTTCGTGATCGAGTACCAGGGGCGCCTGGTCGGCCAGCTGACCGTCGCGGGGATCACCTGGGGTTCCATGTGCTCGGGGCACATCGGCTACTGGGTGGACCAGTCGGTGGCGGGCCGCGGAGTGATGCCTACGGCCGTGGCGCTGGTGACCGACCACTGCTTCCGCACGGTCGGACTGCACCGCATCGAAGTCTGCATTCGCCCGGAGAACGGCCCCAGCCGCCGGGTCGTGGAAAAGCTCGGATTCCGCGAGGAAGGGCTGCGTCCGCGATATCTCCACATCGACGGGGCCTGGCGCGATCATCTCGTCTTCGCACTGACCGCCGAAGAGGTGCCCGACGGACTCCTCGGCCGCTGGCGTCGCGCGCGCTCGGCGCAGAACCGTTCGGAGCAGGTGGGATCGGATCAGACGGGACCGCAGAAACCGAGTGGGCCGCGGAACGCCGGACGAGGCCGGGAAATGAAATAGGTGTTCGAAATTGATCGCCGGGTGATCGGCTCAGGGCATTAAATTCGCGCTCCAGGGCGAGCTGCTGATCGCATGGGTCACAAAAAAAGCTCGAAATATCAGCCAGATCGTGCGACACACCGGCCCAATTGGCAGATGGCCTCATGCAAACCCCTCTACCGTGTGAGGCGTGAGCAGCAGCGGCCTCATCTACGCAGTCATCGTCGGGGCCTGGGCCGCCTACTTGGTGCCGATGTGGCTCCGTAGGCAGGACGAGCTGAACGAAGCCCGTCCGACGGAACGCTTCAGCACCGCCATCCGGCTGCTGTCCGGACGGGCGGGTATGGAGCGCCGGTACGCCAAGGACCTGCGCGCACGCTCCGCCGACCAGGGGGAGTCCAGCGCCGACCCGGGCGACGTCACCGATTCGGTGGACGTCCGGGCCTTCGCCGCGCCTCCGTCCCGGACACAGGCGCATGCCGAGAACCGGCCGCAGGTGCAGGAGCGGGTCCAGTCGCAGGCGCCGGCCCAGGCGGAGCAGAAGCCGGCAGCGCGGCCCGCCGCCCGACCGGGCGGCGCCGCACAGGAGGCGCCGGGCGCCACCAGACCCGTTCCCAGGCAGCCGGGCAAGCCCGCACCGCAGTCCGCCCCGCCGTCCGCGACCGGGCGGCCACCCGGGGCGCGCCGCGCGCCGTCGGCGGAGGCCGCAGCGCGTGCCAGGCGCACGAAGGTGCTCGCGCGCCGCAGGCGTACGACGGTGCTGCTCTTCCTCGCCTTCACGCTCGGCGCGATCGTCGCGGCCGTGGGCGGCCTCGCCTTCCTGTGGGCTCCGGGCGTGCCGGCCATGCTGCTGAGCGGGTACATCGTGTACCTGCGGGCCCAGGAGCGGCGGCGCTTCACCTACACCATGGACCGGCGCCGGGCCGAGGCCGCGGCGCAGCGGCTCAGGGAACGGCAGCCGCGCCGTCGGCCCGCGCTCGACGAGGGTGTCGACGAGCCGGAGGAGGGACCAGCGACGGACACCGACACCGGTCTCTCCGCCCTCGCGGCCGACCGCCGCGCGCTCGTCGAGCAGACCGACCACGCCGAGTGGGTCGACCAGCAGCGCGAGCGTCAGCGCGGTCCGGGGCAGGGCGACAGCTGGGACCCGGTGCCGGTTCCGCTGCCGACCTACGTGACCGCGCCCGTCGCCCCGCGGGCCACGTCCAGCGTCGACCTGGGGGCCCCGGACGCGTGGAGTTCCGCGCGCTCCAGCGCCGCGGAACCGGCCGTGCCCGAGTCCGCCCCCGTGGCGGAGGAGGCCCCCGACGGCACGGAGGGTGCCGACGACGGCCGCAGCGACGCGCGGCGCGCCGCGTCCGCCCGGCGCGCCCGTGAGCGCGGTCGCACCCCGCTCTTCGACCAGTACGAGGACGGGGAACGGCCGCGTGCGGCCAACGAGTGACGGGTGGGAGGGGAACTGTCCGGGAGTCCTCGGCTGACCTGCCAGGAACGGATTTCCAAGCACCTCGATGAGGATGCTAGAGTTTCACTCGTTGCAAGGGCCTGTGGCGCAGTCCGGTAGCGCACCTCGTTCGCATCGAGGGGGCCAGGGGTTCAAATCCCCTCAGGTCCACTGCAATCACTGTTTCCGAGCTTTGCTCGGGGCAGTTGACTGGATCCCGTCCGATCTCATGATCGGGCGGGATCTTTGCGTTGCACTCAAAACGGCAGCCCTGACGGCCGGTCAGAAGACCGGCCCGAAGGGGGCGGCGGTGCCGGCCGCGGGGCTAGAGCGCCTTGGCGTAGCAGAGGCTCAGCTCGTGGAAGCGGTAGTAGCCGAACTTCACGCAGGGCTCGTAACCGCTCGACCGGTACAGGGCGACCGCCTCGGGCTGCTTGGAGCCGGTCTCCAGGACCATGCGGGCACGGCCCGCCGCGCGGGCGTCGTCCTCCAGCGCGGCCAGCATCCGGCGGGCGAGGCCGAGGCCGCGCGCCTCGGGGATCACGTACATCCGCTTGAGCTCGGCGTCGCCGTCGGAGTACCCCTCGTCGTTCTGCTCCTGGGTGCGCCAGCCGCCCGTGGCCACCGGACGGTCCTGTTCGTCGTACGCGATGAGGTAGAGCCCCAGCGGCGGGGCGAACATCACCGCGTCGAGCGGTGTGGCGTCGCCGTCGTCGCCGTAGCGCTCGGCGTATTCGGCCTGCACCTGGTCGTTGAGCTTGACGGCGTCGGGGTGGTCGAAGGGAACGGGCTGGATATTCATACAGGAAATCGTACTTCTATGCATAGGGTCAGGGTTACGGATTAAGTATCGTGCCCGGGTGCTGACTGTGACCTCTGTGAATGTGAACGGGCTCCGGGCGGCCGCGAAGAAGGGATTCGTGGAGTGGCTCGCGGAGACCTCCGCCGACGTGCTCTGCCTCCAGGAGGTGCGGGCCGAGCCGGGGCAGCTCCCCGACGAGGTGCGGGCGCCCGAGGGGTGGCACGTCGTGCACGCTCCCGCCGCCGCGAAGGGCCGGGCGGGTGTGTCCCTCTACACGCGCCGTGAGCCCGACAGCGTCCGGATCGGCTTCGGGTCCGAGGAGTTCGACACCGCAGGGCGCTACGTCGAGGCCGATCTGCCCGGCGTGACCGTGGCCAGCCTCTATCTGCCCTCCGGCGAGGTCGGCACCGAGCGGCAGGACGAGAAGGTCCGCTTCATGGAGGCGTTCCTGGCCCATCTGAAGGTGCTCAGGGAGCGGGCCGCCGCCGACGGGCGCGAGGTCGTCGTCTGCGGCGACTGGAACATCGCCCACCAGGAGGCCGACCTCAAGAACTGGCGGGGCAACAAGAAGAACTCCGGCTTCCTGCCCGAGGAGCGGGCCTGGATGGGGCAGGTCTTCGACGCGGGCGACGGCGGCTACGTCGACGTCGTGCGCGCCCTGCACCCCGACGCGGAGGGGCCCTACTCGTGGTGGTCGTACCGCGGCCGGGCCTTCGACAACGACACCGGCTGGCGCATCGACTACCAGGTCGCCACGCCGGGCCTCGCCGGCAAGGCCCTCAAGGGTTACGTGGAGCGGGCGGCGACCCACGGGGAGCGGTGGTCCGACCACGCGCCGGTCACCGTCGTCTACGACCACTAGGCGGCCACCCGGGGTGCCGTGCCCCCTCCGGTCCCCGCTCGCCGCTGTCGGGCCGCCGCCCGAGCGGTTCAGGCGTCCCGGTCGCCCCCGTGCGCGCGCAGGCGTCGGTCCAGTGCCATCGACAGCTCCGCCTCCACCACGCTCTTCGCGAGCGGGCGCAGGCGCTGGAGGTCCTCGGTGGAACGGTCCCGGGTGAGGACGAGGCCGGTGAAGAGCTCGGCGAGCGCGTCGGCGTGGTCGCGTACGCGGCGGGCCGCGCGCAGTACGTCCGCGAGCGGGATGCCCTCGCGGACCAGGGCCGCGGAGACGTCGAGCAGGCGGCGGCTGACGTGCACGATCTCGCCGCCGTCGGTGCCGAGGTAGCCGAGGTCGAGGGCGGCGGCGAGGTTCTCCGGGGTCGCCTGGCCCGCGAAGACGTCGGCCAGTGCCTCGGGGGAGAGGCGCACCGGGGTCTCCTCGGTGGGTTCGCCCAGGCCGAGCAGCTCGCCCACGTCGCGGCCGTGGTCGAAGGCCTCGGCCAGCTCGGCGATGCCGTTGAGGGTGTGGCCGCGCTCCAGCAGTGCCGAGATCGTGCGCAGCCTGGCCAGGTGGGTGTCGTCGTACCAGGCGATGCGGCCCTCGCGGCGGGGCGGCGGTATGAGCTTGCGCTCCCGGTAGAAACGCAGAGTGCGGACGGTGATGCCGGCCTCCTTGGCCAGCTCCTCCATCCGGTACTCACGCCTGCGGGGGCCGGTCGTTCCCGGTACGCGTGGGCCGGTGCCCGCTTCCGGGGCCGATGTCGCGCCGGGGCCCCGTGTCAGGCCTTCGGACCGTCCCGCCGTGCCGGTGTCCGGCTGATCCGGCGCCGCCGAGCCGTGCTTCCGTGTCGGGTCGTCACGTCGCGTCCGCGCCCTCACGCCCCGCTCGCGCGCCCCGGCGCCCCGCTTCCCTGATCCCTCGGCCACCTCCGCACCCTACGTCGTACCCCCGGTAACTTTCCCGGTCGCGACCCCTACCCATCAGTACGCCGCTGCTCTACTCTCCCCATTGCGCCAGTGTTCACTGGCAGAGTCGCGCGGCCCAGGGAGGCGTCGGGATGACCGAGCACGAGCATGTACGGGTGGCGGTGATCGGGTCCGGCTTCGGCGGGCTGGGGGCCGCGGTGCGGCTGCGCCGCGAGGGGATCACCGACTTCGTCGTCCTGGAGCGGGCCGGCGGCGTGGGCGGCACCTGGCGCGACAACAGCTACCCCGGCTGCGCCTGCGACGTGCCCTCCCACCTGTACTCGTTCTCGTTCGCGCCCAACCCCGAGTGGCCGCGCACCTTCTCCGGTCAGGAGCACATCCGGGCCTACCTGGAGCACGTGGCGGACGTCTTCCGGCTCCGGTCCCACCTGCGCTTCGACTCCGAGGTCAAGATGATGACCTGGGACGCCGAGAAGCTGCACTGGGCCATCGAGACCAGCGGCGGCCACCTCACGGCCGACGTCGTCGTGTCCGCCACCGGGCCGCTCTCCGACCCCAAGGTCCCGGACATCGCGGGGATCGACACCTTCCCCGGCAAGGTCTTCCACTCGGCCCGCTGGGACCACGACTACGACCTGCGTGGCAAGCGCGTCGCCATGGTCGGCACCGGCGCCTCCGCCATCCAGATCGTGCCGTCCATCCAGCCCGACGTGGAGCGGCTGACGCTCTTCCAGCGCACCCCGCCGTGGGTGATGCCGCGCGTGGACCGGGCCATCAGCGGGGCCGAGCGGTGGCTGCACCGGCAGCTGCCGTTCACCACCCAGGCCCGGCGCGGACTCCTGTGGGGCATCAGGGAGTTGCAGGTCCAGGCGTTCACCAAACGGCCCGACGAGCTCGGCCTGGTGGAGCGGCTGGCCAAGCGGAACATCGCGCGTGCCGTGAAGGACCCGGCGCTGCGCGCGAAGCTGACCCCCGACTACCGGATCGGCTGCAAGCGGATCCTGCTGTCCAACACCTACTACCCCGCGCTGACCCGGCCGAATGTCGACGTGGTGGCCTCCGGGCTGGCCGAGATCGACGGCTCGACCCTCGTCGCCGCCGACGGCAGCAGGGCCGAGGCCGACGCGATCGTCTTCGGTACCGGCTTCCACGTCACCGACATGCCGATCGCCGAACGGGTCGTCGGCGCGGACGGCCGGACGCTCGCCGAGGCGTGGAGCACCGGGATGAAGTCGCTGCGCGGCGCCACCGCGGCCGGCTTCCCCAACTGGATGACGATCATCGGGCCCAATACGGGTCTCGGGAACTCGTCCATGATCCTGATGATCGAGTCCCAGCTGAACTACATGGCCGACTTCGTACGGCAGTTGGACGTCCTCGGGGGCCGCGCCGCCCTCGACGCGCGCCCCGCCGCGGTGGACGCCTGGAACGACCGGGTCCAGGAACGCATGAAGCGCACGGTGTGGAACACCGGCGGCTGCACCAGCTGGTACCTCGACGCCAATGGCGTCAACACCACCATCTGGCCCGGTACGACGAGCGAGTTCCGCAGCGCCACACGCCGCGTCGACCTCGGGGAGTACGAGGTGCTGCGCGCGCCCGAGCCCCGGGACGCGCCGGAGCCGCGCCGCAAGGGCACCCGCAGGAACACGGTGGAGGCAGGGGCGTGAGCCGACTGACGCACGTGGTGCACGGGGCGTACGCGCCTCCCGTGCCGGCCCGGGAACTGACCGCCGTCTCCGCCGACGGCGCGCGGCTGCACGTCGAGGTGCACGGCCCCGAGGACGCGCCCACCGTCGTCCTCGCGCACGGATGGACCTGCTCCACCGCCTTCTGGGCGGCGCAGATCCGTGACCTCGCGGCCGACCACCGGGTCGTCGCCTACGACCAGCGCGGGCACGGACGCAGTCCCGCGAGCGCCGTGTGCAGCACCGAAGCGCTCGCCGACGACCTGGAGGCGGTGCTCGCCGCCACCCTCGCACCGGGCCAGAAGGCCGTCCTGGCGGGGCACTCCATGGGCGGTATGACGCTCATGGCCGCCTCGGCCAGGCCGCGCTTCCGGGAGCACGCCGCGGCGGCCCTGCTGTGCAGCACGGGCAGCTCGCGGCTGGTCGCCGAGGCGCGCGTGGTGCCGATGCGCGCGGGGCGGCTGCGGACCCGCCTCACCCGCTCCGTCCTCGGCTCCCGGGCGCCGCTCGGTCCCGTCACTCCGCTCGCCCGGCGGATCCTCAAGTACGCGACGATGGGGGCCGGTTCGTCGCCCGCCATGGTCGAGGCGTGCGCGCGGATCGTGCACGCCTGCCCGCGCAAGGTGCGGCACGCCTGGTCGGCCGTCCTCGAAGCGCTCGATCTCGACCACGGCGTCGGGGAGTTGCGGGTGCCCACGGTCGTGGTCGCGGGGACGGCGGACCGGCTGACCCCGGTCGTGCACGCGCGCGCCCTCGTGGCGGCGTTGCCGAACTGCGTCGGTGCCACCGAGCTGCCGGGACTCGGGCACATGACGCCGGTGGAGGCACCGGAGTCGGTGACCTCCCGCATACGCGAGCTCGTCTCGGCGTACACGGACAGCGCGGGCGGCGCGGCGACGGGCGCCGCGGACGGCGCGGAGATCAAGGAGGGCGCATGAGCAGCAGGGTGAGCCTGGAGGGACAGGTCGCGGTCGTCACGGGAGCGGCGCGGGGCGTCGGTGAACTCCTCGCGCGCAAGCTCTCCGCACGCGGCGCGAAGGTCGCGCTCGTCGGACTGGAGGCGGACGCGCTCAAGCAGGTCTCGGAGCGGCTGCACAGCGAGAGCGGCCACTGGTACGCCGACGTCACCGACCACGAGGCGATGGCGCGGGTCGCCGAGGAGGTCAAGCAGCGGTTCGGCAAGGTGGACATCGTCGTCGCGAACGCCGGTGTCGCCAGCGGCGGGCCGTTCGTCGACTCCGACCCCGTCGCCTGGCGGCGGGTGATCGAGGTGAACCTCATCGGATCGGCGGTGACAGCCCGGGCGTTCCTGCCCGTGCTGACGGAGAGCCGGGGCTACCTGCTCCAGATAGCCTCGCTCGCGGCGATCACGCCCGCCCCGATGATGACCGCGTACTGCGCGTCCAAGTCGGGCGTGGAGGCGTACGCGCACAGCCTGCGCGCCGAGGTCGGCTACAAGGGCGTACGCGTCGGCGTCGGGTACCTGTCGTGGACCGACACCGACATGGTGCGCGGCGCCGACCAGGACGAGGTCATGCGCGAACTGCGGCAGCGGCTGCCGTGGCCCTCCAACAAGACCTATCCGCTGGGCCCGGCCGTCGACCGGATCGTCGCCGGGATCGAGCGCCGCTCCAGCCATGTGTACGCGCAGTGGTGGCTGCGCGGCATGCAGGGCATCCGCGGCTGTCTGCCCGGCATCATCGGGGCGGTCGGGCAGCGCGAGATGCGCCGGTTCGAGCCGCGGCTGGGCGAGGTCCGCACCGGGTTGGTCGGGGCCGGCGGGGCTGCCGACGAGGAGGAGCGGACACACAAGTGACCTGCGGCTTCCCTGGGTTGGTCACCATGCGTGACTGATCGAAATGCGTGCGTAGTCGTGCCGTGTCAGTCTGGTCGAGCCCGATCCCCCTCACCCGAAACGGGAGTGAATCTCATGGGCATGCAGGACCAGTTCAAGGAGAAGGCCGAGCAGATGAAGCAGCAGGCGAAGAAGAAGATGGGCGACGCCCGCCAGGAGCCGGGCCAGCGTTCGCCGCAGGGTCACGAGCGCTCGCCCCAGGGTCACGAGCGTCCTCAGCAGGGCGGCGAGCGCGCCCAGCAGGGCCGCGAGCGTGGCCAGCAGGGCCGTGACCGCTCCACGCCGGACGCGGAGCGTACCCAGCGTGAGGCGCAGGACCGCTTCGACCAGGACTACGACGCCTAGTCGCTGCGCTCGCTTGAGCCGGGAGTGGGGTGCCCCCTTTGCGGGTGGGCACCCCGCTTCTTTTGTGTGGGTGGGTGGGGCCACGGGAGTGGGGGGCGTGGGTTCGTTGCCTCGTGCGGTGGGTGGGGGGCTGGGCGTGCAGTTCCCCGCGCTCCTGGGGGTGGGTGGTTGTGGGTTCGTCGCCTTCTGCGGGTGGGGTGTGGCTGGTCGCGCAGTTCCTCGCGTGGTTCTGTGCGGTGGGTGAGGGGCTGGGCGCGCAGTTCCTCGCGAGCCCGGGGTGTGTGTCTGGTCGTGTGGATCCTCGCGTCCCTGCGGGGCGGGCGGTCCGAGAGCGGTGGTAGCCCCGTCAGGGGCGCGGGGAACTACGCGATCGGCACCGGGCTCCCGCGGTGCACCGCGAACCCTGGCCCCCCGGGGGGAGCCCTGCTGGAGGCCCCCTGGCTACTGGTGGGGTCTCGGAGGGAGCTTGGGGCGGGAGCGGTTGGGGACCGTGGAGTAGTCCGGCGGAGAGGCCGCGGAGTGGGACTTCAGGAGGTCCAAGGCCAGCTGGATCGCGTCGTCGAGCTGGGCGTGGCGGCCCTCCGCCCAGTCGAGCGGGGTGCGCAGGATCTCCAGGTCCGGGATGACGCCCCGGTTCTCGACGGACCAGCCGTACGCGTCGAACCAGGCCGCGTTCATCGGAACCGTGATCACCGTGCCGTCGCCGAGACGGTGGCGGCCGGTCATGCCGACGACGCCGCCCCAGGTGCGCTGACCCACCACGGGCCCCAGCTTCAGCAGCTTGAACGCCGCGGTGATCATGTCGCCGTCCGACGACGTCGCCTCGTCGGCCAGCGCGACCACCGGTCCGCGCGGCGCGTTCGAGGCGTACGACACCGGCTGGGCGTTGCGGGTCAGGTCCCAGCCCAGGATCGTGCGGGTCAGCTTCTCGACGACGAGTTCGCTGATGTGGCCGCCCGCGTTGCCGCGCACGTCCACGATGAGTGCCGGGCGGGACACCTCCATCCGCAGATCGCGGTTGAACTGGGCCCAGCCCGAGCCGCCCATGTCCGGGATGTGCAGATAGCCGCAGTGGCCGCCGCTCAACTCCCTTACGACCTCGCGGCGTTTGGCCACCCAGTCCTGATAGCGCAGCGGCCGTTCGTCGATCAGCGGCACGACGGCCACCCGCCGCGACCGGCCCTCGCCCGCGGCGGGCGTGAACGTCAGCTCCACCGTCGTGCCGCCCGAGCCCGCCAGCAGCGGGTAGGGGCCCGTCACCGGGTCCACCGGACGCCCGTCGACATGGGTGAGCACCGCGCCCTCGCGGATGCCCGAGCCGGCGAGCGGTGAGCGCGCCTTGGAGTCGGAGGAGTCGCCGGGCAGGATGCGCTTGAGCATCCAGTTGCCGTCGCGGCGTACGAAGTTGGCGCCCAGCAGGCCCTGCCAGCGCTGGTAGTGGGCCGGGCCCTCGTTGCGGCGGGCGGCGGCCACGTACGCGTGCGACGTGCCCAGTTCGCCGAGGACCTCACGCAGCAGGTCCGCGAACTCGTCGGGCGAGGCGACCCGTTCGACCAGGGGGCGGTACTGGTCCAGGATCGCGTCCCAGTCGACGCCGCACATGTCCGGTTCCCAGAAGTAGGCGCGGGTGATGCGGCCCGCCTCCGCGTAGGCCTGGCGCCACTCGGCGGGCGGGTCGACCTCGTGCAGGATGCGGCGCAGATCGATCCAGACCGTGGAGTCGCTGTCGCCGGCCTCGGTGGAGGGCACGGCTCGCAGGTCGCCCTCGTCGGCGACCACCAGCCGGGCCCCGTCGCCGCTCACCGCGAACCAGTCCAGGTGCGAGACGAGTTCGGACTTCTTCGCCTTCGTGATGTTGAAGAACTCCAGGGTGGGGCGGCCGGTCATGTCGTCGGGGTTCGCGAAGGTCTCGCCCAGCGCGCCGGAGATCGGCCAGCGCAGCCAGACCAGGCCGCCGCCCGCGACCGGGTGGAGCGCCGAGTACTTGGAAGCGGTGACCGGGAAGGGCGTCACCCGGCTCTCCAGGCCTTCGAGTTCGACGGTGACCGCGCCGTCCCCGCCCTCGTCCTCGACCGGGTCCAGGCCTCCGGCGACCGGCCGCCCGTCCGGGTTGAGCGCGAAGGGGGAGGGTGTGGCGGAGGACAGCGGCACCAGGTACGGGCGGCAGCCGAGCGGGAAGGACAGGTCCCCGGTGTGCACGTCGTAGACGGGGTCGAAGCCGCGCCAGGACAGGAAGGCCAGGTAGCGGCCGTCGCGCGTGAACACGGGGTTCTCGTCCTCGAAGCGGCCGTTGGTGACGTCGACGATCAGGCGGTCCTTTATCCGCGCCATCTTGATCTGCCGCAGCGAGCGGCCGATCCCGGGATGGGACCAGGTCACCCACGCCCCGTCGGGTGAGAAGGCGAGGTCACGCACGGGTCCGTTGATCGACCGGATCAGCTCGGTGACCTCGCCGTTGGACTCCTCGGTCGCGTCGGCGAGCAGCAGCCGCCCGTCGTTCGAGGCGATGGCGAGCCGCTCGCCCGCCGGGTCCGACACGAGCTCCTGCACCACGCCGAGTTCGCCGGAGGCCAGGCGGCGCGGCTCGCGTTCGCCGCTCGCGCGCGGCAGGTAGGCGATCTCGATGGCGTCCTCGCCGTCCGCGTCGGTGATGTAGGCGACCTGTCCGCCCGAGCCGAGCATCTCCGGCAGCCGGACCCGTACGCCCGGGGTGTCGACGATGGTGCGGGCCGGCCCGTCGCGGTGCGTGAGCCAGTACAGGCTGCCGCGGACGACGACGGCGCTGGCGCGGCCCGTCTCGTCCACGGAGATGCTGTCGACGTTCTGCGTCGCGGGCACCTGGTAGGTGCGGCGGCCGGCGCGCGGGCCACCGAGGCGTACGTCGAGGCGGCGCGGGATGGAGTGCGCGGTCAGGTCGTCGACGATCCACAGGTCGCCCGCGCACTGGTAGACGACCCGGGTGCCGTCGGAGGCGGCGTGCCGGGCGTAGAAGGCGTCGTGGTCGGTGTGGCGGCGCAGGTCGCTGCCGTCGTACGCGCACGAGTACAGATTGCCGATGCCCTCGTGGTCGGAGAGGAAGGCGATCCGCCCGCCCGCGAACATGGGGCAGGACAGATGTCCTTCGATGTCGGCGAGCAGATGCCGGCCGTGCAGCCAGATGCGCCCCATCGCGCCGCCCCGGTAGCGCTTCCAGGAGGCGGGTTCGTGCGGCGGGGTGCCGGTCAGCAGCAGCGTCTTTCGCTCGCCCTCGAAGTCGGCGACCGCGATGTCGGCGACCGGCCCCCAGGGCAGCTTGCCGCCGGGGTCGCCGTCGGTGGGGACCTTGTAGGCCCAGGTGAAGTAGGAGAAGGGCTGGCCGTGCGAGGCGACGGCGAGGATGTCGCCGTCGGGGGACCAGCTGCAGACCTTGGTGTCCGAGCTGCCCCAGTAGGTGAGCCGTCTGCCGGGGCCGCCGGCGACCGGCGCCAGGTGGATCTCCGGCACGAGGCTGCGCCAGCTCGTGTACGCGATGTGCCGGCCGTCGGGGGAGAAGCGGGGGTGGCCGACCTTGGTGCGGTCGACGGTGACCCGCCAGGCGCGGCCGGGGCTGCCGAGGGGCGCCACCCACAGGTCGTCCTCGGCGACGAAACAGAGCAGGTCGCCGCTGACGTGCGGGAAGCGCAGGTAGCCGGGCGCGTCGCCGTCCGGGGCCGACGTCTGGGACTGGTCCTCGTACTCGTCGCTCACGTCCCCATGCTTTTCCGCTCGGCGACCCCCGGCAACTCGTGCGATCGGAGACGTGACCCAACACACGTACGAAACTGTTTCGTTTCGCTTACGTCGAGGGTATCTTCATGGACGTACACAGAAGATGTACGCGCAGTCTTTCGGAGCAGGGAAGGTGAGTGGGATGGCTGAAGCCGCGACGGTGCGCCGCAGCCGGATCACGCCGGAGCGCGAGGCCGAGTTGTACGGCGCCGTGCTCGACCTGCTCCGCGAGGTCGGCTACGACGCCCTCACCATGGACGCCGTGGCCTCCCGCACCCGGTCCAGCAAGGCCACCCTCTACCGTCAGTGGGGCGGAAAGGCCGAGCTCGTCGCCAAGGCGATCCGGCACATGAAGACGTCCGCCGGCGATGTCGACACCGGGTCCCTGCGGGGTGACTTCCACGCGATGGTGACGCGTGAGGACGACTGCCGGATGGAGCAGAACTCCGCGCTCATGCGGGGCCTGGCCATGGCACTGCACGGAAATCCCGATCTCCTGCAGGCCTTCCGGGAGCTCATCATCGATCCCGAGACCGAGGAACTGCGCGCGGTACTGCGGCGCGCCGTCCAGCGCGGGGAGATCCGCCCGGACAACCCCGCGCAGGACTACGTGCTGCACATGCTGATCGGTGCCTTCGCGGTCCGCGGAATCATCGACCAGCGCCCGCCCACCCAGGAGTTCCTCGCCTCCTACGTCGACGCCGTGATCCTCCCCGCTCTCGGCGCCTGACTCACCACTTTCCGATCTGCCCCTGCCAGCGCACCTGACGCGACCGCTCACGTCGTCGGGCTGATCACCCCTGCCCCACCGGGCGATCACACCAGCCCCTGCCATCCCACGACCTGACCGGGAGAACGCCCTCGTGGCCACGTTCCTCTACAAACTCGGCCGACTCGCCTTCCGGCGACGGCACTTCGCCGCCCTGATCTGGGTGGCGCTGCTGACGCTCGCGGGCGTCGGCGCCGCCTCCGCGCCCGCACCGGGCCCGTCCTCCTTCTCGATCCCCGGCACCGAGGCGCAGAAGGCCTTCGACCTGCTGGAGAACCGCTTCCCCGGCACGAGCGCCGACGGAGCGACCGCGCGCGTCGTCTTCAAGGCGCCGAGCGGAGAGAAGATGACGGACAAGGCCAACAAGGCCACCGTCAAGAAGACCGTCAAGGAGCTCGCGAGCGGCTCCGAGGTCACCTCCGTCGCCGACCCGTTCAAGGCGAAGGCCGTGAGCAAGGACGGCTCGGTCGCCTATGCGGCGGTGAAGTACAAGGTCTCCGGCATGGAGCTGAAGGACTCCTCGAAGGACGCCCTGGAGACGGCGGCGCAGGACGGGCGGGACGCCGGGTTGACCGTCGAGGTGGGCGGTGACGCGCTGCAGGCGACGCCCGAGACCGGGTCCACCGAGATCATCGGCATCGCGATCGCCGCGGTCGTCCTCGTCATCACCTTCGGTTCGCTGATCGCGGCCGGACTACCGCTGCTGACCGCGCTGATCGGCGTGGGCATCGGCGTCTCCACCATCGCCGCCCTCGCGAACGCCCTCGACCTGGGCACCACCACGTCGACCCTGGCCATGATGATCGGCCTCGCCGTCGGCATCGACTACGCCCTCTTCATCGTCTCCCGCTACCGGGCCGAGCTGGCCGAGGGCCGCGAGCGCGAGGAGGCGGCCGGACGGGCCGTCGGCACCGCGGGCTCCGCGGTGGTCTTCGCGGGCCTGACGGTCGTGATCGCGCTGGTCGGCCTGTCGGTCGTCAACATCCCGATGCTGACGAAGATGGGTGTCGCGGCGGCGGGCACGGTCGCCATCGCCGTGCTGATCGCGTTGACGATGATCCCCGCCCTGCTCGGATACGCGGGCGGGAAGGTCCAGCCCGCGGGCAAGAAGAGCAGGCTGCTCGGTGGCGGGCGCGCCGCCAAGAAGGCGCCCCGGCCGAACATGGGCACCCGCTGGGCGAGCTTCGTGGTGCGCCGTCCGCTCGCCGTACTGCTCCTCGGCGTCGTGGGCCTGGGCGCGGCGGCGGTCCCGGCGACCTCCCTCGAACTGGGTCTGCCCGACGACGGCTCGCAGCCGACGTCGACCACCCAGCGCCGCGCGTACGACCTGCTGTCGGACGGCTTCGGCCCCGGATTCAACGGCCCGCTGATGGTCGTCGTCGACGCCAGGTCCAGCGACTCCCCGAAGTCGGCCGTCGACGAGGTGTCCGACAAGGTCAAGGACCTCAAGGGCGTCGTGACGGTGACCCCGGCGGCGTACAACAAGGCCGGCGACACCGCGACGATCACCGTGATCCCCGACACCAAGCCGTCCTCGGTCAGGACCGAGGACCTGGTGCACTCCATCCGTGACGCGGGCGGCGAGATCAAGGCGGACACCGGCGCCGGCGTCCTGGTCACCGGCTCGACGGCGATGAACATCGACTTCTCGCAGAAGCTCAACGACGCGCTGGTGCCCTATCTGGCGCTGGTGGTCGGTCTGGCGTTCCTGCTGCTGATCGTGGTGTTCCGCTCGGTCCTGGTCCCGCTGAAGGCGGCCCTCGGCTTCCTGCTCAGCGTCATGGCGGCCCTCGGCGCGGTCGTCGCGGTCTTCCAGTGGGGCTGGCTGTCCGGCCTCATGGGCGTCGAGGAGACCGGCCCGATCATGTCGATGATGCCGATCTTCATGGTGGGCGTGGTCTTCGGCCTGGCGATGGACTACGAGGTCTTCCTCGTCACGCGGATGCGTGAGGCGTTCGTCCACGGGGAGAAGCCGGGCCAGGCGATCGTGACCGGCTTCAAGCACGGCGCGCGGGTCGTCACGGCGGCCGCGGTCATCATGATCGCCGTCTTCTCCGGCTTCATCGGCTCCAGCGAGTCGATGATCAAGATGATCGGCTTCGGTCTCGCGATCGCCGTCTTCTTCGACGCGTTCATCGTGCGTATGGCGATCGTCCCGGCGGTCCTGGCGCTGCTGGGCAAGCGGGCCTGGTGGCTGCCGAAGTGGCTCGACCGCTCGCTGCCCAACGTGGACGTCGAGGGCGAGGGCCTGCGCGGCCTCGACGGCGGACGCCGGGACGAGGACGACGACCGGGCGCTGGCCCGGGTCTGATCCCCGGGTCACCGTCGGGCGGTACGTGTCCCGCGACGGCCGGCGGCTGCCGGGCCCACCCCGTGGTGGGCTTGGCAGCGCGGCTTTTCAGTGGGCGACCGGGGTGCCGGCGACCGTGTAGGTGCGGCG
Source organism: Streptomyces sp. 142MFCol3.1 (assembly GCF_000424945.1). Taxonomy (NCBI): domain Bacteria; kingdom Bacillati; phylum Actinomycetota; class Actinomycetes; order Kitasatosporales; family Streptomycetaceae; genus Streptomyces; species Streptomyces sp. 142MFCol3.1. The sequence continues at coordinate 39,097 of NZ_AUKV01000036.1, forward strand.
CAGGAAGCGCAGCAGCGCCTTCGAGTCGACCTGCACGAGTGCCACGCCCTTCGCCGAGTGGAACTCCATCACCGCCTGCACCCGGCCGCAGGGCCAGACGCGGACGTCGCCGCTGGTGACGGGTCCTCGCAGGCCCTGCTCCAGCAGCTCGCGCTCGAACGTCCACTCATGGGGGCCGGGCAGCGTGATGTGCACCTGGCGGGGGTCGTCCTCGGGGTCGTAGCGGAGGGCCACCGGGACGGTCCGGCGTTCGTCGTCGAGGGAGTCGGCGGTATCGGTGACGATGTGGGCGCGGGCGTACTGTTCAACGGCGTGCATGGACCGACTCCTTACGCTGCGTGCTCGTGAGCGGAATGTGTGAATCCGCTACCATTCCAATGTGCCACATCTCACGGAAGTTGCTCTCCGGAGAGCCTTGACGGTCGGGTTTCAGGGGCGTAAAAGCGGGTCGGCATTATTCGAGGGTGCATCGCTCTTGCAAGCCATTCGCAACAAGGCACTATCATCGAGCGGTGCATGTACCTGACGGATTCATCAACGCCCCGGTCTCCGCGGCCACCGGAGTGGTCGCCGCCGGTGCCGTCGCCGTGAGCCTGCGAGGTGCCCGCCGTGAGCTCGACGAGCGGACCGCGCCGCTGGCCGGCCTGGTCGCGGCCTTCATCTTCGCCGTGCAGATGCTGAACTTCCCGGTCGCCGCCGGGACCAGCGGACACCTGCTCGGCGGTGCCCTGGCCGCGATACTCGTAGGCCCCTTCACGGGAATCCTCTGCGTCTCCGTCGTCCTGCTGATGCAGGGCATCCTCTTCGCCGACGGCGGTCTCACCGCCCTCGGCGTCAACATCACCGACATGGCGATCGTCACCACGGTCGTCTCCTACGCCGCCTTCCGCGGCCTCGTGAAGGTGCTGCCCCGCACGCGGCGGTCCGTGACGGTCGCCGCCTTCGTCTCCGCGCTGCTGTCCGTCCCGTCCGCCGCCGTGGCCTTCACGCTCATCTACGCGGTCGGCGGCACCACCGACGTCCCGATCGCCAAGGTCGCCACGGCCATGATCGGCGTGCACGTCCTCATCGGCATCGGCGAGGCCACGATCACCGCGCTGACGGTCGGCGCAGTCATCGCCGTGCGACCCGACCTCGTGCACGGCGCGCGCGGGCTCCAGCAGCGGCTCAGGCTGCGGGTGAACGGGGAGCTCGTCGACGCCCCGGCCACCGTCCCCGCCCCGGCGGCCGCCCGCTCCTCGCACCGCAAGGTGTGGATCACGGGCCTGGTCACCTCCCTCGTTCTCGCCGGGTTCGTCAGCTTCTACGCCTCCGCGAGCCCCGACGGCCTGGAGAAGGTCGCCAAGGACAAGGGCATCGACACGAGGACCGGGAAGCACGTGACGGAGGACTCCCCGCTCGCCGGATACGGCGTCAAGGACGTCTCCGACGCCCGGATCTCCGGCGGTCTCGCGGGCGTGATCGGCGTCGGCGTCACCGTCGTCGCGGGCAGCGCGGTCTTCTGGGCGGTCCGCAGACGCCGTACGTCCGAGGACGTGTCCCCCTCGTCCACCTCCCAGGTGGCCTGACGTGGGCGCGGGGCACGCACACCGCCTCTACCGCCACGGGCACTCGCCCGTCCACACGCTGCCTCCGCACACCAAGCTCGCGGCGTGCTTCGCCTTCGTGGTCGTGGTCGTCTCCACCCCGCGCGAGGCGATGTGGGCGTTCGCGCTGTACGCCGTGCTCCTCGCGGCCGTCGCGTACGCGGCGCGCGTACCCGCCGGGTTCCTGCTCAAGCGGCTGCTGATCGAGATCCCGTTCGTCGCCTTCGCGGTGCTGATGCCGTTCGTCGCCGAGGGCGAGCGGGTGGACGTCCTCGGGCTGTCGCTGAGCGTGAACGGCCTGTGGGGCGCGTGGAACGTCCTGGCCAAGGGCACGCTGGGCGTGGCCGCCTCGGTGCTGCTGGCCTCGACCACCGAGCTGCGCGAACTGCTGCTCGGCCTTCAGCGGCTCAGGCTCCCGCCGCTCCTCGTGCAGATCGCCTCCTTCATGATCCGGTACGGCGACGTCATCACCGACGAGATGCGGCGGATGCGCATCGCGCGGGAGTCGCGCGGCTTCGAGGCCCGCGGCGTGCGGCACTGGGGTGTGCTCGCCAAGTCGGCGGGCGCGCTCTTCATCCGGTCCTACGAGCGGGGCGAGCGCGTGCACCTCGCCATGGTGAGCCGCGGCTACGCCGGCTCCATGCCGGTCATCGACGAGGTGACCGCGTCCCGGGCGCAGTGGACCCACGCGCTCGCCCTGCCGTTCGCCGCCCTCGTCGTATGTCTGCTGGGATGGACACTGTGACAGCTTCTCTGGAGGTCTCCGGCCTCGCCTTCGCCTACCCCGACGGCCACCAGGCCCTGTTCGGCGTGGACCTGCGCATCGAGCGCGGCGAACGCGTCGCGCTGCTCGGCCCGAACGGCGCCGGCAAGACCACGCTCGTCCTGCACCTCAACGGCATTCTGACCGGCGGTGCCGGCACGGTGACGGTGGCCGGTCTCCCGGTCGGCAAGCGGAACATGGCGGAGATCCGCCGCAAGGTCGGCATCGTGTTCCAGGACCCGGACGACCAGCTCTTCATGCCGACGGTGCGTGAGGACGTCGCCTTCGGACCTGCCGCGGCCGGCCTCAAGGGAGCCGAACTGGAGGAACGCGTCCGCACGGCGCTGGAAGCGGTCGGCATGGCGGCCTTCGCCGACCGTCCCCCGCACCACCTGTCGTTCGGGCAGCGGCGCCGGGTGGCGGTCGCGACCGTCCTCGCGATGGAGCCGGAGATCCTCGTCCTGGACGAGCCCTCCTCCAACCTCGACCCGGCCTCCCGGCGCGAACTCGCCGACATCCTGCGCTCGCTGGACGTCACCGTCCTCATGGTCACGCACGATCTGCCCTACGCCCTCGAACTGTGCCCCCGCGCCCTCGTCCTGAGCGAGGGCGTGATCGCCGCCGACGGGAGGACCAGTGAACTGCTCGGTGACGACGAGCTGATGCGCACGCACCGCCTGGAGCTGCCCTTCGGGTTCGACCCGCGCTCCGTGGCGATGGGCGCGTGACGAATCGACAGGATCCCGAGACGGCGGTGCCCCGCAGCTCCCACCGGTGCCTGCTGATCGGCGACCAGCTCTGCTTCGCGCCGCGCGGCGGTCGGTGACCGCCGCGTACCGTCCGCTGCTCGAGAACCCGGCCTCACCTACCCGCAGTGTCATGCTCCTGCTGGGGGAGCGCGCCGAGACCACCGTGAAGGAGCCGGCGACCGCGCTGCACCTCGACCACGGCACGGTGTCGTCGCTCCTCACGTGTCCGGAGTCGGCGGGGATGGTGCGCCGCGAGCGCTCGGAGCGCGGCGAACGCTCCGTGCTCGTCGCGCTCACCGGGCGCGGGGAGATGCTCCGCGAACGTGCGGCGGACGTGCGGCGGACGTGCCGCAGGCGCTGCTGGAGGCCACGGGGCTGTGCGGCGCCGGGGCCGAGCGGCCCCGGGAGGAGCCGGGCCGCCTGGCGGCGCGGGCCGGGAAGGCGGCGCGGGCTCGCTCGGCCGCGAAGCGCCCGGCCCAGGAATCGGAGCCGGTACGTGCGTGTTGCACTGACCGTCGGCAGCGGTACGAGTGGGTGACAGGAGCGCGGGCGTGGACGTGAACGGCACAGTGGCCGAGGGCTTCGAGCCGGTCAGGGAGGCGTTCGTACGCAACTTCGAGCTCCTCGGGGACCGGGGCGCCGCCGTCACCGTGTACCGCGACGGCCGGCGCGTGGTCGACCTGTGGGGCGGCACCCGCGACGTCGACGGCACCGAACCCTGGCAGCACGGCACCGCGCAGATCGTGCGCTCCGCGACGAAGGGCGTCGCCGCCGCCGTACTGCTGCTGCTCGCCCAGCGCGGCGAACTCGACCTGGACGCCCCCGTCGGCCACTACTGGCCGGAGTACAAGGCGCACGGCAAGGAACACACGCTCGTCCGGCACCTGCTCGCGCACCGGGCCGGGGTGCCCGTCCTGGACCGCCCGCTCACCCCCGCCGAGGCCGGCGACCCGGACCTGGCCGCCGCGGCCGTGGCCCGGCAGGCTCCGGCGTGGGAACCGGGGACGGAGCACGGCTACCACGCGCACACCTACAGCTGGCTGACCGGCGAACTGGTCCGGCGGGTGACCGGGCGCACGATCGGCGCGTGGATCGCGGACGAGATCGCCGGGCCGCTGGGGCTGGACCTGTGGGTCGGGCTGCCGGACACGGAGACCGGACGGGTCGGGCGGGTCGCGCAGGTCGAGGCCCCACCGGCGCCGGGCGGCCTGCGGACCCGGCCCAAGCGGGCCGTCTTCGAGGCGTACGCCGACCCGGAGAGCCTCACCAGCAGGGCCTTCAAGGTCATCACCCCGCCGCCGGACGAGAACGACCCCACCTACCGGGCGGCCGTCATGCCCGCCTCCAACGGCATCGCCACGGCGGACGGCCTGGCCCGCTTCTACGCCGCGCTGATCGGCGAAGTGGACGGCGTCGGGCTGTTCTCCCCCGACACGGTGTCGGCCGCGCGCACGGAACAGTCGGCGGGCCCCGACCGTGTCCTGGTCGTGGGCACCCGCTTCGGCCTCGGCTACATGCTGCACGGCTCGGCCTCGCCCCTGCTGTCCCCGGGATCCTTCGGCCACCCCGGGCGCGGCGGCCCCCTCGGCTTCGCCGACCCCGAGTCGGGCATCGCGTTCGGCTACGTCACCAACGGCTTCCGCAAGAGCGTGACCGCGGACGCGCGGGCACAGGCACTGGTCCGGGCGGTCCGCGCGTCGGTCGACGCCTGACGCCCCACGGGGCGCGCGCGTGCCGGCCGGGCCCTCCCGGCCCTAACCGGTGTGCAGCATCAGGCCGATGCCCACGACCAGCAGTCCGGCCGCCGCGATCCGGGTCACCCCGAACCGCTCCTTGAAGAAGACGGCGCCGATGGCCGCGCCCACGATGATCGAGGACTCCCGCAGAGCGGCGATCGGCGCGAGCTCCGCGCGGGTCTGCGCCCACAGGACCAGCCCGTACGCCGCGACGGAGAGCGCCGCGCCGAGGAAGCCGACCGCCGCGAACGGCCGCAGCACGGAGACGAGTTCGCCGCGCCAGCGGTGCACGGCGTACGCCGGGATCACGACGCCCTCGACGGCCATCAGCCAGGCGATGTACGCGAGGGAGGAGCCCGAGGCGCGCACGCCCAGACCGTCGACCACGGTGTACGCGGCGATCGACGCGCCCGTCGCCAACGCCGCCCCGATCGCCGCCCAGTTGGGTCGGTGCCCGCGCAGCCCCCACAGGGCCACACCCGTCAGTCCCGCGCAGGACAGTGCGATGCCCGCCGCCGCCCAGCCGTCCGGCACCTCGTGCGCGAAGACCGCCGCGAGCGCGGTGACGATCAGCGGGGCGGTGCCGCGGGCGATCGGATAGGCCTGCCCGAAGTCACCGAGCCGGAACGAACGCATCAGCAGCACGTAGTACGCGACATGGATCACGGCCGACGCGATCAGGTACGGCCAGGCCCCTGACGCGGGGAACGGCACGAACGGCACCAGGGCGAGGCCGATCAGCATGCCGCCGCCCGCGATCAGCGTGAAGCCGACGAGCTTGTCGCTGATGCGGTGCGCGATCGCGTTCCAGCAGGCGTGGGTGACCGCGGCGAGCAGGACGGCCGCGGTGACGACAGGGGTCACGCGGTCTGCTCGCGCACGTCCGCCAGCGTCGCCCCGGCGTGTGCGACCAGGCTCTCGGGGTCCATCGGGAAGACGACGTACGGGGTGCCCGCCGCGGCCCACACCGTGTCGTGGGCGAGCAGCGAACGGTCGGCCAGGACACGGGTCCTGGTGCGGTGGCCGAACGGCGGTACGCCGCCGATCGCGTACCCCGTGCTCTCCCGCACCACGGCGGCCTGGGCCCGGGTCACCTTCTCTGCTCCGAGCTCCTTGCGGACGAGTTCCACGTCGACCCGGGACGCGCCGTCCATGAGCACGAGCACCGGCACACCGTCCGCCGCGAAGATCAGCGACTTGCAGATCTGGCTCAGCTCGCAACCGATCGCGGCGGCCGCCTCGGCGGCGGTACGGGTCGCGTCGGGGAAGCGGCGGATGCGTCCGTTCAGCTCGTCCAGCCCCAGCTCCGTGAGGGCCTCGGCGAAACGTGGGTGGGCGGCGTTGTCTTCCGTGGCGGTCATGAGCAGCACGCTAGCGGCCGGTGTACGCGGCACGCGAACGACTTCCGGCCGCCCCCGCGCACGGACCGGGCCGCACCGGAGCCCGGTCCGCCGCCGGGAATCGTCGGACAGGGGCCTAGTCCCACCAGAAGCGCCACAGCGGGGCGCCGACGAGGGACTGCGCGTACCGGGGGAATGGCGTCGGCGGGTCGTCCACGATGTTGTCGGCCGTGGTCAGGAGGTGTTCGAGAGCGACGCGTTCGGCCTGTTCCCGGGTGTGCGGCGGGCTCGCCACGGAGACGTACAGCGTCGCCCCCACCAGGGTGAGGACCCGGGCCCCGAAGCGGTCCTCCCAGCTGCGCAGCAGGGCGCACAGCAAGGTCTTCGGAGCGCCGCCGTACCAGTCGAGGAGCGCGGGGATGTCGGCGCTCCGCTCCGCGGCGACCAGCCCGAGGCGGGCTTCCGTCAGCGCGTACGGGTCGTCGTCCACGAGGTGCGCGAAGGCGGCCCGGGCGGCCTCGTCGGGGTCGACGCCGCCAGCGGGCAGGGTGGCCGGGGCGAGTCCGGGCCACTGCTCGAAGGGCGGGCCGGGGTCGTCTTCCCACGGCTCGACGTCCTCGGGGCAGTCGAACGGCTCCGACGGCCCGTCGGACACGGCGAACCTGCGCCGGCGGTACTCGGCCCAGTTCTTGGCCAGTTCGCCTTCGAGGTCGAAGGCGTCGACGTCCGCGGGGTCGAAGGGGGTCGGGCGGACGTCGCGGTAGCAGAGGACCGGCAGCAGACCGGTGGCGGCCTGCCGGCGCTGATGGCCGATCCAGGCCGCGTGCGGGTCGGCCGGGGGGCTCTCGGAGCACCACATGACCGGGGTGCCGTCCGGGGTGCGTATGAGGTGGCCGGCGGGCAGTCGGTCGGGGAGCGGGAACGTCATGCCCGGAGCGTAGAGCCGGCCACCGACAGCGCTCTTCGGGCCGGTCTAGCTTCCGCTCTTGAGCAGGGCCGCCACGATCGGTCCGGCCGTGTCGCCGCCGTGCCCGCCCTGCTGCACGACACCCGCCGCCGCGAGGTCGCCCTTCCACGCGGTGAACCAGCCGTTCGGCTTCTTCTGGCCGTCGACCTCGGCGGAGCCGGTCTTGGCGCCGTAGTCCGGGCCGAGGCCGGACATCGCCTCCGCGGCCGTGCCGTACGCCGCCGTGAACTGCATGACCTCGCGCAGCTGCGAGAGGGTCGAGGCGGACATCGTGCGGCCCGCCTCGGCCAGGGTGCGGTGGTCCACCGACGGCGCGACCAGGTAGGGCTGGTGGAAGGTGCCGGCCTTGACGGTCGAGGCGACCGAGGCCATGTTCAGCGGGTTCATGCGGACGCCGCCCTGGCCCATCAGCTCCGCCGCCATCTGCGCGGCGCTCTGCACCGGCACGGCGCCGTCGAAGGACGGCACCCCGATGGACCAGTTGTTCAGGCCGATCCCGAAGACCTGCTGGGCCTGCTTGGTCAGGTCGTCGTTCTTCAGCTTCTTCGCCTGGGTGATGAAGGCCGTGTTGCAGGACCGGGCGAAGCTCGTCTTGAACGTGCCGTTCTTGATCTCGAAGTCGTCGTCGTTGTGGAACTTCCAGCCGCCGTACGTCGCGGTCTTGGGGCACGGGTGCTGCTTGTCGGCGGAGGCGAGCCCCTTGTCGAACAGCAGCGACGCCGTGATGACCTTCATCGTGGAGCCGGGCGCGAGGGAGCCCTGGAAGGCGGTGTTGAAGCCGTGATTCGTGTTCGCGACGGCGAGGATCTCACCCGTCGACGGGCGCATCACGACCACCGAGGCCTTCTCCTTGGCGGCCACCTGACGCTCGGCGGCCGACTGGAGGGCGGGGCTGAGCGTCGTCTCCACGGTGCCCGGTGTGCCCTCGCTCAGCGTCAGCAGGGTCTTGTCGGGGGTCTTCTGTGTGCCCTTCTTCGCGGCCTTGCGGACCACGCGCAGCTCGATGCCCGCCTTGCCGCCGGCCGTCTTGCCGTATTTCTCGCGCAGCCCGTCGAGGACGGTGCCCAGCGAGGGGTACTTCGCGGCGGTCAGCTCCTTGCCCTCACGGTCGAGGGCCTTGACCGGGGGCGTGCCCGACTCGCCGGTGACGAGCCGGTCGCCGTCCTGGAGGTCCGGGTGGACTACGGACGACGCCCAGCCGACCAGCGGGACGCCGTCCTTCGCGCGCCGCACGACCGTCAGCTTGGACTCGTACGCGAGGGGCTTGCTCCTGCCCTTGTACGTGACGGTGGCCTTGACGGAGAACGGGACGGCGGCGCCCGAGCGCGTGCCGCCGGTCAGCGTCACACCGGTGATGTGCGCCTCCTTGGCGTAGCCGGTCAGCGCGGTGGCCGCGGAGGCCGAGTCGTCGGTGGCCGCTGCGGCCTTCGCGACGTCGCCGCTCTGCCAGGCGGTGAGGAAGGCCGCCGAGGCCTTGTGCACCTCGGCCGCGGACAGCGGACCCGTCTTCACGGCCTTGCGGGTGGTGGCCCGCGATCCCTCGTCCGCCGCCGCCCCGCCGTCGTACAGGCTGTGGACGCCGAACGCCCCGCCGATCGCGACGACGGCGATCACCCCGCCGAGCACGGCGGGCTGCTTCGTCTTCCGCCGCTCGGCGACGCGTCTTCTCTTGCCCACAGCTGCTCGTCCTCCGCTGAATACCCTGGTTCCCCCGTGGCCTCACGTTTCCAACGATGACCACCACCCTAGGGTCCCGCGCCGTGAAGGGTGACTTCAGCCACCTGTTCGTAGCACAGCTGCGACGATCGGGCCGGCGGCGTCGCCCCCGTGACCGCCCTCCTGGGTCATCGCGGCCGCCGCGACGTCGTTGCGGTAGCCGGTGAACCAGCTGTTCGACTTCGTCTGGCCGTCGACCTCGGCGGAACCGGTCTTGGCGCCGTAGTCCGGGCCGAGCCCGGCCATCACCTGGGCGGCGGTACCGCTGATCGCGGTGCGGTTCATCATGGCTCGCAGCTGGGCGACCGTGCCCGCGGACAGGCCCCTGGCCTTGGCCAGCTCACGGTCGTCGAGGGCGCGCGGCACGATGACCGGCTGCCGGAAGACGCCCGTCATGGCGGTGGCCGTCACCGAGGCCATGTTCAACGGCGACATCTGGACCTGGCCCTGGCCGATCAGGTTGGCGGCCGTGTCGGGGCCCCCGGAGGCGGGGACGGAGCCGTCGAAGGACGGGATCCCGGTCTTCCAGTTGTTCTGGCCGAGGCCGAAGTTCTGCTGCGCCTCGTTCGTGAGCCAGTCGACCTTGAGGTCGTCCGCGTACTTCACGAACGCCGTGTTGCACGAGCGCGCGAACGACTCGGACAGCGTGGCGTTCTCGTTGGGCTGCATGTTCTTCAGATTGTGGAAGGTCTGGCTCTGCCACACGGCCTGGGGCGGGCAGGGCGCGGGCCCCGTCGCCGTCGTGACGCCGCGGTCGATGAACATGGCGGCGCTGATGATCTTCATGGTGGAGCCGGGGGCGAGCTTGCCGAGGAAGGCCGCGTTGAAGCCGTCCTCGCGGTGGTTGGCGACCGCGAGGACCTCGCCGGTGCTCGGCTTCACGGCCACCACCGACGACTCGTCGTACTGGCGGACGGCCTTCTCCGCGGCGGCCTGCGCGTTCGCGCTGAGTGTGGTGCGGACCTTGCCCGCGCGCCCCTTCGCGAGCACCACCAGCGGGGTGTCCGGGCTCTGGTCGCCGTGCCGGACGGCCAGCTCGATCCCGGGCGAACCGCCCGCCGTGTCACCGTACTTGTCGCGCAACGCGTCCAGGATCGGCCCCAGAGAGGGGTACTTCTCCTTCGTCAGGACGGCGTTGTTCCGGTCCACGGCCTCGATCGCCGGGCTCGCCGACTCGCCCGTGACCAGCGTGTCCCCGTTCTTCAGGTCGGGGTGCATGACGGAAGGCTTCCAGCCGACCAGCGCCTTCCCCGTCGTCTCGCCCCGCACGACGCTCAGTTCGGAGTCGTACGAGAAGGGCTTGCTCTTCCCCTCGTACGACACCGTCGCGCTGACCGAGAACGGCACGGTCGTGCCGGACGGCGTGCCCGGTGTGATCCGTACCTTCGTGAGACGGGCCTCGGCGCCGTAGGAGGCCAGCAACGTCTCGGCCGCCGTCGCGTAGTTGGTGTACTGCGCGGCCTTGGCCGCCTCGCCCTTCTCCCAGGCCGTGAAGAAGGCGCGGCTGGTCTCCTTGACCTCCGCGCCGCTCGGCGGGCCGGTCTTCACGGGGTCCGGCCCGGCCGTGCCCCCGTCCCCGCTGACCGCGGTCACCAGGTTGTACGCGCCGTACCCGGCGCCCCCCACCATCACCGTGAACACGCTGCCGATGACGACAGCCTTCGCCCCTCTGCGCATCGCGCCGCCCCTCCCCGTAGGCCTTCGCACTGTAGGCCCGGGAAGTGACGGCCGTGACCGGAGTTTCCAGATGTTGTCCGAAGAGAGATCAGAAACGGGACCGAACCAGACAGCGGGCCACAACGCTGAACACTGTTCATTCATGGGTTTGTGTGAACGGGCGCGAGGGTGCGGCGGGTTGCCGCGCCCTCGCTTCTCGGCGATCGGCCGGCCGAGTCGCCCTCGGCGGACCGGGGGACGGGCGGGCGGTGGCTGTGATGCGACTGTGACGTTACGGCGGTGCCGCTCGATGCCATGCTGCGCACATGTCTGATGAACCAGTCGACGGCGGGGTCGCTCCGCCGCCCGCCTCGGCGCCGGCGGGGTCCGGCAGGGCACGGGGGCGTCGGTTCCGGGGCGCCCTGGTGGCGTCGGCGGTCGCCGGGCTCGTGGTCGGTTCGGGTGCGGTCGCGCTGGCCTGGAATCTGTCCGGGTCCGACGACGACCGGGCGTTCACCCTGGTGGGACAGGTGCGCATCAAGGGCGGTCCCCCAGCCTCCGGGTCCTGCAGCGGCAGTCACGAGCTCAGCGACCTCGACAAGGGCGCACTGGTGACCGTCTACGACTCGGCAGGCCGGGTCGTCGCGACCGGGTCGCTCGGAAGCGGCGCCTACGACCACTCCTCGGCGTGTGTCTTCCCGATCGCCGTGCGCGGGGTGCCGGGCGGATCGGCGTCGTACTCGGTGCAGGTCGGCTGGCACCGGAAGCAGCGGATCACGAACGAGCAGGCACGGACCGGAGGCCTGGTCACGAAGTTCGACTAGCCGGGGTGGTCCGCGGGGCGTACGAGGACGGCCAGGGGCAGTCGACGTACGAGGCGGCCCGCGACAGCCGGCAACGACGACGGCGCGGCAGTCCGCCGCGCCGTCGTCGTATGCCCGGCGTCGTATGTCCGCGCGGCTAGACCCAGGTGTCCAGCCACATCCGCGATCTCCAGTCGTCCATGGGGATCGAGGTGCCGGTGTACAGGGGCCAGAAGGAGATGAAGTCCGCGTGATCCGGCCGGGCAGGGCCTCGACCAGGCCGTTTGCCTCTGACTGGGGCCGTCTCATGCGGCTCGGGCCGCCTGTGGGCCGCGATCTTGCCCAGGCTTGCGCTTCGAGGGGGTGTGCGCTGCACAAACTCCGTGGCCGCGATATCAGTCACCGACCGGCGGCCGCAGTCTCCGCTTGGTAGCACTCCTCGCACGTCAGTCGTCTGGCTTTGGGTGCTGGGCTGGAGGAGTCGATTGAGTCGACGAGCGTCTCGGCGGTGACATGCGCATGCTTGGCGCAGATTCCGGCCCCACATCGGGCGCAAACGGCGTGCGCTATTGCCGGAGATGGCGGAACGGTCGAAGCGCGACTCGTAAGAAGGCAGTCAAAGCAGTGCATGGCAACTGGCCTTTCTGGGCTTCGAGGCCTTACTCACCTTAATAGTATGCTCCACTCGTTTAGGTCGCATCGGGACCGCGTTCGCTTCCGGTTGCTGCTCTCCAACGGCCGTACACCTCTCTCAACGAGCGCCGTGGCGCCCACTCCCAAACGGTCCCCGTTTGCCGCTTAGGTCGAACTGGCATGCACCCATCCATTCGGAGGGCGCACGGTGTTTTCCGCGTTACGGATTGAAGCTTCGGTCAATACGACTGCCAACGTGTAGGCATCGAACTCGACGCGGGTGATTTCCTGCAGCTTTACTGGTTAGCCCCAGGAAGATTTGCAAGAAGTGTCTGGAAGGCGGGGATGGTGCGTGGGACTTGGAAAAACTCATCTTGCTCACCGGGGCGAGTGATGAGTGAGCCCGATCTCCAACGTGAGGATTCTCCTGATCGGCAATCCTCTGGAAGCTTTCCGAAATACCGCGCGCACTCATGCCCGCTTTATCGACGGCCAACAACGACCTAGAGGGCGCGGCCACCGGCCGCGCCCTCTAGGTGTATCCGCCCAGCTAGACCCAGGTGTCCAGCCACATCCGCGATCTCCAGTCGTCTATGGGGATCGAGGTGCCGGTGTACAGGGGCCAGAAGTAGATGAAGTTCCACGCGATCAGCAGGACCAGGACGCCGGCGCCGGCCGCGCCGATCACGCGGCGGCGTTCTCCGCAGCCGGGTGGGCCGAGGATCGCGCCGATCAGCATGGCGACGGCCAGGCAGAGGAACGGCACGAAGACGACGGCGTAGAAGAAGAAGATCGTGCGTTCCTGGTACATGAACCAGGGCAGATAGCCGGCCGCGATGCCGCAGGCGATCGCGCCCGCGCGCCAGTCGCGGCGGAACGCCCAGCGCCACAGCACGTAGAGGACCGCGAGGCAGGCCGCCCACCACAGGAGCGGGGTGCCGAGCGCCAGCACCTCGCGGGCGCACTTGTCGCCCGCGTCGGCCGGGCAGCCGTCCTTGCCGGGCAGCGGGGACTCGTAGAAGTACGAGACCGGACGTCCGAGGACGAGCCAGCTCCACGGGTTCGACTGGTAGGTGTGCGGCGAGGACAGCCCGACGTGGAACTTGTAGACCTCGTGCTCGTAGTGCCACAGGCTGCGCAGCCAGTCGGGCAGCCAGGTCCAGTGACCGCCCCTGCCGTCGGTCACCGCCCAGTTGCGGAAGTAGCCGCCCCTGCCGTTGTCCGGGGACAGGATCCAGCCGAGCCAGGAGGTGACGTAGACGGCCAGCGCGACCGGGACCGTCGCGAGGAACGTGATGCCGGTGTCGTGCCGGAGCGCCGCGAGGTAGGGATGGCGGGCGCCCGCCACGCGGCGCGAGGCCACGTCCCACAGGACCGCCATGACGCAGAACGCGGCGAGGATGTAGAGGCCGTTCCACTTGGTGCCGATGGCCAGGCCCAGCATCAGGCCCGCGCCCCAGCGCCAGGGCCGCCATCCGAGGCGGGTCGTCTCGGCGATGTGCGCGTCGGGGCGCACCACCCCGTCCCCGTCGGCGGGCAGCGCGGCCGCGAGCCGGGCGCGGGCGTGGTCGCGGTCGACGACCAGGCAGCCGAAGGCGGCCAGCACGAAGAACATGAGCACGCCGTCGAGCAGCGACGTGCGGCTCATCACGAAGTGCAGGCCGTCCACCGCCATCAGCGCGCCCGCGAGGCAGCCGAGGAAGGTCGAGCGGAACAGCCGTCGCCCGATCCGGCACAGCAGCAGCACCGACAGCGTGCCGAGCAGCGCGGTCATGAACCGCCAGCCGAAGGGGTTGAACCCGAACATCCACTCGCCGAGCCCGATGACGTACTTGCCGACGGGCGGATGCACGACGTAGGCGGCGTCGCTCGGGACGGTCACATGGCCGTTGCCCTGGAGGATCAGGTCGTTGGCGTCCTTGGCCCAGTTGACCTCGTAGCCGCGGTGGATGAGCGCCCAGGCGTCCTTGGCGTAGTACGTCTCGTCGAATATCACCGCCTTCGGGCTGCCCAGGTGCCAGAAGCGCATCAGCCCGGCCATCAGGGTCACCAGCAGCGGGCCGCCCCAGCCGGACCAGCGCGTGATGCGCTCCGCGACCTCGTGGCGCAGCCCGAGCGTGGCCCAGATGCGAGGGCTGGGCTCGGAGTACGGCGGTACGAGCCGGTCGCGCACATCGCTTCTGGGCAGCGCCGTGTAGCCGAAGCGGCGCAGCCGCAGCTGCCACGACGGCCACTGCGCGTCGGTGGCCTGCCCCTGCCGGGTGTCCGTGGAGGACGCGGTACTGGTCACCGCGCCATCGTAGGGAACAGGTCTGTGGGAGTCCCGTGCACCGGCCGTAAATGGGTGGAAGCCGCTGTCCGGGCGGACACCCGAGCCCGATTCCGGCCGCACGCCCGAGCCGGATTCCCGGGCGGGCGCGCGGCCGGATTCCCGGGCGGGCGCCCGCGCGGATCTCCGGGCGGGCCTGCGGCGGGGCGGGCGGCGACCGACGCCGCCGGGCCCTGCGAGGATGGAGCCGTGACAGGAACCCTTGTGTTGGCAGGCACCCCCATCGGCGACATCGAGGACGCGCCGCCGCGGCTCGCCGCGGAACTGGCCGGGGCCGACGTGATCGCCGCCGAGGACACCCGCCGGCTGCGCCGGCTCACCCAGGCCCTGGGCGTGCAGCCCGCCGGGCGCGTCGTGTCCTACTTCGAGGGGAACGAGTCCGCCCGCACACCGGAGCTGGTCGAGGCGCTGGCCGGCGGAGCGCGGGTGCTGCTGGTGACCGACGCCGGCATGCCGTCCGTGTCGGACCCCGGCTACCGGCTGGTCGCCGCCGCGGTGGAGAAGGACATCAAGGTCACCGCCGTACCCGGCCCCTCCGCCGTGCTCACCGCGCTGGCGCTGTCGGGGCTGCCCGTCGACCGCTTCTGCTTCGAGGGTTTCCTGCCGCGCAAGGCGGGCGAGCGCCTGTCGCGGCTGCGCGAGGTCGCCGACGAGCGCCGCACCCTCGTCTACTTCGAGGCCCCGCACCGGCTCGACGACACGCTCGCCGCGATGGCCGAGGTGTTCGGGACGGAGCGGCGCGCCGCCGTCTGCCGGGAGCTGACGAAGACGTACGAGGAGGTCAAGCGGGGTCCGCTGGGCGATCTCGCGGCCTGGGCCGCCGAGGGCGTGCGCGGGGAGATCACCGTCGTCGTCGAGGGCGCCGCGCAGAAGGGCGCCGAGGAACTGGACGCCGCCGAGCTGGTGCGCAGGGTGCGGGTGCGTGAGGAGGCGGGGGAGCGGCGCAAGGAGGCGATCGCGGCGGTGGCCGCGGAAGCAGGTATTCCCAAACGTGGGGTCTTCGATGCCGTCGTCGCGGCAAAGAATGCCGAACGAAGCGCGCCATAGAAGGGCAAAGGGCTGTGCCACAAGGCAAAGCCCAGGTCGGGTCGCGGGACCTTTCCGACAAGGAACGGCCAAAACGGATCCAACACTCGACAGGCCTGATGCGTTCGCGTGCGCGACGGCGTCCACTGGTTGAAGGGACGCACCCGTCCCTCGCCCCCGTTCGCCGGGGGCGCTCGTCCAGCGGACGACAGGAGCCGGCATGAGTGAGATCGCAGGACAGACCGGGCATCGCAGCGCGGCGACCGCCGTCGTCCATGAGTCGTACTCCTTCGCCTGCATGCGCTGCGGGCACGGCTGGGAGCAGTCGTACGAGATAGAGCACCACCTCGACGCCGAGGGCAGTGAGTTCGTGATGTACGTGGCGAACGGGCACGTCGTGCCGTCGCCGCTCAGTCGGCCCACCTGCCTCAACTGCGACAGCCATGTGGTGCGCATCATGCGCGCCGGTCAGGTCTCCTCCGCTCTGAACTCCATGCACGCCGCGCACCAGCACCGTGCGGTGCCCCGGCAGCCCGAGCGGGCACCGCGGGAGCAGGGCGGCGACGGCGCGGCCCCGGCGGAGCCGAAGGAGCCGCACCACTGGCACCTCTCGGACCTGCTGCACCCGTTCCAGCACCGCAAGGCGGGATGACCTTCCTCGGGTGAGGGCAGGCATGCCCCTTTCGTAGGATCGGGGCATGCCTTCCTCCGCCTCCGACAAGAACGCCGCACCCCCGCTCCCCGAGCCCCTGCGGGTGCCCGTCGCCGACTCGCACACCCATCTCGACATGCAGTCCGGCACGGTCGAGGAGGGCCTCGCCAAGGCCGCGTCGGTCGGAGTCGCGACGGTCGTCCAGGTCGGCTGCGACGTGAAGGGCTCGCGCTGGGCCGCCGAGACGGCCGCCGCGTACGACGCCGTCCACGCGACGGTCGCCCTGCACCCCAACGAAGCGCCGCGTATCGTGCACGGCGACCCCGACGGCTGGTCCCGGCAGGGCGCACGGCGCCCGGGCGGCGAGGCCGCGCTGGACGAGGCGCTCGCCGAGATCGACCGCCTCGCGGCGCTGCCGCAGGTCAAGGGCGTCGGCGAGACCGGGCTGGACTACTTCCGCACGGGCCCCGAGGGCAAGGCCGCGCAGGAGCGCTCCTTCCGTGCCCACATCGAGATCGCCAAACGGCACGGCAAGGCCCTCGTCATCCACGACCGCGACGCCCACGCCGACGTGCTGCGCATCCTCAAGGAGGAGGGCGCTCCCGAGCGGACCGTCTTCCACTGCTACTCGGGCGACGCGGACATGGCCGCGATCTGCGCGGGCGCCGGCTACTTCATGTCCTTCGCCGGCAACATGACCTTCAAGAACGCCCAGCCGCTGCGCGACGCGCTGGCGGTGGCGCCCCTGGAACTGGTGCTCGTCGAGACCGACGCGCCCTTCCTGACGCCCGCGCCGTACCGCGGACGGCCCAACGCGCCGTATCTCATTCCGGTCACGGTGCGCGCCATGGCCGAGGTGCGCGGTATCGACGAGGACGCGCTGGCGACCTCGATCTCCGCCAACACTGCCCGCGCGTTCGATTACTGACGGATAACGGTTCCCGGGGTTCCCCCTGGTCACGCACGGGTCGTTCGCGGGGGAGTGTCGCGACACAGCGTAGTCGCGTTGCTTGGGAGAGTGACGACCGCTCCGCTAGGTTCTGGTCGCCCATTCCGGACCCTGGAGCGTGTCGTCGTGAGCAGCTCGCAGTACGAGACGTATGGAACGACTGGTGTCCCCACCGATGCGACGGGAGCGCCGCACCCGGACGAGACGCCGCCGCACGCGCCGCCGTACGACGACGAGACACCGCCGTACCCGGACGCCGCGGCGCCGCAGGGGAGCGAGGAGCCGTACCGCCCCGCCTTCTCGGACACCTACCGGCCCGCGTACGAGTCGCCCCGGGTGCCCCGGCACGAGGCGCCGACGGAGCCGTTGCTTTCCCGGCACGAGGCGCCGACGGAGCCGTTGCTTTCCCGGCACGAGGCGCCGACGGAGCCCCGGCTGCCCCGGCACGAGGCGCCGACGGAGCCCCGGCTGCCCCGGCAGGGCCCGGACGAAGACGCCGGCCGGCCGTCGCCAGCCGTGGGGGCGCCGCAGCCCGGCGGGCGGGCCGAGGTGCGGCGCGCGGCCCGGCGCAGGCGGGCCGCCGAGCGCCCCGACCCGCTCCGGCGGCTGCTCCCGCAGGCACTCGTCGTCGCGTTCCTGGCCGGCGGCACCTCGGCGTTCGTCGCCAGCGACAAGGCGATCGAACTCACCGTCGACGGGAAGTCGCGCACCCTGCACACCTTCGCGGACGACGTCTCCGAGCTGCTCGCCGAGGAGGGCGTGCGGGTGGGCTCGCACGACGTGGTGGCACCGGCTCCCGGCACACCGCTCGCCAGCGGCGACGAGGTCGCCGTCCACTACGGGCGTCCCGTGGAGCTCACCATCGACGGGCAGCGGCGCCGGGTGTGGACGACGGAACCCACCGTGGACGGGGCGCTCAGACAGCTGGGGGTGCGCGCCGAGGGCGCGTACCTGTCGGCGTCGCGGTCCCGGACCATCGGGCGTACGGGCCTCGACCTCGCCGTCCGCACCGAGCGCATGGTGACGATCATGGCGGACGGCCGGGCACGGACCATCCGCACGAACGCGGCGAGCGTCCGGGAGGCCGTCGAGGAGGCCGGCATCACCCTGCACGGGCAGGACACGACCTCCGCTCCGCCCGGCAGCTTCCCGCGCGACGGTCAGACGGTCACCGTCATGCGGATCACCGGCAGCCGGGAGGTCCGCGAGGAGGCCATCCCGTACGGGGTGCGAAGGACCCAGGACCCCTCGCTGTTCAAGGGCACCGAGGTCGTCGAGCAGGCCGGGCGGCCCGGGGCGCGCCGGGTCACCTACGCCCTGCGGACCGTCAACGGCGTCCGGGAGCGGCCGCGCCGCATCGAGGCCGAGACGGTGCGCGAGCCGCGGGTGGAGCTGGTGAAGGTCGGCACGAAGCCGCTCCCGGTGTCCGTCGACGGCGCCGACGGCCTCGACTGGGCCGCCCTCGCGGCCTGCGAGTCCGGGGGCCGGCCCCACGCGGTCGACCCCTCCGGCACCTACGGCGGGCTCTACCAGTTCGACAAACGCACCTGGCACGCCCTCGGCGGCAAGGGCCGTCCCCAGGACGCTCCCGCGGCCGAGCAGACCCTCCGGGCGAAGAAGTTGTATGTGCGGCGGGGAACCAGTCCCTGGCCGCACTGCGGGGCCCGGCTGCACGGGTGAGCACCCGGCCCGCGGCCCTGCGGCGGGGGCGTGAGAACGGCGGAGCCCGCCGCCCCCGTACGCTTGGTCCGTGACCAGCCCCACCCCCGACGCCCTCCTCGGCCCCGCCGACATCCGTGAACTCGCGGGAGCCCTCGGCGTACGCCCCACCAAACAGCGCGGCCAGAACTTCGTGATCGACGCGAACACGGTGCGCCGGATCGTCCGCACCGCCGAGGTGCGCGACGACGACGTCGTCGTGGAGGTGGGACCAGGCCTCGGCTCACTGACGCTCGCGCTGCTGGAGGCCGCCGACCGGGTCGTCGCCGTCGAGATCGACGACGTGCTGGCAGGGGCGCTGCCCTCGACCGTGGCGGCCCGCATGCCGGAGCGCGCGGACCGGTTCGCGCTGGTCCACTCCGACGCGATGGACGTCCAGGAGCTGCCCGGCCCGCCCCCCACCGCGCTGGTCGCCAACCTCCCGTACAACGTCGCCGTGCCCGTCCTGCTGCACATGCTGGAAACCTTCCCGACCATCGAGCGCACCCTCGTGATGGTCCAGGCGGAGGTCGCCGACCGGCTCGCGGCCGGGCCCGGCTCGAAGGTGTACGGCGTCCCGTCGGTCAAGGCGAACTGGTACGCCGAGGTGAAGCGGGCCGGGTCCATCGGCCGCAACGTCTTCTGGCCCGCGCCCAACGTCGACAGCGGACTGGTCGCGCTCACCCGGCGCGCCGAGCCCCTCAAGACCTCGGCCTCCAGGCGCGAGGTGTTCGCCGTGGTGGACGCCGCGTTCGCGCAGCGCCGCAAGACCCTGCGGGCCGCCCTCGCCGGCTGGGCCGGCTCCGCGGCGGCGGCCGAGGCCGCGCTGGTCGCCGCCGGCGTCTCGCCGCAGGCCCGCGGGGAGTCGCTGACCGTGGAGGAGTTCGCCCGTATCGCCGAGCACCGTGCCGCTCCCGGCGGCACCGGCACAGGCACCGAGACCACCGAGACCACCGAGACCACCGAGACCACCGAGAACGAGGAGTCGGCCCAGTCGTGACGCAGACGGTGACGGTACGCGTCCCTGCCAAGGTCAACGTCCAGCTCGCGGTCGGCGGCGCCCGCCCCGACGGCTTCCACGACCTGGCGAACGTCTTCCTCGCGGTCGGCCTGTACGACGAGGTGACGGTCACCCCGGCCGACGAGCTGCGCATCACCTGCGCGGGCCCGGACGCCGCCGAGGTGCCCCTGGACCGCACGAACCTGGCGGCCCGTGCCGCCGTCGAACTCGGCCGCCGCCACGGCATCGACCCGGCCGTCCACATCCACATCGCCAAGGACATCCCCGTCGCGGGCGGCATGGCGGGCGGCAGCGCGGACGGCGCGGGCGCCCTGGTCGCCTGCGACGCGCTGTGGGGCACCGACGCCTCACGCGACGAACTCCTCGGCATCTGCGCCGACCTGGGCAGCGACGTGCCGTTCAGCCTGGTGGGCGGGGCGGCGCTCGGCGTCGGCCGGGGCGAGCAGCTGCGGGCCCTGGAGGTCGGCGGGACGTTCCACTGGGTCTTCGCGACGGCCGCGCGCGGCCTGTCCACGCCCGCGGTGTTCCGGGAGTTCGACCGGATGAACGAGGGGCTGCGGGTGCCCGAGCCGGTCGCCTCGCAGGAACTGCTGGACGCCCTCGCGAAGGGCGACGCCGGTGCCCTCGCACGCGCCGCCTCCAACGACCTCCAGCCTGCCGCCCTCTCGCTCTTCCCGGAGCTCGCCGGCACCCTCGCCGCGGGCCGGGCGGCCGGCGCGCTCGCCTCGCTCGTCTCCGGGTCCGGTCCGACGACCGCGTTCCTCGTGGCGGACGCGGACTCGGCGGACGCGGTCGCCGAGGCCCTGCGTGCCTCCGGCACCTGCCGGTCGGTGCGCGCCACCGAGAGCCCGGCGCCGGGCGCGACGGTCCTGTAGCGAGCCGCTCACCCCGGACACCGCCCGGTGTCCGGGGACGGCCCCCGCCCGTCCGGGGCGGGTGCGGAGGTGCGCTGCGCGCGGTGACCGGGGTTCGGGTGCGTCCCGTCAGGGGCACGGGGAACTGCGCGCTCGCCCCTGCGGAGGCGCGGGCGCGTCTCGGGCGACCGTTTCCGGGCGGGTGCGGCTTGTCGTGGGTTGCTCGCGCAGTTCCTCGCGCCCTGGTGGCGCCCCGGCCGGCGGCTCGGGGGAGTGTGCGCCCGGCGCCTGCCGGGAGCAGAGGGGGCGGCGGCCCCGCGTCCAGGGAACGGCCGGTGCGGCGGGGACCGGGGAAAGCCCTGGCTCGGCCCCTTCGCCGCGCGGACTACCCTTGAGGGTCGATCGTCCCCCTTGGCAGGAGAGAAATGGCCGTCAATCTGGTCAATGTCGAGTCCGTCAGCAAGGTGTACGGCACCCGTGCACTGCTCGACGGAGTCTCCCTCGGCGTCAGCGAGGGCGATCGGATCGGCGTCGTCGGACGCAACGGCGACGGCAAGACCACCCTCATCCGGATGCTCGCCAAGCTGGAGGAGGCCGACAGCGGACGCGTCACCCACTCCGGCGGCCTGCACATCGGTGTCCTGACGCAGCACGACTCCCTCGACCCCGCGGCCACCGTCCGCCACGAGGTCATCCGGGACATGGCCGATCACGAGTGGGCGGGCAACGCCAAGATCCGGGACGTCCTGACGGGCCTGTTCGGCGGGCTGGACCTGCCCGGCTTCCCGCAGGGCCTGGACACGGTCATCGGCCCGCTGTCCGGCGGTGAGCGCCGACGCATCGCGCTGGCCAAGCTGCTCATCGAGGAGCAGGACCTGATCATCCTCGACGAGCCGACCAACCACCTCGACGTCGAGGGCATCGCCTGGCTCGCCCGGCACCTGCGCGAGCGCCGCTCGGCGCTGGTGTGCGTGACCCACGACCGCTGGTTCCTCGACCAGGTCTGCACCCGCATGTGGGACGTGCAGCGCGGCGCGGTGTACGAGTACGAGGGCGGATACTCCGACTACGTCTTCGCCCGCGCCGAGCGCGAGCGCATCGCCGCCACGGAGGAGGTCAAGCGGCAGAACCTGGTGCGCAAGGAGCTCGCCTGGCTGCGCCGCGGCGCCCCCGCCCGCACCTCCAAGCCCCGCTTCCGCGTCGAGGCCGCGAACGAACTGATCGCCGACGTGCCGCCGCCGCGCGACAAGAGCGAGCTGATGAAGTTCGCCGGCTCCCGGCTCGGCAAGACCGTCTTCGACCTGGAGGACGTGACCGTGCAGGCCGGGCCCAAGGTGCTGCTCAAGCACCTGACCTGGCAGCTCGGCCCCGGCGACCGGATCGGCCTGGTCGGTGTGAACGGCGCCGGCAAGACCTCGCTGCTGCGCGCGCTGGCCGAGGCCGCCCGCAGCGACGGGGAGCGTCAGCCCGCGGCCGGCCGGATCGTCACCGGCAAGACCGTGAAGCTCGCCTACCTCTCCCAGGAGGTCGCCGAACTGGACCCGAACTGGCGGGTCCTGCAGGCCGTACAGCAGGTGCGCGACCGCGTCGACCTCGGCAAGGGGCGCGAGATGACGGCGGGTCAGCTGTGCGAGACGTTCGGCTTCAACAAGGAGAAGCAGTGGACGCCCGTCGCCGACCTGAGCGGTGGTGAGCGGCGCCGGCTCCAGGTGCTGCGGCTGCTGATGGACGAGCCCAACGTCCTCTTCCTCGACGAGCCCACCAACGACCTCGACATCGAGACGCTCACCCAGCTGGAGGACCTGCTCGACGGGTGGCCCGGCTCGATGGTCGTGATCTCCCACGACCGGTTCTTCATCGAGCGCACGACGGACAACGTGTTCGCGCTGCTCGGCGACGGCACCCTGCGCATGCTGCCCCGTGGCATCGACGAGTACCTGGAGCGCCGCCGCGCGATGGAGGAGGCCGCGGCCGCCGCCGTGCTCGCCGCCGCGCCCGCGCCCGCGAAGACGGCGTCCGCCGCCGACGCCCGCGCCGCGAAGAAGGAACTCCAGAGGATCGAGCGGCAGCTGGACAAGATCTCCGAGAGGGAGACCAAGCTGCACGCCCAGATCGCCGACAACGCCACCGACTTCGGGAAGGTGGCCAAGCTCGACGCCGAGCTGCGCGAGTTGGCGGGGGAGCGCGACGATCTGGAACTGCGCTGGCTGGAGCTCGCCGAGGACGCGTGACCGGGGGCGTACGGTGCGCCGCCGTGCTGTGCGGCGGCGGCGCGCGCCCGGCGTGAAGAGCGCGTGAAGGCGCGTAACGACGGCATCACAGGCCGGTTCTCCCTTGGGAACAGGGGCCGGACCAACCCCCTGCGTGTACGCGACAGAGTGATAGAAAGGGCCGTCTGAGAACAGTCTGAGAACCACCGGGACAGAGCGGAAATCCAGCGCCGCCGGTGGGGCGCCACATCAGTGAAGAGGGGGAAGCGCTGATGAGTCAGCCGCCTGGTCAGCCGCCGCAGGGCGGTTTCGGAGCACCACAGGATCCGCCCCCGCAGGGCGGTTTCGGCGCTCCGCAGGACCCACGCGCACAGGGCGGCTTCGGTACGCCTCCGCCGCCCGCGCAGCCACCCGCGTCCGTGCCGACTCCGCCGGCCGGTGCCCCGCAGCCCGGCTACGGATACCCGCAGCAGCCCGGCCCCTACGGTCAGCCGGGACCGTACGGCCAGCCGCAGCAGCCCGGGCCGTACACCCAGCCCGGCCCCTACGGCCAGCCGCAGCAGCCCGGTTACGGATACCCGCCCCAGGCCCAGTACCCGGGCGCGCCCGGCACCCCGCCGCCCGGCGGCGGCTCCAAGAACCCCTTCAAGGGCAGGCCCGCCGTCGT
Source organism: Streptomyces sp. 142MFCol3.1 (assembly GCF_000424945.1). Lineage (NCBI taxonomy): Bacteria > Bacillati > Actinomycetota > Actinomycetes > Kitasatosporales > Streptomycetaceae > Streptomyces > Streptomyces sp. 142MFCol3.1. Next base: position 62,452 of record NZ_AUKV01000036.1, read on the forward strand.
CATCGGCGCCGCGGTGGCCGCGCTGCTCGTCGTCGGCGGCACCGTCTGGGCAGTCAGCGCCGACGGCGGTGACGACGGCAAGAAGCCCGTCGCCGACAAGAGCCACAGCCCGAAGCCCACCGTCTCCGACGATCCGGTCAACCCCGGGGACGGCAGCGGTGACGGCGGCGAGGACTCGGAGAACCTCAACGAGGGCCGGAAGCCGGGCGAGGCCAAGGTGCTCTGGTACAAGTCGGGGCCCGACGCGCCCGGTTCCGGTGCCGACGCCCCCGGCCTGTGGGTCACCGACAAGGCGGCGGTGAAGGCCGCGTACAAGCAGGTCTTCGCCTTCAACGTCACCGACGGCAAGCCCACTTGGGACGCGCTGACCATGCCGCAGAAGATCTGCGCGGTCACCCCGCAGAAGACGTCCGACGACAAGGCCGTCATCGCGTACATGAGCGGCCCCGGCAGCAGCGCCAAGTGCAACCAGCTCCAGCAGATCGACCTGAACACCGGCGCCAAGGGCTGGAGCGGCAAGGTCCCCGACGGTGAACTCTTCGACAGCACCATCTCGGTGGAGCTGTCCATCACCGGCGACACGCTGATGGTCGGCCGTTCCATGTCCGGCGTGGCCTACGACGTCGGCAGCGGCAAGAAGCTCTGGGAGAAGAAGAAGTACGGGACGGGCTGCTACCCCGCCGGCTTCGCGGGCGGCGCCAAGCTCGTGGCCGTCTCGTCCTGCTCGGTCGGCAGCGACAACAAGCACGACGAGGTGCAGGAGCTGGACCCGGCCACCGGCAAGGCCAAGTGGACGACGAAGATCCCCAAGGGCTGGACGGTCGAACGCGCCTACTCCGTCGCCCCCGTCGTCCTCTACATGACCAACGACGACAAGAAGCGGGTCAACGTCACCGCGCTGAAGAACAACGGCGGCCTGCGCTCGCAGCTGGAGAGCAAGGACTCCTTCGCGCCCGAGTGCGGATACGCCGTCCTCGACCGCGATCTGACGGGCTGCTTCGGCACCGCCGCCGACGCCAACACCCTCTACCTGCCGACCGAGGCGAAGACCGGCGCCAACGAGGTCGTCGCGTTCAGCCTGGAGACCGGCAAGGAGAAGTGGCGCGTCAAGTCCCCGGTGGACGAGACGATGCTGCCCATGAGGTTGGAGGGCACCAACCTCATCGCGTACGTCGAGCCGTCGTACGACGGCGGGGGCAGGATCGTCTCGATCCCCACGACCGGGAGCGGCCACCGGCCCACCACGCTGCTGCAGAACCCGCAGGGCACCGCGGACATCGAGAACGGTTTCTTCTCGAAGGCGGTCGACTACGTCGACGGGCGTTTCTACATCTCCACCACCCGGCTGACGGGCCAGGACGACGCGAAGGAGAAGTTGATGCTGGCGTACGGCAAGTGAGCCGGCCACCGCTCCCATCCGTCCGGGCCCCCCACTCCTTCGTCCCCTTCGCATCCGAGGTACACACGTCATGAGTCAGCCGCCGCCCCCGCCGCCGAACCAGCCTCCTTCGAACGAGCCCCCGCAGGGCGGTTTCGGCGCGCCCCAGGACCCGCCCCCCGGCGGTTTCGGAGCACCTCAGGACCCGTCCCCCGGCGGCTTCGGCGCCCCGACGCCCCCGCCGCCCGCGCAGGGCCCCGGCTACGGCTACCCGCAGACGCCCCCGCCGCCGCAGACGGCTCCACCCGCCGCCCCGCAGCAGCCGTACGGCTATCCGCAGACGCCGCCCCCGGCCCAGCCCGGTTACGGCTACCCCGGACAGCAGCCGCAGTACGGCGCCCCGGGCCAGCAGTCCCCGTACGGCTACCCGCAGCAGCAGACCATGCCGATGCAGCCGCAGGCCCCGCAGGGCGGTGGCGGCGGCTGGAAGGTCAACAGCCAGCTGGTCATCATCGTGGCCGCCGTGGTCGTGATCGCGCTGATCGTCGGCGGCGGTGTCTGGTACGCGTCGTCCTCCGGCAAGGACGGCAAGAACACCGCGAGCACGTCCGGCGGCAGCAAGGGCGGCAAGGGCGACGGCACGTCCGGTTCCACCGGCGGCAAGGAGAAGGTCCCCTCCGACACCAGCGCCGAGCTGCTGTTCCAGGTGCCCGCGCCCGCCGTCAAGAACGACAGCAGCGTCACCACCGTCGGCTCCTGGCTCACCGACAAGGTGTACGTCAAGAGCGGCAACGCCGAGGTCGACGGCTACGACCCCAAGACCGGCGCCAAGGTGTGGACGATCAAGCTGCCCGGCCCGGTGTGCCAGGCCAGCCGCCATGCCACCGAGGCCAACCGCACGGCGATCACCTACGAGCCCGCCATGCCGACCAAGGAGGACCCGTCGCACGGCTGCAGCCAGCTCGCCGCCCTCGACCTCGACGCCGGCAAGAAGCTGTGGACCAAGACGCTCAAGTCCGGTGACCAGCTGGTCAACATCGACAACGTCACCGTGAGCGGGAACACGGTCGCCGCGGGCAGCACCAGCGGCGGCGGCGCCTTCGACATCTCCACCGGAAAGGTGCTGTGGGCTCCCAAGCCGACCGACACCTGCTACGACGCCGGCTACGGCGGCGGCGAGAAGCTCGTCGCGGTCCGCAAGTGCGGCGAGTACGGCAGCACCCGCCAGCTGCACATCCAGACCATCGACCCGAAGTCCGGGAAGGTGCTCTCGGAGTACAAGATGTCGCCCGGCATCGAGTACGCGAGCGTCGTCTCCACCGACCCGCTGGTCGTGGCCGCCGACGTCGGCGACTCCGCCGGGGACGGCAGCGGCATCTCGGACTTCTTCTCCATCGACAACAAGACCGGCAAGCTGCGCACGAAGATCTCCGCGCCGGGCAAGACGTACGCGGCCCGCTGCGACGGCATCAGCCGGATCGAGTACTGCTCCGGTCTCGCCGTCGGCAACGACAAGCTCTACATCCCGACCGAGGAGCACGACGGCACCGGGGAGTACAGCCGCACCAACGAGATCGTCGCCTTCGACCTCTCCACGGGCAAGCAGACCGGTCAGCGCGGTGACGCCGGTGACGGCTACACCATCACCCCGCTGCGCATGGACGGCACCGACCTCCTCGCCTACAAGCGTCCGCCGTACGACAAGGGCGGGCAGGTCGTGTCCTTCGACGGCACCTCCTTCAAGGAGACCAAGCTCCTGGAGAACCCGGCGGGCGAATCGGTCCGCGACGCGGAGTCCAGCATGCTCCCGGAGTACGCCGAGTTCATCTACCGCGACGGCCGCCTGTACATGTCGCAGGTCTACGCCCACAAGCCGTCCTCCGCGGACGACAAGGAGTATCTGGTGGTCGCCTTCGGCGCGCAGTAGCCGAGCCGGTCCCCGCCGTGCGGCCCCGCCCCTGCTCAGGGGCGGGGCCGCACGCGTACCCCTCATCACTCCCGAATGGGAGGGATTTCGATATTCCGGGGCACATCTCTCCAGTAGGGGAAGCGCAACGTCGAACAAGCGTGTAGCTTCCGGGGGATGGAGAGCCGGGGGGCTCCTAATCCACGGGGAACCAGTGGGGATGCTTGGGGGGACTGGGGGGTTGCCTGATGGGAGTGCGGCTCATGGTGGTCGACGACCACCGATTGCTCGCCGAGGCGTTGGCCTCGGCCTTGAAGCTGCGCGGGCACCGGGTGCTCGCCGCGGCGGCGCCCGCCGCGGGGGCGGCGGAGCTGGTGATCACACGGGCACCCGAGGTGTGCCTGCTCGGCACGGCCGCACCGGCCGAGCCGGGGATCTTCGACCCGGTGGTGAAGATCAAGCGGGAACGGCCGCAGGTGGCCGTCCTCGTCCTGGGCCCGGTGCCGAACCCGCGGGGCATCGCCGCCGCGTTCGCCGCCGGCGCGTCGGGCTACGTACGCCACGACGAACGCATAGAGGGCGTCGAGCGCGCGATCATGAAGGCGCGCGCGGGTGAGGCGGCCGTGGCCCCGCAGCTGCTCCAGGGCGCCTTCAGCGAACTGCTCAACCCGGCCGCCCAGCCCGACGACGAGGGGCAGCGGCTGCTCCAGATGCTCACTCCGCGCGAGGTGGAGGTCCTCGTGCGGGTCGCGGACGGCGAGGACACCCGGCTCATCGCGGCCGGCATGGGAATAGCCCCGTCGACGGCCCGCACCCATGTGCAGCGGGTGCTGATGAAGCTCGGTGTGGGATCGCGTCTGGAGGCGGCGGCGCTGGCCGCCCGCACCGGTCTGCTGGACCGGGCGGGGCCGGTGACGGCCCCGCCCGGCGGGACGGAGGAGCCCCTGTGAGATCCGGGGTCTAGGCGGAGGGCCGCCGCTCGTCGAAGCTGGCGAAGTAGGCGGCGGCCATGTCCTCGTCGGCGTGGCCCTGGGCGGCGGCGCGGGCGAAGCGCTCAGCGGCCGCGGCGGCCACGTCGAGGCGGACGCCGTTGTGCTCTCCGGCCCGGACGATCAGACGGGCGTCCTTCTCGGCGGTGGCGACCGCGAAGCTCGCCGGTGTCAGCCGGTCCTCCAGGACCAGGTCGGCCTTGGCGCGCAGATAGACCATGTCGAGCGGGCCGTCGGCGATCAGGTCGAAGAAGCCGTGCGGGTCCACGCCCAGGCCCTGCGCCAGGGCGAGGACCTCGCCGGTGGCGGCGGTGGCCGCGAGGACCCAGCTGTTGGCGACGAGCTTGAGGCGCGTCGCGCTGCCGGCCGCGCCGTCCTCGCCGGTCCACACGGTGCGTGAGCCTACGGCGTCGAAGACCGGCGTCACGGTGTCGCGGTCGGCGGCCGGGCCGGCCGCCAGCACGGTCAGCTGCCCCGCCTCGGCGGGCTGGCGGGTCCCGAGGACCGGCGCGTCGAAGAAGACCAGCCCGTGCTCGCGGGCGAAGCCGGCCAGTTCGGGGACGGACTCGATGCCCGCGGTCGTCGACTGCACCCAGGCGGTGCCGGGGCGCAGGCCGGGCGCCGCCTGCCGCATGACGTCGAGGGCGGCGGCACCGTCGTACAGCACGGTGAGGACGACCTCGGCGTCCCGGACCGCCTCGGCGGGGGTGCCGGCGACGTGGATGCCGTCGGCGGCCAGCGGCTCGGCCTTGTCGCGGCTGCGGTTCCAGGCCCTGACGGTGTGTCCGGCCCGTGCGAGGCTGCGGGCCATCGCGGCTCCCATGATCCCGGTGCCGAGGACGCTCACGGTGAGCTTCACGGGCCGGTCGGTGGCGTTCGGCGTGGTCATGAGGGGTGCGCTCCTTCTCGGTGGACGGGGCAGGGGATGCCTACAGCGGTACGGGGCCGGAGTCCCGAAGAACTCCAGCCCCGTACGCGGACGCTACTCGCTGTCCTGCTCCTCGGGCAGGACGTGGGGTGTCGGCGGCGGCGTCGGACGCAGCTTCAGCCAGACGAGGAAGAACACGCCGAGGAGCAGCATGCCCAGGCCGGTCCACAGGTTGATGTTGACGCCCTGGGCCTTCTCGATGGCGGCGTCGGAGTCGGTGAGGCCGGTGATCCCGACGATGAGGCCGTAGAGCACGAACAGGAGTCCGATGATGCGGCGCAGGTCGAAGATGCGGGCGGCGGTGGCGGACTTGCCCTCCAGCTCGGTGACTTCCCGCTGGACGTCCTTCTCGGAGTACCCGGAGTGTCCGGAATGCTCGGTCATGGTTTCTCAATCCTCCCGCGATCAGAACGAGAACGGGATGTAGCAGGCGGCCGCGATGATCACTGCGCCCCAGCCCAGCAGGGCCGGCTTGCGGTACCAGGCGTCGTCCCCGGGGGCGGGCGGTTCCGCCATGCCGGGGGAGCGGGTTCCGTAGACCAGGCCCTGGAGCTCCTCCTCCGGCTTCGGGGCGGTGAACAGCGACACGACGACCATGACGACCGCGCCGGCGACGAAGCCCGCGATCGCGGAGACGAAGTTGGCGCCCTGGTCGGTGGGGATGTCGATGATGCCGCGCTTGTAGAGGACGAAGTAGTTCACCATCGCGGTCACGGTGCCGGCGAGCAGGCCCCAGAAGCCGGACTTGGTGGAGGCGCGCTTCCAGAACATGCCGACGATGAAGACGACGAACATCGGCACGTTGAAGAAGGAGAAGAGCGTCTGGAGGTAGCTCATGATGTTCGAGAACGACGACGCCAGGAACGCCGTGCCCACCGAGGCGGCCACACCGATCGCGGTGATGAGGCGGCCGAAGCGCACGTAGTACTCGTCCTCGCGGCCCCGGACCACGTACTTCGCCCAGATGTCGTTGGTGAACACCGTGTTGAAGGAGGAGACGTTGGCGGCCATGCCGGCCATGAAGGCGGCGAGCAGACCGGTCACAGCGATGCCGAGCACGCCGTTGGGCAGCAGCTCCTGCATCAGGTAGGGGATGGCGTCGTTGTACTGGAGGTCGGAGCCGGGGGTGCCGATCCTGGGCACGAGGACGGCGGCGACCAGACCCGGGATCATCACCAGGAAGACGATGAAGATCTTCGGGAACGCGGCGATCAGCGGGGTGCGCTGGGCGGCGGAGAGGTTCTTCGCGGACAGGGCGCGCTGCACCTCGGCGAAGTTGGTGGTCCAGTAGCCGAAGGACAGGACGAAGCCGAGGCCGAGCACGATGGTCAGCCAGTTGGCGCCGAGCGGGTTGGCGCTGCCGATGCCGGTGCCGCCCCAGGCGGTGACGAAGTCGTGACCGTGGGTCTTGGAGAGGGAGTCGGTCAGGCCGCCCCAGCCGCCGACCTTCTTCAGGCCGAGCACGACGATCGGGATGAGGGCCGCCAGGATCACGAAGAACTGGAGCACCTCGTTGTAGATCGCCGAGGACAGGCCGCCGAGCGTGATGTAGGCGAGCACGAAGAAGCCGGCGACCAGGATGGCCACCCACTGCGGCCAGCCGAGGAGCGCCTCGACGACGATCGCGAGGGCGTAGAGGTTCACGCCGGCGATCAGGACGGCCGCGAAGGCGAACAGGATCGAACTCAGCAGGTGGGCCGACTTGTCGAAGCGGAGCAGCAGCATCTCCGGGACGGAGCGGACCTTGCTGCCGTAGTAGAAGGGCATCATCACCAGGCCGAGGAAGACCATGGCGGGGATGGCGCCGATCCAGTACCAGTGGACGGTGTAGGCGCCGTACTGGGCGCTGTTCGCTGCCATGCCGAGGATCTCGGTGGCGGCCAGGTTGGCCGAGATGAAGGCCAGGCCGGTGATCCAGGCGGGCAGCGACCGGCCCGACAGGAAGAAGTCCAGGGTCGTCTTCACCGAGCGGCGGGCGGCGAGGCCGATGCCGAGAACCACGGCGAAGTAGATCGCCATGATCGCGTAATCGAGCCCGTTGGTGGGGAGCCGTAGCCCCGCCGCCAGTTCTGTGGGGATATGTGTGGGGGTTTGCATGCGTACTCGCTTCGTCTCGCGAACTGAACCTGAGCGGAACCTATGCCTCCATGTTCAGTAATTGAACACTTCTGATGGTGTTCTTTGTTTGATTGTGATGGTGGGGATCGTGGTGGCTTGTGTTCTGGTATGTTGGGTTCTGTTTGAAGGTTCGGTGGCTCGACTGGGGAGTCCGACGTGAAGAAGACCTCGACCCGACTGGCCGACGGTCGTGAGCTCATCTACTACGACCTGCGCGACGACACCGTGCGCGACGCGGTCGACCGGCGTCCTCTGGAGCGCACCGTCACGACTTCCGAGATCCGCCGCGACCCGCTGCTCGGCGACAGCGTCGCCGTCGCCTCGCACCGCCAGGGCCGCACCTACCACCCGCCGGCCGACCAATGCCCCCTGTGCCCCTCCCAGGGCGAGCGGCTGAGCGAGATCCCGGACTCCTCGTACGACGTCGTGGTCTTCGAGAACCGTTTCCCCTCCCTGGCCGGCGACTCCGGACGCTGCGAGGTCGTCTGCTTCACCTCCGACCACGACGCCTCCTTCGCCGATCTGACCGAGGAGCAGGCGGGGCTCGTCCTGGAGGCGTGGACGGACCGCACGGCCGAGCTGTCCCATCTCTCCTCCGTCGAACAGGTCTTCTGCTTCGAGAACCGCGGCGCCGAGATCGGCGTCACCCTCGGCCACCCGCACGGGCAGATCTACGGCTACCCCTTCATCACCCCGCGTACCGCGCTGATGCTGCGCTCGCTCGCCGCGTACAAGGAGGCGACCGGCGGCGAGAACCTCTTCGACGAGGTTGTCGCGCGTGAGCTCGCCGACGGCTGCCGGGTCGTCCTGTCGAGCGACCACTGGGTCGCCTTCGTGCCGTACGCGGCGCACTGGCCCTACGAGGTCCACCTGTATCCGCGCCGTCGCGTGCCCGACCTGCTCGGCCTCGACGCGGACGCGCGCAGAGAATTCCCCCAGGTCTATCTGGAACTCCTGAGGCGCTTCGACCGGATCTTCGATGGGCCGGGCGGAGGGAAGGAAGGTGCAGGTGAGCCCCCGACGCCGTACATCGCCGCATGGCACCAGGCGCCGTTCGGCACGCTGGAGGAGTTCGACGGCGTCAACCGGGACGACTTCGCGCTCCACCTCGAGCTTTTCACCATCCGCCGCACTTCCGGCAAGCTGAAGTTCCTCGCGGGTTCCGAATCCGGCATGAGCGTGTTCATCAACGACGTGCCGCCGGAGACCGCGGCCCAGCGACTGCGAGAGGTAGCGAGTTCATGAGTGGGAAGTACCTGGTCACCGGCGGCGCGGGCTATGTGGGCAGCGTGGTCGCGCAACACCTGCTCGAGGCCGGGCACGAGGTCACCGTCCTCGACAACCTCTCGACCGGGTTCCGCGAGGGCGTGCCCGCCGGGGCCGCCTTCGTCGAGGGCGACATCCGCGACGCCGCCAAGTGGCTGGACTCCTCGTACGACGCCGTGCTGCACTTCGCCGCCTTCTCGCAGGTCGGCGAGTCCGTCGTGAAGCCCGAGAAGTACTGGGACAACAACGTCGGCGGCACGATGGCGCTGCTCGCCGCGATGCGTGAGGCGGGCGTCCGCAAGCTGGTCTTCTCGTCCACCGCCGCCACCTACGGCGAGCCGGAGCGGACCCCGATCGTCGAGACCGCCCCCACGCGGCCGACCAACCCGTACGGCGCCTCGAAGCTCGCCGTCGACCACATGATCACCGGTGAGGCGGCGGCGCACGGACTCGGCGCGGTCTCCCTGCGCTACTTCAACGTGGCGGGCGCCTACGGCTCCCGCGGCGAGCGCCACGACCCGGAGTCGCACCTCATTCCGCTCGTCCTCCAGGTCGCCCAGGGCCGCCGCGACGCCATCTCGGTCTACGGCGACGACTACCCGACGCCGGACGGCACCTGCATCCGCGACTACATCCATGTCGCCGACCTCGCCGAGGCCCATCTGCTGGCGGTCGCGGCCGCCACCCCCGGCGAGCATCTGATCTGCAACCTCGGCAACGGCAACGGCTTCTCCGTCCGCGAGGTCATCGAGACGGTGCGCCAGGTCACCGGCCACCCCGTGCCCGAGGTCGTGGCGCCGCGCCGCGGCGGCGACCCGGCGGTGCTGGTCGCGTCGGCCGAGGCCGCCCGGGAGCGCCTCGGCTGGAATCCGTCCCGCGCGGATCTCGCGGGGATCGTCGCGGACGCGTGGGAGTTCGCACAGAGCAGGTCGAAGGAGCAGTAGGTGGGGGTTCGCGAGGGCTTCGAAGAGCTGTACGGCGCCGCACCCGAGGGTGTCTGGGCGGCGCCCGGCAGGGTCAACCTGATCGGCGAGTACACGGACTTCAACGAGGGGTTCGTCATGCCGCTCGCGCTGCCGCACACGGCCGTGGCGGCCGTGTCGCGGCGTGCGGACCGGGTGCTGCGGCTGCACTCCGCGGACATCGGGGGGCCGGTCGTCGAGTTGGACATGGACGCGCTGGTCCCGCTGTCCGACACGGGCTGGGCCGCGTACCCGGCCGGTGTGGTGTGGGCGCTCGGCCAGGCGGGGCACGCGGTCGGCGGCGCCGATCTGCATCTCGCCTCGACCGTGCCCACCGGGGCGGGCCTCTCCTCGTCCGCGGCGCTGGAGGTCGTGACGGCGCTCGCCCTCAACGACCTGTACGAACTCGGTCTCACCGGACCGGAGTTGGCGCGCCTTGCGCAGCGGGCCGAGAACGACTTCGTGGGCGTGCCCTGCGGGATCATGGACCAGACCGCATCGGCCTGCTGCACCGAGGGGCACGCCCTGCACCTCGACTGCCGGGACCTGTCGATCCGCCAGGTCCCGTTCGACCTGGCCGCCCATGGGCTCGAACTGCTGGTCGTCGACTCCCGGGTGAAGCACGCCCTGGGCGACGGGGCGTACGCCGAGCGGCGTGCAGGGTGCGAGGAGGGCGCGCGGCAGCTGGGCGTCTCCCATCTGCGGGACGTGCCCTACACCGGCCTCGACGCGGCGCTGGCGCGGCTGTCGGACGAGCGGGTCCGCCGTTACGTCCGGCACGTCGTGTCCGACGACCACCGGGTGGAACAGGTCATCGCCCTGCTGGACGCGGGTGACGTCCGGGCGATCGGGCCGGTCCTCACCGAAGGTCACGTCTCCCTGCGGGACGACCTGCGGATCTCCTGCCCGGAGCTGGACCTCGTGGTGGCGACGGCCAACGCGGCCGGGGCGCTGGGCGCGCGCATGACGGGAGGCGGCTTCGGCGGGTCGGCGGTCGTCCTGGTGGAGTCGGCCGACGTGGACACGGTCACCAAGGCGGTGGCCGAGGCCTTCGCCGCCGCGGGGTACACCGCCCCGCGTGTCTTCCCGGCGGTCCCGTCCGCGGGGGCGCGCCGCCTGGTCTGAGCGAGGACGCCGGGCGGGCCGCGCGAAGCGGTCCGCCCGGCCGGAGCCCGCCGCCGTCAGGCCAGTTGCTTGGTCAGGGTGTACTCCGTGACGCCCGGTGGATAGTCCGGGATCACGCAGACCACGTCGTAGCCGTGGCGACGGTAGAAGCCGGGGGCCTGGAAGTCCCAGGTCTCCAGACGGGCGGCGCGGCAGCCGCGCTCCTCGCCGGCCAGCCGCTCGGCCTTCGCGAGCAGGCGCGAGCCGAGCCCGGCGCCGCGGTGCCGGTCGTCGACCCACAGGTATGTCACGTGCAGCCACGTCGCCCAGGTGTGGCCGACCAGTCCCCCGGCGAGTGCGCCGTCGGCGTCCAAGGCCCAGACGTGGAGCGGAACTTCCCGTTCACCAGGGGTTCCGCGCAGGGCGCGGAGGACGGGAGACGCCCGCGTGTTGGTGTCGAGCAGACTTCGGCGGAGCAGATCCCGCCGCTCTTTGTCGTCTCCTGTCTCGATACGAAACATAAGGCTCACCATAAACGCGCTGGCCAACCAGTTCTGCAATTTACCTTCCGCTCCGGGCCCTTCGCCTTACCCTGATGAACAGCACCGGTGGGGGCCGGTGCTGATCAGGGGGCGAGACAGTCGGGTACGACGCCCGAAGTGGGGGTAGCACTTCCAGCACGGCGGCGGCCGTGCGGCTGAGGCACCCTGCTTTCCGGACCGGAAGCGGTCCGGGATCACTTCGGGCGCCGTACCCGCACCGGTCGTCCCCCGACAGTGGGGGTTTCAGTGGTTCGCATCCGAGTACTGGTCGTCGACGACCATCGCATCTTCGCCGAGTCGCTCGCTGCCGCACTCGCGGCCGAGCCCGACGTCGACGTGTCCGCAGCGGGCAGCGGCCCCGCCGCGCTGCGCTGCCTGGAACGCGCGGCGGCGGAGGGACGCCGGTTCGACGTGCTGCTCGTCGACGCGGACCTGGGCGGCAATCTGCCCGGGATGCGTCCGGCGGTGCAGGTCCAGGAGAGCAACGAGGACGGCATCGTCGACGGCATCTCGCTCGTGGCCGGCGTGCGGTCCGGGCAGCCGAGCGTCCGCACCGTCGTACTGGCGGAGAAGGACGATCCGCGCCGCGCCGCGCTCGCGCTCCAGGCGGGCGCCTCGGGGTGGGTCGCCAAGGACTGCTCCCTGTCGCGTCTGCTCACCGTCATCCGCGGAGTGCTGCGCGACGAGACGCACCTGCCGCCCGCCCTGCTCACGGGCGTGCTGCGGGAGCTGACCGCGGCGCGCAAGCACCGGACGGAGAGCGAGCGGCTCGTCGAGTCGCTCACGCCCCGGGAGCGGGAGGTGCTGCGCTGCATGGTGGCCGGGCTGGGGCGCAAGGCCGTGGCCGAGCGGCTGTTCCTGTCGCCGCACACCGTCCGGACGCACATGCAGAACGTCCTCGGCAAACTGGGCGTGCACTCGACGCTGGCCGCCGTGGCACTCGCCCGCCGGGCCGGCGTCGGGCCCGTCGACCTAGCCGGGGATGTTGTCGAACGGGGCGGTCAACTGGCGTAGCAGTCCCGCCAGTTCGCCGCGCTGGGCCCTGCTGAGCTCCGCCAGGATCGCGCGCTCCTGCTCCAGCAGGCCCGCCAGAGCCTGGTCCGCCCGGTCGCGGCCCTCGTGCGTCAGGCGTACCAGCACACCCCTGCGGTCGCTCGGGTCGGGCAGGCGCTCCACCAGGCCCTTCTTCGTCAGCCGGTCGATGCGGTTGGTCATCGTGCCCGAGGTGACGAGGGTCTGGGTGAGCAGCTGGCCGGGGGAGAGCTGATAGGGCGACCCGGCGCGCCTGAGCGCGGTCAGGACGTCGAACTCCCATGGTTCGAGGCTGTGCTCGGAGAAAGCCAGGCGGCGTGCGCGGTCCAGGTGCCGGGCCAGTCTGCTCACCCGGCTGAGTACTTCCAGCGGCTCCACGTCGAGGTCCGGGCGCTCCCGGCGCCACGCTGCGACCAGCCGATCGACCTCGTCCTCCATGACGATCAGTGTAATGGTTGTGTCGACATGAAGTCTCTTGATGTGGAGTCTCTTGACGTCGAGATATCTTGGGTGTGAAGGTGGAGGCAGGCGGCCGGGCGCCCCGCGGTGCCGCACGGCCCCGCGGCCGCGGCGATCGGGGGTCCGCCGCGGGCCCGGCCGCCGGGCCCTGCCGCCGCTCTTGCGACCGTCGTTACGAGGAGGCCTCCATGACCGCCGGCGCCACCCCCACCTGGGACCCGAGCCAGTACCTGCGTCACGCCGAGCACCGTGCGAGGCCCTTCGCCGACCTCCTTGCCCGCATCCCGGCCCTCCCGCACGAACCGGCCCGCATCGCCGACCTCGGCTGCGGCCCCGGCAACGTCACCGTCCAGCTCGCCGAACGCTGGCCGGACGCGCACATCACCGGCTACGACAACTCCCCGGAGATGCTCGCCAGGACGAAGGAGTACGCGGGCGCCACGGCCGGCGGCGGCCTGCTCGACTTCGCCCACGCGGACCTCACCGACTGGGCGCCGACCCAGACGTACGACCTGATCGTCTCGAACGCGGCGCTCCAGTGGGTGCCGGGCCACCTCGACGCCTTCTCGGGCTGGCTCGACGCCCTCGCCCCCGGAGGCGTCCTCGCCTTCCAGGTCCCGAACAACCTCGACGCGCCCCTGCACGCCCTGCTGCGGGAACTCGCCGGCACCGCCCGCTGGAAGGAGCACCTCGGCGGCCTCCTGCGCCCCGGCGACTCCGTCCACGACCCGCTCGTATACCTGGACCGGCTGGCCCGCCTCGGCTGCGCGGTGGACGTCTGGGAGACGACGTACATGCAGCAGCTGGCGGGCGAGGACCCGGTCCTGGACTGGGCGAAGGGCACCGCCCTGCGCCCCGTGCTCACCGCCCTCGCCGACGAACCGGAGGCGCGGGACGCCTTCGTCGCCGAGTACCGGGAGCTGCTCCGCGACGCCTACCCGGCCGAGCCCTACGGCACGGTCCTGCCCTTCCGCCGCCTGTTCGCCGTCGCCCGGACGGCCCGCTGATGCTCGCCGCCGTCGACCACGTCCAGCTCGCCGCCCCGCCCGGCTCCGAGGACCGGCTGCGGGCGTACTACGTCGGCGTCCTCGGGATGACCGAGGTGCCCAAGCCGCCCGTCCTCGCCGCCCGCGGCGGCTGCTGGTTCACGGCCGGGCCGGTGCGGCTGCACCTCGGCGTGGAGGAGGACTTCCGGCCGGCCCGCAAGGCCCACCCCGGACTCCGGGTCACCGGCATCAGGGCGTACGCCGCCCGCCTGGAAGCCTTGGGAGCGGTCGTGACCTGGGACGACGACCTCCCAGGCCATCGTCGTTTCTACTCCGAGGACCCCGTCGGCAACCGCCTGGAGTTCCTCGAACCCCGCTGAGCGGGACCGGGGGCCCCGACCCCCGCCACGGTCCCCGCTAGGACTTGCGGTGCCCGATCAGACGGGGCTTCGGCTCCAGGCCGTCCAGACCGTGCCAGGCGAGGTTGACCAGGTGCGCCGCCACCTCCGCCTTGCGGGGCTTGCGGACGTCCAGCCACCACTGGCCCGTCAGGGCGACCATGCCGACCAGCGCCTGCGCGTACAGCGGCGCGAGCTTCGGGTCGAAACCGCGGCTCTTGAACTCCCGGCCCAGGATGTCCTCCACCTGGGTGGCGATGTCCGAGATCAGGGACGCGAACGAGCCCGTCGACTGCGGGATCGGCGAGTCACGGACGAGGATGCGGAAGCCGTCCGTGTACTCCTCGATGTAGTCCAGCAGAGCGAAGGCGGCCTGCTCGCACAGCTCCCGCGGATGCCCGGCGGTCAGGGAACCGGTCACCATGTCCAGCAGCCGCCGCATCTCGCGGTCCACGACCACCGCGTACAGGCCCTCCTTGCCGCCGAAGTGCTCGTACACCACCGGCTTGGAGACGCCGGCCTTGGCCGCGATCTCCTCCACCGACGTGCCCTCGAAACCCTTGGCCGCGAACAGGGTGCGGCCGATCTCCAGCAGCTGCTGACGACGCTCGGCACCGGTCATGCGGGTGCGGCGCGCACGCCGCGGCTTGTCGTTGCTGCTCGGAGTGCTGGAGTCGGTCGCCACGCCGTCAATCATGCCGCGTCGGCGGTTTCCGACTTGCGCCGGGAGCCGGTCCCGTCCGTATTCCGGCGGGAATCGATACGGGAGCGTGACGGCCAGCGCACGTCGTACGCCCAGCCGAGCTGCTCGAACCAGCGGATGATCCGCGCCGAGGAGTCCAGCTGCCAGCGCTCCACGCCGTGCCGCGCGGACGTCGGGTCCGCGTGGTGAAGGTTGTGCCACGACTCGCCGCAGGAGAGCACGGCCAGCCACCACACGTTGCCCGAACGGTCACGCGACTTGAACGGGCGCTTGCCCACCGCGTGACAGATCGAGTTGATCGACCACGTCACATGGTGCAGCAGCGCCACCCGCACCAGCGAGCCCCAGAAGAAGCCCGTGAAGGCGCCCCACCACGACATCGTCACCAGACCGCCGATCAGCGCCGGCAGGGCCAGCGACAGCGCCGTCCAGAAGACGAACTGCCGGGAGATCGCACGGATCGCCGGGTCCTTGATCAGGTCCGGCGCGTACTTCTCCTGCGGGGTCTGCTCCTCGTCGAACATCCAGGCGATGTGGGCCCACCACAGGCCCCTCATCAGGGCCGGGACCGTCTCCCCGAACCGCCACGGCGAATGCGGGTCGCCCTTCGCGTCGGAGAACTTGTGGTGCTTGCGGTGGTCGGCCACCCAGCGCACCAGAGGCCCCTCGACCGCCAGCGAACCCATGACCGCCAGAGCGATCCTCAGGGGCCGTTTCGCCTTGAAGGAACCGTGCGTGAAGTAGCGGTGGAAACCGATCGTGATGCCGTGGCAGCCGAGGTAGTAGAAGAACACCAGCAGACCGAGGTCCAGCCAGCTCACCCCCCAGCCCCAGGCCAGGGGCACCGCCGCGAGCAGCGCGAGGAACGGGACGGTGATGAAGAGAAGAAGCGTGATCTGTTCGAGTGATCGCTTCTGCTCGCCGCCCAGGGTGGCGGACGGGAGCGGGGAGTCGTTCGCCTCCGGGGCGTCGTCGATCACATCGGAGCTCGTGGTCATGGGCGTCCCCTGTGGGGTTCGAGGGTGAGGAGAAGAGCCGGGTCCGGCCGAGAGTCCCCCCGCCGTCTGACGGGAGTCCCTACGGTTGCGTAACCTACGGCGTCGTAAGTATGGCAGCGCGTAGCCCGGCGGCAAGAGCCCGTGAGCCTGCGCGTCCGCATGGACACCTATCCTTGGAGTCGGTCGGACAGCGCGGTCCGTTCTGTTTTCTTCCCGGATGCCACGTCCCTAAGCGGCACCCGCCGCGCGGTCGCCACCCGGGTTCCCTCCCAGACGAGCTTCGAACGAGATTCCCCACTCTTCAGACGAGCTTCAACACTGCAAGGAGCCGCACCTGTGAGCAGTGCCGACGACCAGACCACGACGACCAGCAGCGAGCTGCGCGCCGACATCCGCCGAATGGGTGACCTCCTCGGAGAGACGCTCGTCCGCCAGGAAGGCCCCGAGCTGCTGGAACTGGTCGAAAAGGTCCGCCGACTGACCCGCGAGGACGGCGAGGCCGCCGCCGAGCTGCTGCGCGGCACCGAACTGGAGACCGCGGCCAAGCTGGTCCGCGCCTTCTCGACCTACTTCCACCTCGCCAACGTCACCGAGCAGGTCCACCGCGGCCGCGAGCTGGGCGCCAGGCGGGCCGCGGAGGGCGGTCTCCTCGCCCGGACGGCCGACCGGCTCAAGGACGCCGACCCCGAGCACCTGAGGCAGACGGTCAAGAACCTCAATGTGCGCCCGGTCTTCACCGCCCACCCCACCGAGGCGGCGCGCCGCTCCGTCCTGAACAAGCTGCGCCGCATCGCGGCCCTCCTGGAAACCCCGGTCATCGAGTCCGACCGCCGCCGCTACGACATCCGGCTGGCCGAGAACATCGACCTGGTGTGGCAGACCGACGAGCTGCGCGTGGTCCGCCCGGAACCCGCCGACGAGGCCCGCAACGCGATCTACTACCTCGACGAGCTCCACGCGGGCGCCGTCGGCGACGTCCTGGAGGACCTCACCTCCGAGCTGGAGCGCGTCGGCGTCGTCCTCCCGGACGAGACCCGGCCCCTCACCTTCGGCACCTGGATCGGCGGCGACCGCGACGGCAACCCGAACGTGACCCCCGCTGTCACCTGGGACGTCCTGATCCTCCAGCACGAGCACGGCATCAACGACGCACTCGACCTCATCGACGAGCTGCGCGGCTTCCTGTCGAACTCCATCCGCTACACCGGCGCCACCGAGGAGCTCCTGGACTCCCTGCGGGCCGACCTCGAACGCCTCCCGGAGATCAGCCCCCGCTACAAGCGCCTCAACGCGGAGGAGCCCTACCGCCTCAAGGCCACCTGCATCCGGCAGAAGCTGGAGAACACCAAGCAGCGCCTCGCCAAGGGCACCGCGCACGAGCCGGGCCGCGACTACCTCGGCACCGCCGAGCTGCTGCGCGACCTCACCCTCATCCAGACCTCGCTGCGCGAGCACCGCGGCGGCCTGTTCGCCGACGGCCGGATGAACCGCACCATCCGCACCCTCGCCGCCTTCGGCCTCCAGCTCGCCACCATGGACGTGCGCGAGCACGCGGACGCCCACCACCACGCGCTCGGCCAGCTCTTCGACCGCCTCGGCGAGGAGTCCTGGCGCTACGCCGACATGCCGCGCGACTACCGCGCCAAGCTCCTGGCCAAGGAGCTCAGGTCCCGGCGCCCGCTCGCCCCGACCCCCGCGCCGCTCGACGCCGCCGGGCAGAAGACCCTCGGCGTCTTCGAGACGGTCAAGAAGGCCCTGGAGATCTTCGGCCCCGAGGTCATCGAGTCGTACATCATCTCGATGTGCCAGGGCGCCGACGACGTGTTCGCAGCCGCCGTCCTGGCCCGCGAGGCCGGACTGCTCGACCTGCACGCCGGCTGGGCGAAGATCGGCATCGTGCCGCTGCTGGAGACCACCGACGAGCTCAAGGCCGCCGACACCATCCTGGAGGACATGCTCTCCGACCCGTCCTACCGCCGTCTGGTGGCGCTGCGCGGGGACGTCCAGGAGGTCATGCTCGGCTACTCCGACTCCTCGAAGTTCGGCGGCATCACCACCTCGCAGTGGGAGATCCACCGCGCCCAGCGCCGGCTGCGCGACGTCGCCCACCGCTACGGCGTACGGCTGCGGCTCTTCCACGGCCGCGGCGGCACCGTCGGCCGCGGTGGCGGCCCCTCGCACGACGCGATCCTCGCGCAGCCCTGGGGCACCCTGGAGGGCGAGATCAAGGTGACCGAGCAGGGTGAGGTCATCTCCGACAAGTACCTCGTGCCCTCGCTGGCCCGCGAGAACCTGGAACTCACCGTCGCCGCCACCCTCCAGGCGTCCGCCCTGCACACCGCGCCGCGCCAGTCCGACGAGGCGCTCGCCCGCTGGGACGCCGCCATGGACGTCGTCTCCGACGCCGCCCACTCCGCCTACCGGCGGCTCGTCGAGGACCCCGACCTGCCGACGTACTTCCTCGCCTCCACGCCGGTCGACCAGCTCGCCGACCTGCACCTCGGCTCGCGGCCCTCCCGCCGCCCCGGCTCGGGCGTCTCGCTCGACGGACTGCGCGCCATCCCCTGGGTCTTCGGCTGGACCCAGTCCCGGCAGATCGTGCCCGGCTGGTTCGGCGTGGGCTCCGGCCTGAAGGCGCTGCGGGAAGCCGGTCTGGACACCGTGCTCGACGAGATGCACGAACAGTGGCACTTCTTCCGCAACTTCCTCTCCAACGTCGAGATGACGCTGGCCAAGACGGACCTGCGGATCGCCCGTCACTACGTCGACACCCTCGTGCCCGACGAGCTGAAGCACGTGTTCGCCACCATCGAGGCGGAGCACGAGCTGACGGTGCGCGAGGTGCTGCGGGTCACCGGCGGCGAGAAGCTGCTCGACAGCAACCCGGTGCTCCAGCAGACCTTCTCCATCCGCGACGCCTACCTCGACCCGATCTCCTACCTCCAGGTCGCGCTGCTCAAGCGGCAGCGCGACGAGGCGGCGGCCGGTGAGGAGCCGGACCCGCTGCTGTCGAGGGCGCTGCTCCTGACCGTCAACGGTGTCGCCGCGGGGCTGCGCAACACCGGCTGACCGCACCCGTGCACGAAGGGCGTCCCCACGCGCGCGTGGGGACGCCCTTCGGCGTTCACCGGACCAGGACGGTCCTGCGTTCACAGGGGGAGGACCGGGACGCCCGGACGCTCACAGCAGGGGGACGGCGCCCCGGATGTTCACAGGAGGAGGAAGGTGACCGTCAGCAGGGCGACGCCCGTGCCCGCCATCGCCCACGCCGCACGCGTCAGGCGCAGACCGCCCGCGACCACGACCGAGGCGAGCAGCAGGGCACCTGCGAGCGGCACCCAGGAGTAGAGGAGCCCGGCGGGGCCGCTGCGGACGACGTCGTCGCTGCCCGGCTTCACGGTGACCGTGTACGTCCGGCCCTTCTTCACCGCGACCGACTGGTCGATCGTCACGCGCGCGCGAGCACTCGAACCCGCCGACACCGGCGTGTACGGCCCTGAACAGCGCCCGTCCGAGCACGTGCGCACGACCATCGTGCCCTGCTCCCGGCCCTTGCCGAGCATCACGTGCTGAGCGGTGCCCCAGGAGGCCCACACGCCCGCGAAGAGGATCAGCCCGGCGACCGTGCCCATCGCCGCGAGCCGCCCGAACCGCAGCACGGCGGACGCGCTCTGACTGGAGGTGACGGCAGGCATGGCGGGGATCATTGGCCATGGCCGCGCGCTCGGTCAACTCCGGTGGGGGACAAGTCGGCAGTTGTACGCGTACATCGGCCGCTCGAGCCGGCCGGTGCGAGCGGCCCGGCGGCCCGGCGCGCGAGCGTCCCGCCCGGTCGGCCGCGGGAACCCGGCCACGTCCGGGCCCGAGGCCGCGCCCGCTCAGGAGTTGTACGTGCCCTGCGCCCGCTCCAGACCCTCGATCACCAGGCACTCCACGGCATCCGCCGCGCGGTCCACGAAGTAGTCGAGCTCCTTGCGCTCCGCCGACGCGAAGTCCTTCAGCACGAAGTCCGCGACCTGCATACGGCCCGGCGGCCGGCCGATCCCGAACCGCACCCGGTGATAGTCCGGTCCCATCGCCTTCGTCATCGACTTCAGCCCGTTGTGGCCGTTGTCGCCGCCGCCCAGCTTCAGGCGCAGCACCCCGTAGTCGATGTCCAGCTCGTCGTGGACGGCGACGATGTTCGCCACCGGCACCTTGTAGAACTCGCGCAGCGCGTTCACCGGGCCACCGGACAGATTCATGTACGACATCGGCTTCGCCAGCACCACCCGGCGGTTCGCCGGTCCCGGCGGGCCGATGCGCCCCTCGATCACCTGCGCCTGGGCCTTCCCGGCCCGCTTGAACTTCCCGCCGATCCGCTCCGCCAGCAGATCGGCCACCATGAAGCCCACGTTGTGGCGGTTCATGGCGTACTCGGGGCCGGGATTGCCGAGGCCCACGATCAGCCAGGGGGCATTGGCGTCGGTCGTCACGTCCGTGTCTCCCATGTGTCCTTGATACGCGCCGGGTCCCGGCGACGGATACCTGGCGGGTCCTGCCGGTACGCCGTGCTCTCGATACGCGGCAGCCGCCGCTCCGCGAAGGAGCGGCGGCTGACGGAAGAGATCCCGGCGGGGATCAGGCCTCGGCGCCGGCCTCGGCGGCCTCTTCCTCGCCCTCGGCGGCGGGCTCCTCGGCCTGCGCGGCCAGGACCTGGAGGACGACCGCGTCCTCGTCGATCGCCAGCGTGGTGCCCTTGGGCAGCGTGATGTCCTTGGCGTGGACGGAGGCACCGGCCTCCAGGCCCTCGACGGAGACCGTGACCGACTCCGGGATGTGGGTCGCCTCGGCCTCGACCGGCAGGGTGTTGAGCACGTGCTCGAGCAGGTTGCCGCCCGCGGCCAGCTCGCCCTCCGTGTGGACCGGGATCTCGACGGTGACCTTCTCGCCGCGCTTCACGAGCAGCAGGTCGACGTGCTCGAGGAAGCCCTTGATGGCGTCGCGCTGGACGGCCTTCGGGATCGCGAGCTCGTTCCTGCCCTCGATGTCCAGGGACAGCAGGACGTTCGGGGTGCGCAGCGCGAGCAGCAGCTCGTGGCCCGGCAGCGTCACGTGGATGGGGTCGGTGCCGTGACCGTAGACGACGGCGGGAACCTTGTTCTCGCGGCGGACGCGGCGGGCGGCACCCTTGCCGAACTCGGTACGGGTCTCGGCGGTGAGCTTGACCTCGGACATCTTCACTCCTCGTAGATCTCGGGGATGGCGTCACCCGGCCAAACCATCGGCCTGCTACGAAGAGCGCGTCGATAACGGACCGCCGTGTCCGCGTCTGAACGCGGAACGGCCTCCCTCGCCGAGCAACTGTGACAGCTTACGCGGCGGGGAGGCCGTATCCGAAATCGATCTAACCGGACCGGGAGCGGCCCGGTCCGTCGACCGGTGCGGGCGAGGCCTACTGCTCCTCGAACAGGCTCGTCACCGAGCCGTCCTCGAACACCTCACGCACCGCGTTCGCGATCGTCGGCGCGATCGAGAGGACCGTGATCTTGTCGAGCTCCAGCTCGCCCGGGGTGGGCAGGGTGTCCGTGAAGACGAACTCGCTGACCTTGGAGTTCTTCAGGCGGTCGGCCGCCGGACCGGACAGCACGCCGTGCGTGGCGGTCACGATGACGTCCTCGGCGCCGTGCGCGAACAGCGCGTCCGCGGCGGCGCAGATGGTGCCGCCGGTGTCGATCATGTCGTCGACCAGGATGCAGACGCGGCCCTTCACGTCACCGACGACCTCGTGCACGGTGACCTGGTTCGCGACGTCCTTGTCGCGGCGCTTGTGCACGATCGCCAGCGGCGCGTCCAGACGGTCGCACCAGCGGTCGGCGACCCGCACCCGGCCGGCGTCCGGCGAGACGACCGTGAGCTTGGACCGGTCGACCTTGGCGCCCACGTAGTCCGCGAGGATCGGCAGCGCGAACAGGTGGTCCACCGGTCCGTCGAAGAAGCCCTGGATCTGGTCGGTGTGCAGGTCGACCGTGAGGATGCGGTCCGCGCCCGCCGTCTTCATCAGGTCCGCGATCAGACGCGCCGAGATGGGTTCACGTCCGCGGTGCTTCTTGTCCTGGCGCGCGTAACCGTAGAACGGAACGATCACCGTGATGCTCCGCGCGGAAGCCCGCTTCAGAGCGTCGATCATGATCAGCTGTTCCATGATCCACTTGTTGATCGGAGCCGTGTGGCTCTGCATCAGGAAGCAGTCGGCGCCGCGGGCGGACTCCTGGTAGCGGATGTAGATCTCGCCGTTCGCGAAGTCGAAGGCCTTCGTCGGGACGACCCCGACACCCAGCTGGTGGGCGACCTCCTCGGCAAGCTCGGGGTGGGCGCGGCCGGAGAAGAACATCATCTTCTTCTCGCCGGTCGTCTTGATCCCGGTCACAGCACTGTCTCCTCAGAGGTGTCTCAGCTGGGTGATGAGAGGTGGTCTCAGCTGGGGGTGCGGGTGCACGGTGCGGATGTGCACTTATCACGGTACGCCGTGTCAGACGTGCCTGTTTCCGGTCAGGCTTCGCCGCCCTGCTCCCGGGAAGCCGCTTCGGCCGCCTTCGCGGCCGCGCTTCCCGGACGCTTGCGGGCCACCCAACCCTCGATATTCCGCTGCTGGCCACGGGCCACGGCCAGTGAGCCGGGCGGCACGTCCTTCGTGATCACCGAGCCCGCCGCGGTGTACGCGCCGTCCCCGACCGTGACGGGAGCCACAAACATGTTGTCCGAACCGGTGCGGCAGTGCGAGCCCACCGTCGTGTGGTGTTTGTCCTTTCCGTCATAGTTCACGAAGACGCTCGCGGCGCCGATGTTCGAGTACTCGCCGATCGTCGCGTCTCCCACGTACGACAGGTGCGGCACCTTGGTGCCCTCGCCGATCGAGGAGTTCTTCGTCTCGACGTACGTGCCCACCTTGGCCTTCGGGCCCAGGCGTGTGCCCGGCCGGAGGTAGGCGAACGGGCCGACCGAGGCCTGCGGGCCGACCTCCGCGCCGTTCGCCACCGTGGTGTCGACGCGCGCTCCCGCGCCCACCGTGGTGTCCGTCAGGCGGGAGTTGGGGCCGACCTCGGCGCCCTCGCCGAGGTGCGTCGCGCCCTGGAGCTGTGTGCCCGGGTGCACGATCGCGTCCTGCTCGAACGTGACCGTGACGTCCACCCACGTCGTCGCCGGGTCGACGACCGTCACCCCGGCGAGCATCGCCTCGGTGAGCAGCCGGTCGTTGAGGATCCGGCGCGCCTCGGCCAGCTGTACGCGGTTGTTGATGCCGGCGATCTCCCGGTGGTCGCCGGCCACGGCCGCCCCCACGCGGTGCCCCGCCTCACGCAGGATCCCCAGGACGTCGGTCAGGTACTCCTCGCCCTGGCTGTTGTCCGTGCGCACCTTGCCGAGCGCGTCCGCGAGGAGCTGCCCGTCGAACGCGAACACTCCGGAGTTGATCTCGCGGATCGCCCGCTGCGACTCGCTCGCGTCCTTGTGCTCGACGATCGCGGTGACCGCGCCGCTCGCGCCGTCCCGCACGATGCGGCCGTAACCGGTGGCGTCCGGGACCTCCGCGGTCAGCACGGTGACCGCGTTGCCGTCGGCGCTGTGGGTGGCGGCGAGCTCGCGCAGCGTCCGGCCGCTCAGCAGGGGGGTGTCGCCGCAGACCACGACGACGGTGCCGTCCACCTGGCCGCCCAGCTCCTCCAGGCCCATCCGCACGGCGTGCCCGGTGCCGTTCTGCTCGGCCTGCACCGCCGTCCGTACGCCGGAGTCGGTCCCGGCGAGATGCGCGGTGACCTTCTCGCGCGCGTGGCCCACCACGACGACCAGATTCTCGGGCTCCAACTCGCGGGCTGCGGCGAGTACATGGCCCACCAGGGAACGGCCGCACAGTTCGTGCAGGACCTTGGGTGTGGCCGACTTCATACGGGTGCCCTCACCCGCTGCGAGGACGACGACGGCTGCCGGGCGATTGGCGCTCACGGAATTGCCCTTCGGCTTCGGATGACTGCGGGGTCTTCGGGGGGTGTGGACATCCGCAGGATACCGGGGCGTATCAGGAGCGACATGAGAGTGGACCCTGACGATGCTGTCAGGGCCCACTCGGTGCGAGCTCCCGGGGAAGGAATCGAACCCTCATTCAATGGACCAAAACCATTTGTCCTGCCATTAGACGACCCGGGATGGATCGCGCGCCATGTCCGTATTGGTTGATCGGCGCAGTGCGCGGACAACACTATGCCGTACCGGGCGCCTTCGGTGCGACGGTGTGACGGTGCGGCTGCGCGCTTCGGCGGACTTCGGCGGACTGTCGGTGAACTTCCGTGAACTTCGGTGGGCCGGTGGTCCGGCTCGGGCGGGTTGATGGTCGGGCCTGGGCGTCGGCCGTCCGGCCTGGGCGGAAGCGAGTGCCCGGGGCATACCGGCCGGGCGGAATGCGACGTTCCGTGGTCGAACGGTGATCGATTCAGCAGTTCGAGGGATAACGGGGAGTTTCGCTTCTGTTCGATTTCGCGGTGTGGTGCAGTCGGGTAGCCGAAACTCACCGGAAAAGGGGCGGGGCGCGCCCGTAGGCTGGGAGACATGACCACGACGGGGGAAGAGCACACCACGGCCGGGACCGGGCCGTGGTGGTGGGTCAGGTGGCGCAGTGCGGTGCTCGACGGAGGCCTCGCGCTGGCGTCGGCGGCCGAGTGCGCGGGAGAGGGAGTCCGGTTCGCGAACGACGCGGGACTGCCCGTACCGGTGGGAGTCGCGTTCGGGGCGGCCGCCGGGTCGGTGCTGCTGCTGCGCCGGAAGTGGCCCATCGCCGTCGTCCTCGTGTCCATCGCCGTCACACCCGCCCAGATGGGGTTCCTGATGGGACTCGTCGGGCTGTACACACTCGCCGCGTCCGAGCTGCCGCGGCGCATCATCGGCGCGCTGGCGGGGATGTCCTTCGCCGGCATGCTCATCGTCACGTTCGTACGCGCCCACCAGGGGGTGGTGCGCGGCGACGTGACCATGGGGGACTGGTTCGTCCCCTTCATCTCCATCACGACCGCCATCGGCATGACCGCTCCGCCCGTGCTCCTCGGCCTCTACGTGGGGGCGCGGCGCAGGCTCATGGAGAGTCTGCGGGAGCGGGCGGACTCGCTGGAGCGGGAGCTCCAGCTGCTCGCCGAGCGGGCCGAGGAGCGGGCCGAGTGGGCCCGCAACGAGGAGCGGACGCGGATCGCGCGGGACATGCACGACGTGGTCGCGCACCGGGTGTCCCTGATGGTCGTGCACGCCGCGGCTCTCCAGGCCGTGGCCCGCAAGGATCCGGAGAAGGCCGTGAAGAACGCGGCGCTCGTCGGTGACATGGGGCGGCAGGCGCTGACCGAGCTGCGCGAGATGCTCGGCGTGCTGCGGACCGGGGAGGGGGCGGACGCGCGGGTCCCGTCCGCGGCGGTGCCCCCCGCGCCCTCCGTGCCGCTCGCGGCGGTGGGTGCGGCGGCCGCGGCGGCGGCGTCGCGGGCCGCCGACGACTCCGTTGACGGGCCCTGTCTCGCCGAGTTGGACGAGCTCGTGGGGCAGTCGGCCGCGGCGGGGATGGTGGTCGAGCTGTCGGTGCACGGGGACGTACGGGACTACGCGCCCGCGGTGGAGCAGACCGCCTATCGCGTGGTGCAGGAGGCGCTGACGAACGTGCACAAGCACGCCGCGGGCGCGAAGACGCACGTCCGGCTCGCCCATCGGGTCTCGGAGATCGCCATGCAGGTGGAGAACGAGTGCCCGCCGGAGCCGGGGGACGTGTCGTCCGTGCGGCTGCCCAGCGGGGGGAACGGGCTGCTGGGGATGAAGGAGCGGGTGGCCGCTCTGGGGGGTGTGTTCGTGTCGGGGCCCACGGATGCGGGCGGGTTCCGGGTGTCGGCCGTCATCCCGGCCTAGGCGTCGGGCCCGCCGGGCCGGGGCCGGCTGTCGGGCTCGCCGGGCCGGGCCGGGGCTGGTTGTCGGGCTCGCCGGGCCGGGGCTGTCGGGGCGGGGCTGGCTGTCGGGCCGTTTCGCCGTCTGTCCGGTGGGTGGGTCGGGTCCGTGCCGGTGATCCGCCCGTTGCAGCCGTCGTGTGGTCCGGTGTGTCGGTGCGGTGGGTTCGTGT
>NZ_AUKV01000037.1:0-87459 GCF_000424945.1 Streptomyces sp. 142MFCol3.1
TCGCCACCGGACTCGCCTCCTCCCGCCGCGACCTGTCCGTCTGGGTCGTCACCGGCGACGGCGACGCCCTCTCCATCGGCGGCAACCACCTCATCCACGCCCTGCGCCGCAACGTCAACCTCAAGATCCTGCTCTTCAACAACCGCATCTACGGCCTCACCAAAGGCCAGTACAGCCCCACCAGCGAAATCGGCAAGATCACCAAATCCACCCCCATGGGCTCCCTCGACGCCCCCTTCAACCCCGTCTCCCTCGCCCTCGGAGCCGAAGCCTCCTTCGTCGCCCGCACCATCGACTCCGACCGCAAACACCTCACCGACGTCCTGCGCCAGGCCGCCGCCCACCCCGGCACCGCCCTCGTCGAGATCTACCAGAACTGCAACATCTTCAACGACGGCGCCTTCGACGCCCTCAAGGACCAGCAACAGGCCCAGGAAGCCGTCATCCGCCTCGAACACGGCCGGCCCATCCGCTTCGGCACCGACAACACCCGCGGCGTCATCCGCAACCCCCACACCGGCGACCTGGACATCGTCACCGTCACCCCCGACAACGAAGCCGACATCCTCGTCCACGACGCCCACTCCCCCTCCCCCACCACCGCCTTCGCCCTCTCCCGCCTCGCCGACCCCCACACCCTGCACCACACCCCCATCGGCGTCCTGCGCGCCGTCGACCGCCCCGTCTACGACACCCAGATGGCCGACCAGCTCGACACCGCCATCGAACAGAACGGCAAGGGCGACCTCGCCACACTTCTCGCCGGCAACGACACCTGGACCGTGGAGAGCACTCATGACGTACGTCATCGCACAGCCCTGCGTTGATCTGAAGGACAAGGCCTGCGTCGACGAGTGTCCCGTCGACTGCATCTACGAGGGCCCCCGCAAGATGTACATCAACCCGGACGAATGCGTGGACTGCGGTGCGTGCGAGCCCGTATGCCCCGTCGAGGCCATCTTCTTCGAGGACGACACCCCTCAGGAGTGGGCGGACTTCCGCAGGGCCGACACCGAGTTCTTCGCCGAACTCGGCTCGCCGGGCGGCGCCTCCGCGCTCGGCCCGGCCGAGCACGACCATCCCGTGGTCGCCGGTGCGCCGCTGCCGACGGCGTGACGTGCCTCCCCCGCGCGCCCGCCGCGGGGGCTACACCTCCAGGTCGACCACGACCGGGGCGTGGTCCGACGCCCCCTTGCCCTTGCGCTCCTCGCGGTCAACGTAGGAGTCGGTGACGGCCTTCGCGAACGGCTCGTTCCCATAGACGAGGTCGATGCGCATGCCGCGGTTCTTCGGGAAGCCGAGCTGACGGTAGTCCCAGTACGTGAAGGGGTGCGCGTACTTGAGGGGGCGCGGGACGAGGTCCGACAGGCCCGCCTCGCGCAGGGAGGCCAGCGCGGCCCGCTCCGCCGGGGTGACATGGGTGAGGCCCTCGAAGGCGGCCACGTCGAAGACGTCGTCGTCCGTCGGCGCCACGTTGTAGTCGCCCAGCACCGCGAACGGGCGGCTGCCCGCCGCGTCGCCCGCGACCGCGGCCTTCAGTGCCTCGAACCACTGGAGCTTGTAGGCGTAGTGGGGGTGGCCCACCTCACGGCCGTTCGGCACGTAGACCGACCAGACACGGACCGGTCCGCAGGTCGCGGAGACGGCGCGGGGCTCCTCGACGCCCTCGTACCCGGGGTCGCCGGGCAGGCCCTTGACCACGTCCTCCAGGCCGACGCGGGAGAGCACCGCCACGCCGTTCCACCGGCCCGTGGCGTGCACGGCCGCCTCATACCCCAGCTCCCGCAGCTGGTCCACGGGGAACTGCTCGGCGGCGACCTTGGCTTCCTGGAGGCACAGCACGTCCGTGCCGGTGCTCTCCAGCCAGGCCAGCAGCCTCGGGAGGCGGGCGGTGATCGAGTTCACGTTCCAGGTGGCGATGCGCATGCCTCACAACCTACCCGGCGGGTACGACAGCGGGCCGACGGCCGTGCGGCAGCAGCCGGCCGTCGGCCCGTGCGGGGCCGCGAAGTGCGCGATGGCGGTGGCCGTGGTGGCCGGCGAGGCTCACACCTCGGCCGAGCCGCCCGGTGCGAGCCGCAGGTGCTCGGAGCCGCCCAGGGCGCCGATCTGCCGGTCGTAGATCGGCCGGGCGAGGTCCGTGAGCAGGGCGTCGTGGACGTCGAACGCACGCTGCGGTTTGACCTCGCGGACGTACTCGATGACCTCGGAGATCTTGTTCCACGGGGCCATCACCGGGAGCATCAGCGTCTCGACCGGCTGGTCGGGCACGGTGAGGGCGTCTCCCGGGTGGAACACCCGGCCGCCGTCGACGAGGTAGCCGACATTGGTGATGCGCGGGATGTCCGGGTGGATGACGGCGTGCAGCTCCCCGTGCACCTGGACGTCGAAGCCGGCCGCGCTGAACGTGTCGCCGTGCCCCACGGTGTGCACACGGCCCGGGAAGGCCGCGGAGATCTTCTCGGCCACCGACTTCAGGGTCCAGATCTCGGCCGCCGGGTTGGATTCCAGCCCCGCCCGCAGACGGCCCTCGTCGAAGTGGTCGGCGTGCTCGTGCGTGACGAGGACGACGTCCGCGCCCACGGCGGCGTCCTCCTCGCTGAAACCGCCGGGATCGATGACGAGCGTGCGGCCGTCCTTCTCCAGACGGACGCACGCGTGCGACTTCTTGGTGAGCTTCATGCGTCCATCCTGCCCCTGCTCCGGCCCGGGAGCTCACTCCTGGGGCGTGGTCTCCTCCTGGATGACCTGCTGCGCCACCTTGAAGGCGCTGTTGGCGGCCGGCACACCGCAGTAGACGGCGGCCTGGAGGAGCACCTCCTTGATCTCCGCAGGGGTGAGTCCGTTGCGCAGGGCGGCACGGGTGTGGAAGGCGAGCTCGTCGAGGTGGCCGCCCGCGACCAGCGCGGTGAGCGTGACGCAGCTGCGCGAGCGCCGGTCCAGGCCGGGCCGGTCCCAGATCTCGCCCCACGCGTAGCGCGTCACGAAGTCCTGGAAGTCCTCGGAGAACTCGTCGGCCGTGGCCAGGGCACGATCGACGTGGGCGTCCCCGAGCACCTCGCGGCGGACCTTGATCCCGGCGTCGTACGGGTCGGGGCGGCCCAGCACCGGGGACTGCACGACGGCCGGGGCGATCTCGGCGACGGGTACGACGGGCTGCGGCGCGGCCAGGACGGGCTTGACCGGCGCGGCGGGGATCGCCATCTGTCCGGTGGTCGAGTCGAAGGCGGGCTGCCAGGCGGTGGAGAAGTGCCGAATGAGCAGGTCGGTGACCGCGGCGGGCTGCTCCACGGGCACGAGGTGGGAGGCGCCGGGCACGACCGCGAGCCGGGCGTCGGGGATCCCCGCGACCAGCGTGCGCGCCTCGGCGGGCCCGGTGACCTGGTCGTCGGAGCCGACGAGCACGAGGGTCGGCGCACCGATCCGGCCCAGCTCGGGGCGCACGTCGAACGCGGCGAGCGCCTCGCAGGACGAGATGTAGCAGCCGGGGTCGGTGGTGCGCACCATCTGCACGGCCCACTCCGTGATCGCGGGCTGGGCCGCGGCGAATCCGCCGGTGAACCAGCGCTCGGGCGAGGTGCGCGCCATCGGGTCGAGGCCGTTCGTGCGGACTATCACTCCGCGCTGCCGGAACTCGTCCGCGGTGCCGAACCGCGGCGAGGACGCGATCAGCGCCAGCGAGGCGAGGCGCTTCGGGTGACGCAGCGCGAGTTCGGTCCCGATCGCGCCCCCGAGCGCGCAGCCCGCGTACCCGAAGCGCTGCACACCGAGCCCGTCGAGCGTGGCGAGCAGCCGCCAGGCGAGTTCACCGACCGAACCCGCCGGGTGGGCGGGCGCCCCGCCGTGCCCGGGCAGATCGAACCGGAAGATCCTCCAGTGTTTCGCGAGCTCGGGGACCTGCCGGTCCCACATGTGCCATGTGGTACCCAGTGAGGGAGCCAGGATCAGGACCGGAGCGTCTTCTGGCCCGTCGAAGCGGTATTGCAGGGTGTTCGGTGGTGTCTCACTCACGCCCCAGACCCTCTCACGTCTCACGGACGCCCCTATATCGCGGGGGCGCGGGAAACCGGTCTGACCAGGTTGAAGACCTCTCGGGCGGCATATCGCTCGAGGCATCGGACGATCTCGCGTCGGGTCTGGCCCTCCTGGGTGCGGCGTTCGTGGTACGCCTGGGTGCGCGGGTCGTGCCGCAGCCGGGTGAAGACGATGCGGTGCAGGGCGGCGTTGGCCTGCCGGTCGCCGCCGTGGTTGAGCCTGCGCGTGCTCCGACGGCCAGAGGAGTACTCGATGGGGCTGACCCCGCAAAGGGCAGCAAAGGATGCCTCGGTGCTCAGCCGCTCGGGGTTGTCTCCCATGGTGATCAGGAGAGTGACGGCGCTGTCCGGGCCGATGCCCACCGGTACGAGCAGCTGTGGGGCGTGGGCTTCGACGAGCCGGGTCAGGCACTGGTTCAGCTCATCGATCTGCCCGGTGAGCTGCTCAACGCGCTCGGCGAGCATACGCAACGTCAGGTGGGTGGCCTGGGCACCGCACCGCCGCGTCAGTGGAGTGCATGTCCGTCGTCACCCGACCACCCCGCATACGCATATCAGTCGCGTTGGCGTCGGGACTCACGCGTGGGGGGTGACGACGGCGCGTCCTTGGATCTTGCCGTGGTGCAGGAGCTGGTACGCCTCGTCGGCGCGTTCCAAAGGGAACTGCTCGACCAGCATCCTGATCTTTTTCTGTTGTGCGAGGGTGATCACTTCCATCAGTTCGGGGAGGGTGCCCCAGTAGGGGGAGGCGACGGAGCACTCGTGCGGCAGGCTGGTGAAGTTGACGGGCAGGGCTCCGCCGCCGAGGCCGACGATAGTCAGGTGGCCGAGCACCCTGGCCACCTGAGCGGCCATCCGCAGAGTCGGGTCGATGCCGACCATGTCCAGCACCAGCTCGGCGCCCTGCCGCCCCGTCAGATCCTTGATGCGCGCGATCGCTTCGTCCCCCGAGGCAAGCGCCTCGTCGGCTCCCATGCGCTTAGCGGTTTCCAGCTTGCGGTCGTCGGTGTCCACGGCGACGACGGTGGTCGCCGTGGTGAGGGCGCGCAGGATCTGGATAGTCATCTGGCCGAGACCGCCGGCCCCGATCACGACCGCGGTCGAGCCCGGTCCCAGCAGGTGCAGCGACCGTTTGACGGCGTGGTAGCTGGTCAGTCCGGCGTCGCTGAGCGGGGCGGCCTGGCGGGGGTCGAGGTTGCCCAGCGGAATCAGGTATCGCGGGGCGGGGACGAGCAGGTACTCGGCCATTCCGCCGTCATGACCACCTCCCAGGCCCGGACCCTGTTCCCCGAGCGTCTGGCAGTAGTTCTCCCGCCCTTGGCGGCAGTTGGCACACACCCCGCAGCCCCAGCAGCCGTAGACGATCACAGGCTCCCCGGGTGTGAACCCGGTGACGCCCGGTCCCGGGCTCTCCACCCATCCCGCGTTCTCATGGCCGAGGGTGAAGGGCAGCTCGGTGGCGAGCCCGGGTGGTGGCCCGGGGGCCTCCATGATGTGTAGATCGGAGTGGCACGCACCGGCACCTGCGACCTTCACCAGGACCTGCCCCGGCCCAGGCTCCGGCACCGGCACCTCGCGCAGCTCCGGCGGTTGCCGCCACCCGATCAGTTGGAAAGCCCGCATGGCGATCCCCCACACACGTCTGGTCAGTCGCGGATGCCGTCGATGTCGACCAGGACGTGCCGTGGTCCGCGGAAGATCTGGTTGTGCCGGTACGGCGGCGGGTCCTCGACGAGCCGGGGGTTCTCCACCCGGCGGACGAACTCGCCAACCGCGACCTGGACTTCGAGTCGCGCGAGCGGGGCGCCGAAGCAGAAGTGGATGCCCTGGCTGAATCCGAGGTGTTGGTTGTCGGGGCGTTCGAGGTCGAGTTCGTCGGGGTCGGTGAACCGTTGCGGGTCCCGGTTCGCCGAGCCGTACGCCAGGAAGATCGGAGCCCCCTTGGGGATGGTGGTGCCGGCGATGTCGATGTCTTCCACGGCTGAGCGGGTGTGCCAGAACTGCACCGACGACTCGAAGCGCAACAGCTCCTCCACCGCGGGCACGATCAGCTCCGGGTGGCGGCGCAGCTTCTCGAGGGCGTCGGGGTGGCGCAGCAGGGTGAGCACGCTGTGGGCGATGAGGTTGACCGTGGTTTCGTGTCCCGCGAAGATCAGGAGCAGGGCATTGCTCGCGAGCACGCCCTTGGACATCCTTCCCTCCGTGCCGTCCTCGTTCACCAAGGCTGAGAGCATGCCCGGACCGGGCTGGTCGGCGTACCGGTCGAGTAGTTCGGCTGCGAACTGCCCGAAGTCCTGCACGGCCTGCCGGGCCCCGGCCAGCCGGCTCTGGATCTCTTCGGAGGCGGCCTCGGGGCCGAAGTCCAGGGCGTCCAGGGCCGTTTCGATCCAATGGTGGAAGCGTGGCTCGTCCTCCAGTGGCACGCCAAGAACCTTGCAGATCACCGTTACCGGCAGGGGGTAGGCGAGGTCGTCGACGGCGTCGATCCGGGTCTTGCCCTTCATGTCGTCCAGGAGGCCGTCCACCAGGCGGCGGATGTCGGGTTCCAGGTCGGAGATCAGGTGGGGCGCATGGGGCGGGCCGACGAAGTGCGGCATCATCGCGCGGCGGTCCCGGTCGTGCTCGGGCGGATCGCAGCTGATGATGTTCGGCTCCGTCAGCACCTCCCTGATCGGCTCGGCCGCCTGCTCCCCCGAGCCCTCCGCGTGGGCCGCGGCCGGGGCGGGGCGTTTTCGCGGATCCGAACTCACCCGGGGGTCGTGGAGCAGCGTGACGATTTCCCGGTAGGTGCTGACGACGTAGGTGCCGTCCGGCTGGCGTGCCACCGGTGTCTTGCGCAGTTCCTCGTAGAAGGGGTACGGGTTGGCGCGGTTGGCGTAGCGCAGGGCCTGCTGCCAGGGGGTTTCCTCTACCACGGGGCTCCCCTCCTTCTTCCTGTCGGTGCTGTCCGCTCACTCGCCCGGCCGACGGTCGGGTCAGCGATGTCGCGGCCGGAACTCGGCCGTGCGCTCGCTTGGGGCGTGGCCGGTCAGGACGACGTCGGGGACCGCCGTCGGGACCCTGGGGTCCGGGAACTCGGCCGGCATCGGCTTCATGTCGGGCGGCTGGTCCCAGCCCGGCGGCGGAGGCGGGAACGGACCGGACTGCTCGATCAGCTTCCCGTAGTACTCCAGCCACTTGCCGTGGTCGAAGGCGACGGCGGCGACGATGCGGCCCCGGCGACCGTAGGCGGCGGCGAAGTGGCGTTCCTCGACGGATCCCTGGGTGAAGACGATCTCGTCGCCGAAGGGGGGCACCCCGACTGACTTGATGTTCACGCCGAACTGACCGGACCAGAAGCCGGGCAGCAGCAGATGCGGACGATAGTGGGGCTCGAGGTTCACCATGTTGTGGGCCGCGGCCTGCGCGCCGAGCACCGCGTTGTCCCAGTGCTCCATCGCGAGGAACTGGTACTCGTACAGCACATGCGGGGCGCGCGCCACGTCCCCGGCCACGAAGACGCTGTCGGTGACCACGCCGTTGATGTCGAAGGCGCGTCCCCCGGCGTCGCACCCGACGCCCCAGAAACCGGCCGCCAGCCCGGAGCCCTCCAGCCACTCCACGTTGCGGATCGACCCCAGCGAGGCCACCACCACATCGGCATCGACAGTGGATCCGTCCGACAGATGCGCCCGCCGCACATGTCCGCCGGAGTCGCCCTCGAGCGACGACACGCCCAGCCCACAGCGCAGATCCACACCGTGATCGCGCTGCAACTGCGCGGCAATCTCCCCGATCACCCCGCCCAGCGCACCGACCAACGGCGCCGAACCCCGCTCGACGACGGTCACCGGGATGTCGAGTTCCCGGCAGACCGAGGCCACTTCCGAGCCGATGAACCCGGCGCCGATGACCAACACCCTTGACGGCGGCTCGGCCAGCGCCTTCTGCAACTGTGCGGCATCATCACGCGAGCGAATCGTTTGCACCCCGTGCAGGACGGCCTCGTCCGGGTTCGGCCACTGCCGCGCGCGGGTGCCCGTGGCAATCAGCAACCGGTCGTACGGAACCTGCTCACCGTCGGCCAGGCACACCTGCTTGGTCGCACGGTCCAGCCCGACGGCGGCCACCCCGAGCCGCCAGTCCGCATCCACTTCTCGCATGCGAGGCAGCTTGGTGTGGTCGGCTGGCACCCAGCCCTTGAGCACCTGCTTGGACAGCGGAGGACGGTCGTACGGCTCGTACGGCTCGTCCCCGATGATGGTCAGGGAACCGGTGAAGCCCTCCTCGCGCAAGGTCTCCGCGGCCCGCAGCCCGGCCAGAGAGGCTCCCACGATGACGATCCGCCCGCTGGCCCGAAACTCGCGCACCAGCTCTGCGACCGTTGCCCGCAAAGTCATGGCGTCTCGCCCCGCTTCGCGCCGTCCGAGCGGTCGATCAAGATCGCCTGCACCGGGCACGCCGCGGCGGCCCGCTCGACCTGCAGGCGCCACTCGTCGTCGGGGTTCGGCTCATAGGTGAGCGCCTCTTGGCCGTTCAACCTGAAGACCTCGTGCGCCAGATACACGCATTGCGCGTATCCCTGGCATCGATTCAGGTCCACGACGATCCGCATGGGCAGACTCCTTCCCCTCTGCCTCCGCCCCACGGCGACCATCGACCCAGTCATGCAGCCTCGATCATGAAGCCCAGGCCGGTTCTCAAGCCTCCCGTCAGGCGAAGGGCCGGATGCCCCACCGGCCGCCCCGGCCAGGGCACCGAATGAGCAGGTTCGGTCCTGTTCGCTGCGCCGCTTCCTTCACGGTGACGCTTGTCGGCTGTGAGCGTGGGCGTAACCAGATGGGGGCGCTGCATCGACGGTGCCGGCATCAGGCCGTGCCCCGGTCATCACGCCCTAAAAAAATAGTCGTCCCGCCTTCCGGCGATCGCAAACCCGCCTCTGCGGCGAACTGGACGCATCCGTGACTGCGAGCCCTCACACCCCGGAGTGAGGCGATCTCGGGGCCGCTGAGGCCACCGATCACCGGGCCCCCGCTCCGGCCGCCCTCCCGCCAACCCGACCGCGTCCTCGCGCTTGCGCTTGCGCTTGCGCTTGCGCTTGCGCTTGCGCTTGCGCTTGCGCTTGCGCTTGCGCTTGCGCTTGCGCCGAGTGGACGCACACCGCCGCGGCCAAGGCAAGGACGGCCGACGTGCCGAGGGGACGGCGACGGGCAGCTCGCGCTGAAGAGCGACATCTGTTGGCGCTTGCGCCAGCCGGTCAACGGTTACCTTCGCCACTTCGACATTTCCATACGTCGTATGGTAACAATGAAAGCGCGCTTCCATACGACGTATGGAACTGCTCGCTCGGACCACGCCGGGCGCCATACATCGCCTGGCAGAACCACCGTTGGCGCAAATCACCCCCTCGGGAAGGAAAGATCATGAACAAGCTCGCGAAGCGCATCGCCCTCACTGTCTCCTCCGTCGCGGTCGCCGGTGCCGCCGTCCTCGGTGCCGGTGGCACTGCTTCGGCCGCGCCCCTTGCGTCCGCGCACGCCCAGCACCCGACCGACGGGGCCGTGACCGCTGACTACAGCTGGGACCACGGTGTCGGCTACCTGCTCGAGCGGGGCTACTCCTGCGACGAGACCCGAGGCTGGCACCAGGACCGCCACGGCACCGATTCGACCCGGCACGACTGCGACGGTCTCTACTACCGCGATGGTCACTTCTACCGCTGGGAGGGCGAGGGACGCGGCTGGACGTCCGACAGCTCCTACCGTCACGACGGGAACCGCTGGGAGCACGACGGCGGGGGCAGGCACCACCATGACCTGAGCCGCGACGACCGGTGAGACGGGTATCGGCCATGTGCGCAAGCAGTTCCCCTCGGCCCTGTCCCTGCCGGCGGCGGGGACCCGTCCGGCGGTCGGGGGGCGGCGTCCCCGACTGCCGGCCGAGTGAATGCAGCGCCACCCATCATGCGGTGCGCCGGTGCCGTCCGGCGCCCGCGCCCTGCTGTACCGCCTCCGCCCGCGCTGCCTCTTCGCCACAGGCCGGTGTGAGGCACCGCCGAGCCATACCCGGGAGCGGAAGCCGATGAAGAAGTCCTTGAGAGCCGTAGAACGGCGGGTGGCCGTGCAGCTGGTCGTCTCGCACGTCTACTCGTTGCCCCTCTGCGTACGTCTGCGCTACGAGCCCGCTGATCCCTATGTCGTCCGTGCCGCCTTCTTCGTCGACTGTGACGAGCCGGTCGAATGGGTCCTGGGACGGGATCTTCTGGCTGATGGTCTGGAGGGTTCCGCAGGCCACGCGGACGTCCGGATCTGGTCGGCCGCAGGGCGGGGTGACGAGTCGATCTACATCGCCCTCGGGGCTTCCGCAGGCACCGCCCTGCTCGAGGTCCCCGTGCAGGACATCTCGTCCTTCCTTCAGGACACCCAGGCTCTGGTGCCACGGGGTACCGAGTCCGGACTCATCGACTGGGATGCCGAACTGGCACACCTGCTCCCCCAAGGCTGACCGCCGACCATCCACGCTCAGAAGCAAAGGAACCAGAGTCATGTCCCAGTACCAGCTTCGCGTCTACACCCTGCGCAGCTCCGACGCGCTCGCCGCCTACGAGAAGATCTGGGCCCAGCACATCCCCGGTATGGCCAAGCACCGGATCACCACCCACGGCGTCTGGACGGTGCCCGCGGCGCCCGGAAGCGACACTCCCCGGCTGTACGCCCTCGTTTCCTACAAGGACGCCGACGACGTGCAGGAGCGGCTGGAGGCATACCTGTCGAGTCCTGGATTCCGCGCGGACATGGAGGGCTTCGACATCAGCCAGATCGTCGGCCTCGACGAGACCCTCCTGACTCCCACCGTGGAATCACCCTTGCGCTGACGGTCGGCCTGCGACGAGTGACACGGCCAGCAGGGCCGGTATCCGGCGGCCCTGCGATGGTGGTTCCGGTGTCGTCGATGACGACCCACCAGTGGCGGGCGCCTGTGCGGTCATGTGCATCTCCTCGGACTCGGACAGCATGTCGTTCCGGTCCAAGGACGGCTCTGCACTGCGTGACCGGGCCCCGGCAACCACGGCCGGCGTCGAGGTGGGGACCGCGACGAGTCGGTTCACTACAACCACGACCGGTACAGCGTCGATCGCTGAGGCCAAGGGCGCCCTTTGTCCGGCAACCACCGTTGGCCACATCTCCGTGATGGCCACGGCCGGCAGTGGCCTCGCCTGCTCCCGTCGGCCGGGCGCCCGTGCGACGGCATGAAGAACTGCTCCTGCTGGTGTCCTCGTGCCGACCGCCACCGGTCCTCGCAGTAACCGCGTCTCTGTGCAGCCCCTTTGAATCCGACGACAGCCCTTCCGATGGCGCTCCCCGGATGACTCGAAGCACCAGGAGTAAGACCCAATGAAGTCATTGAGAACCCTGATCCAGGGCCTACCTGTGAAGCTTGTCGGCGTGTATGCGACGACCTTGCCCGTGATCATGAATCTGCGGTACGAGCCGAGTGATCCCTACGTGGTCCATGCCGCATTCGCCACCGATGTCGACAGCGACGAGTCGGTGGAATGGATCATCGGGCGCGATTTGCTGATCGACGGCCTGGAGGGCCCCGCCGGCGAGGGAGACGTTCGCATTTGGCCCACCGGCGAGGAGGGCTGCCGCGACTTGTACATCCTTCTCAACCCGCCGTCCGGTACGGCCCTGCTCAAGGCCCCAGCGCAGGAATTCAAGGCGTTCCTGCAGGAAACGGAGGCAGTGGTGCCCCGGGGGGCCGAGCTTGACCACAGCGACTTCGACCGCTTGCTGGCGCACTTCCTCGCCGAAAGGTGAGTCCTGTCAGGGTGCGACCTGAGGCAGGCACACGGACGTCTGCGCCTCGGTGTTCACCGCAATGGTGAGTGGCTGTCAGCAGTCGTGGCGTCGAGGACGGTCGGGCCGAAGCAAGCCTCGGTCAGGATGTTCGCCGCGACTCCGCGGCCGACCCGCCCCGGTGAGACCAGCCGCCACGCGGCAACCCGCTACCTGCGTCGCGTCGCCCACCTTCCCGCGCTCCGTAGCTCGCCACTCATCGGCAGGCTCTGCCGCAGGGACGCATCTGAAGGCGTCTACGTCGTCGTGGTGCGCCCTGCAGCGGAAGTCTGGCCGCCGTTTGTCCGCTTCGCGCTCGCCCCGCAGGCCCACTGGTGGA
The DNA here is from genome assembly GCF_000424945.1 of Streptomyces sp. 142MFCol3.1. Taxonomy (NCBI): domain Bacteria; kingdom Bacillati; phylum Actinomycetota; class Actinomycetes; order Kitasatosporales; family Streptomycetaceae; genus Streptomyces; species Streptomyces sp. 142MFCol3.1. The sequence continues at coordinate 12,192 of NZ_AUKV01000037.1, forward strand.
CGACGGCCGAGTTGCGGTCAGCCGGAGTGCTGGCCGAGCCTGCTGAACTGCTCGGCTCATGGACGGCTACTGGGACGGGCGGCTGCCCGATGAAGAGATCTCGCAGTAGCACGACACCTCACCTGCGCCGGGCCCGCACCTACGACGAGGGGGGGACGGGGTCTGCTCCTGGTCGCTCAGTTCGCCGAGCATTGGGGAACGCGGCACGTCCGCCACGTCAAGACGGTCTGAGCCGAGCTGAGCGAAAAGGAGTCCGCTGGATCCCCGGCATGAGATTCCCTGTAGGCGCGACGACGGACGGAGCTCTGCGGTGAGCGGATGCGTCGACCACGAGCTCGGGGGCTCAGTAGGAACGACGTTCGATGCGCTGCTCGAGCCAGATCGTCCTGCGGCTCTGGCTGTGGCGGCAGCCCCAGCGAGCGGTGAGGCCGGGTACTGCTGGAGTCGGCAGCTCGACGAGGCCGACGGTTCCCCTCCAGGAGGGAGACCAGGAACAAGCCAACGACCATGGTCATTTCACGGTTCAGCGTCGGCATACGGCTGCCGTGTAGAGCTTGGATGTGGAACCACCCCACCGGGCGGTCTCACCGATGTGACGGGGTGGCTCCCGTGTGTCGCAGCCTGAGATCGCCCGACTGCGGGTGCGCCTCAGCCGCCAGTGCCTGGGGCGCAGCTCTCAGGCTGACTGGCTCAATGGCCGGCGTGCCGGCCGTCACGACCGGCGGTGAGGCGGCTTTCCAGGCCCGTGATCAGCGTGTCCATCACGAGGCGGAACATGTGGTCCTGGTCAGGGCCTTCGGGGGCCGCACCCGTAGAGCCAGGGTGTGCGTCCGTGGCCCCGTCTTCGTCGGCTTCAGGGCCGTGGGGCTTGAGGGTCGACCACTGGTGGAGTGCGCCGTTTAGTTCTGCGGTGAGGACGCCGATGACGACGGCGACCATCAGCGCGGCGATCTTCGAGACCTCTGACTGCGGCACACCGGCAGCGGCCACGATGGCGGTGAGGGCGGTCCAGAACGGGTCGTCGGGCTGGATGAAGTCCGGCTGGTGGCTGAACGAGTAAGCCAGCAGCTTGGGGTGACGGTGCGCCAGGGTCCGGAAGTCTGTAGCGAGCAGACGGATCCGCTCCTGCCAGGGAGCGTCCTCCAGTGTCACGGTGCGGAACTGCGCTCCGACCATTCTCGTCACGCCACGCAGCACCGCTTCCTTGTTCGGCACGTGGTGGTACAGCGACATCGGGTTCGCGTCGAGCTCGGTGGCGAGTTTGCGCATGGTGAGCGCCTCGACACCGTCCGCGTCGATCAGCCGCAGGGCGGCGGCGTAGATCCCGGCCTCGGTCAGAGGCACGTCCCTCTTCCTCGTTCCCCGCGGGGGACGCCTCACCTTCTTTTCCATACCTCGTACGGTATCAGTTTCGTACGCCGTATGAAAATGACCTGAATCACAGCACTCACCAGGGCGACCGGCCTTGCTTCACGTTTCCATACGTCGTACGGTACCAATTCCATACGGCGTATGTTTCCGTACGGCGCCACGGCATCGACCTGAGCAGCGCGCCCTTGCCCATCCCCTCCACGCAGAGGAGCAAGACATGACCACGCACTCCGCGAACGACCTTCGCCCCATCCGGTCCCCGCGCGGGATCCCCCTGCTCGGCAACACGCCGCAGATCCCCGGCACCAACCCGGTGGAGTACTTCGGCGAGCTGTCCAAGCAGTTCCCCGAGGGCATCTACGGCTTGGACATCGCCGGTGTCGAGCAGGTCTTCGTCTACGACCCGGACCTGGTGGCCGAGGTCTCCGACGAGACGCGGTTCTTCAAGCAGATCGAGAAGACGCCGCTGCAGCATGTCCGGGACTTCGCGGGCGCGGGCCTGTTCACGGCCCACCAGCACGAGGAGGAATGGGGCATGGCGCACCGGATCCTCCTGCCGGCGTTCAGCCAGCGGGCCATGAGGGCCTATTACGGGCAGATGCTGGAGATCGCCCAGAACCTGGCGGGCAAGTGGGAGCGCAAGGAGGGGCGGTCGGTGAACATCACCGACGACTACACCCGGCTGACGCTGGACACGATCGCCCTGTCGGGGTTCGGCTACCGGTTCGACTCCTTCGAGAAGGAGGAGCTGCACCCCTTCCTCAACGCGCTGCTGGGTGCGCTGGTGGAGTCGCTGCGGCGCTCGCAGGAGCTGCCGATGATGACCAAGCTCCGCAAGGCCGATGCCAAGAAGTACGGCGAGAACGTCCAGCTGATGCAGGAGCTGGTCGAGAGCGTGATCAAGGAGCGCCGCGAGGGGAAGGGCGGCGGGGAGGAGGACCTGCTGGGCCTGATGCTGGAGGCCACCGACCCGGAGACCGGCAAGCTGCTGGCCGACGACAACGTCCGCGACCAGGTGCTGACGTTCCTGATCGCCGGTCACGAGACCACCAGCGGCCTGCTGTCCTTCGCCACGTACTCGCTGATGCGCAACCCGCACGTGCTGGCCCAGGCGTACGCCGAGGTGGACCGGCTGATGCCAGGTGACACCGTCCCGGACTACGACACGATCATGCAGCTGGACGTCATCCCGCGGATCCTGGACGAGACCCTGCGCCTGTGGGCTCCCATCCCGGCGTTCGGCAAGACGGCGCGGGAGGACACCGTCATCGGCGGCCACTACGAGCTGAAGAAGGGCGCGAAGGTCCTCATCCTGGAGGGCCCGCTGCACACCCACCCCAAGGCGTGGGAGCGGCCGGAGGAGTTCGACATCGACCGCTGGCTGCCGGAGAACCGCGTCCAGCAGCACCCGCACGCCTACAAGCCGTTCGGCAACGGCGTACGTGCCTGCATCGGCCGCCAGTTCGCGCTCACCGAGGCCCGCCTGGCCCTCGCGCTGGTGCTGCAGAAGTTCAAGTTCTCCGACACCACCGACTACAAGATGGACCCCCGGGAGGCGCTGACGCGCAAGCCCGGCAACTTCGAGCTGATCGTCCGCCGTCGTCAGGAGCACGAGCGGACCGTCTTCGGCGCCGCGGACGTGCAGACCGGCGACACGCAGGCGCCGGCAGCGGTCAGCGGTGTCGGGGTGAACCTGACTGTCGCCTACGGCTCCAGCCTGGGTTCGTGCGAGGACCTGGCCCGCACCATCGCCGACCGCGGCGAGCGCTCCGGCTTCGGCACCACGCTGGTGAGCCTGGACGAGCTGGGTGACAACCTGCCCTCCGAGGGCCTGCTCGCCGTCGTCGCCGCCAGCTACAACGGCAAGGCCCCCGACAACGCCCAGCGCTTCGACGACCTGATCGCCGCCGGGCTGCCCGAGGGCTCACTGGCGAATGTGCGGTACGCGCTGCTGGGCGCCGGCAACACCCAGTGGGTGGCCACCTACCAGGCATTCCCCAAGCGGATCGAGGAAGGTCTGCTGGCCGCCGGCGCCACCCCGGTCGTCGAGCGCGGCATCGCGGACGCCGCCGGTGACTTCGACGGCATGGCCACGCGGTGGATGGACAACCTGTGGGCCACCCTTGCCGAGGAGTACGCCGCCGACACCTCCCAGGCGAGCGGCCCCCGCTACCAGGTCCAGCTGCTCACCGAGTCCGACGTGCGCCCCGCCATCGTCTCCGAGCAGGCGTATCCGCTCACCGTGGTCGCCAACGAGGAACTGGTGGCCGACGCGACCGGACTGTGGGACTTCAGCATCGAGCCGCCGCGCCCGTCCGCGAAGTCCATCACCTTCGAGCTGCCCGAAGGCGTCACCTACGACACCGGCAACCACCTGGCCGTCTTCGCCAAGAACGAACTCGCCCTGGTGGAGCGCGCGCTGAGGCGGCTCGGCGTCGACTACGACCAGGTGCTCCGCCTCGACCAGCCGGCCGGTGGCCGCACCCACCTGCCGGTCGGCACCCCGGTCACCGCCGGCATCCTGCTCACCGAGTTCCTGGAGCTGCAGGACGTGGCCACCCGGTCCCAGATCCAGACGCTCGCTGAGTACACCAAGTGCCCGTGGACCCGGCCGCAGCTCCAGGCGTACACCGCTGAAACGGAGGAGGCCGAGGAGCGCTACCAGAAGGAGATCCTCGGCAAGCGCATCTCGGTGCTGGGCCTGCTGGAGCGCTTCGAGGCGGTCGAGCTGCCGCTGGCGGTCTTCCTGGAGATGACGGGCCCCATCCGTCCCCGCTTCTACTCCATCTCCTCCGCCCCGTCGGCCAACCCACGCCACGTACGCCTGACCGTCGGCCTGCTGGAAGGCCCGGCCCTGTCCGGCGACGGCCGGTACCGCGGCACCTGCTCCTCCTACATCGCGAGCCTGGAGCCCGGGGATGTCATATACGGCTACGTCCGCGTGCCCTCCCCGACGTTCGCCCCGCCCGCCGACCCCGCCACCCCGCTGATCCTCATCGGCCCCGGCACCGGCATCGCGCCGCTGCGCGGCTTCCTGGAGGAGCGGGCGACACAGCACGCGAACGGCACCCGGGTGGGCGTGTCGCAGGTCTTCGTCGGCTGCCGCCACCCGGAGCACGACTACTTCTACAAGCAGGAGATGCAGGACTGGGAGCAGGCCGGCATCGCGCAGATCCACACCGCCTTCTCCGCGGTGACCGGCCACCCGGCCCGGTTCGTGCAGAACGCCATCGCCCATGCCGCCGACACGGTGTGGCAGGCCATCGAGGACGGCGCGTACATCTACGTCTGCGGTGACGGCCGCCGCATGGCCCCCGCCGTCCGCGAGGCACTCGCCGCCATCCACCGCCAGAAGACCGGCAGCGACGACGAGACCGCCCAGCAGTGGCTCGCCCAGCTCGAAGCGGACGAGCGCTACCAGCAGGACGTCTTCGCCTGACCGTCGCACGCCGTCAAGGCGCGCCGACCCCCAGCCGCCGGGAGGCGTGCGGACGTCCTGCCTCCCCCGCACGCCTCCCGGCCCCACCAGCCACTCAGACACCCCATGGCACCCATGGCCCGAACCACGGGGCCGTGCCGCTCACAGAAAGCAGATCACCATGGACACCATGCTCGCCGGACGCTTCCACCTGGACAGCAAGAAGTTCGCCGTGGAAGAGGTCCCCATCCCCGTGCCGGGCCCGGGCGAGGTCCTCATCGAGGTCAAGGCCGCCGGTGTCTGCCTCTCCGACGTCCACCTCCTCGACGGCTCCCTCGTCCCTCTGTTCGCCACTTCCGACACGGTCACCGTCGGCCACGAGGTCTCGGGCGTCATCCACACGCACGGCCCCGACCTCAAGCGCGGCCTGCCCGTCGGCACCCGCGTCACCCTGGAGGCCGGCAAGACCTGCGGCACGTGCGCCGGATGCGTGCGCCACCGCCCCTGCACCCAGATGCTCACCGCCGGCATCGACTACGACGGCGGCTGGGCCGAGTACATGATCGCCCGTGAGGACACCCTCATCCCGATCCCCGACAGCCTCCCCTTCGACCAGGCCGCGATCATCCCCGACGCGGTCTCCACCCCCTACGCCGCCGTCGTCGCCACCGCGGGCGTCCGTGCCGCCCAGTCCGTCGGCGTCTGGGGAGTCGGCGGAGTCGGCGCCCACAACGTCCGCCTCGCCCGCCTGGTCGGCGCCGCCCCGATCATCGCCGTCGACCCGCTGCCCAGCGCCCGCGAGCGCGCCCTGGCCTTCGGCGCGGACCTCGCGCTCGACCCGGCAGCCCCGGACTTCGCCGACCAGGTCCGCGCGGCCACCGGCGGACGCGGCCTCGACTTCGCCTTCGACTGCGCCGGCGTGCCCGCCGTCCGCGACCAGGCCGCCTCCGTCCTCGGCCTCGGCGGCTCCCTCATCCTGGTGGGCATCACCCCCCGGCCACTGACCATCACCGAGGGCCTGACCTTCAACTACCTGCAGAAGCAGGTGCGCGGCCACTACGGCGGCTTCCCCGAGTCCGTCTCCGAGCTGGTGCAGCTGACCGCGGCCGGCCGCCTCGACCTGGCCCCCTCCATCACCGACCACATCCCGCTCATCGAGGCCGCCGACGCCGTCAACCGACTGGAGAACAAGATCGGCGACCCGATCCGCCTCATCCTCGTCCCCTGACGCCCGTCAGCAGGACGACAAGCCACCCTGGGCAGGGGTGAGTGGGCGCCGGTGCGTGAGGGAGCACCGGCGCCCACGGCTTTCCGGCAACCGTGGAGAGGAACAACCATGCAGACGACCGACACCCCGGGCCGTACTCCGCAGCGCAGGGATGCCCACTCCAACCACAGGCGCATCCTCGCGGCCGCCCGGCGGAAACTGCGGGACGACCCGGACGCGAGTCTCGACAGCATCTCCGAGGCGGCCGGCGTCGCCCGGCGCACCCTCTACGGACACTTCCCCAGCCGGCATGCGCTGATCGCCGACCTGACACAGGAAACAGGCCATGAACTCCGGCAGGCGTTCGCCGAGGCCCGTACCGCGGACGCCGACCCGATCGAGGCGATGACACGGATGGTGCTGGCGGCATGGACGGTCGGCGACCACTACCGCCTGCTCATCACCTTGGGACGGCGCCACCTGGGAGAGGACGCGATCCGCACCACCCTGGCACCGGCCCGCGCAGAAGCCGTCGCAACCCTACGGCGCGGTCAGCGCGAAGGCGTCTTCGCGGACCACCTTCCGGCACCCGTCCTCGCCCGAGCACTGGAGGCACTGATGCTGGCCCTCGCCGAGGAGAACACCGCACGCCCGTGGGCGGACCCCAATGGTGAGGCCGCGGCGACCGCGTTCCTCGTCGCCGCCGGCGTAGCACCACAGAGGGCCGCGCTTCAGGTGCGGGAGGTCATCGGGCGAGGCCGGGCAGCGGGCGACGGGTGACCTCGTGGGCGTCGTCCGCAGCGAGGCCGAGCATGCGCAGGACCATCTCGGCCAGGTCGGAGGCGGCCTCGTCGCCGTCGAGCTCTGGGCGGTCCAGCCGGAGAGCCACCAGCGAGAGCAGGGTGCCGCCCAGCGCGGACAGGGCGGTGGTCGCGTTGCCGCAGGTGAAGCGGCCTGAGGCGATGCCGATCTCCAGGTCGCGCAGGGCGCGTGGGGCGAGGCCGCGGTCGGAGTGGATGTGGACCAAGCCGCGGTCGCGCAGGATCCGCATGAGTTCCGGGTGGGAGTCGGCCATCCGGGCGGTGAGCCGGAAGCCGGCCGCGACCAGCTCGGCCGGGTCGTCGATGCCTTCCACGCGTGCGTCGATGACCTGCCCGAACTCCTCCAGGGCGTCCGTCACCGCCGCGTCGAACAGCTCCGTCTTCGACTCGAAGTGGTTGTAGAAGGACCCGAAGCCCACATCGGCGCGCTCGGCGATGGCCTGGATGCTCGCGCTCGTGTCCCCGGTCTCCGCGAGGATCTGCCGGGCCGCGCGGACGAGCGCCTGGCGGGTCTCGGCACGGCGTCGCTCGAAGCGGTTCCTGGGCGGGGCTGACGTCGGCATACCGCCCAGTGTAACCGCCGCAACGATGACACTGCCATTACTGATGAGATCCTCAATTATTTGGGCTGCACCTATTGACGACGAGAAACGGCAGAGTTGATGATTTCCTCATTACGGCAGTGTTGCTTGGAGGACACCATGTCCCACATCCCCGTTAACAAGGGCGGTCCTCTGACGCCCCACCAAGACCTCCACAGTGAGCAGGGCGCCCTACGCGGTGAACACCCAGGACGAGCCCGGAATCCGGTGATCAAAGTGGCGGATCTGGCCTGGCTGGAGTTCGAGAAGCCGGACCTGGACCGGGCCGAGGTGTTCGCCCGTGACTTCGGATTCGCCGTCGCCGCCCGCACGGAGCGGGAACTGTGGCTGCGCGGCACCTTCGCGGGCTCCCCCTGCATGGTCATCCGCTCCGGGTCGGCATCCCGCTTCATCGGGCCGGCGTTCCGCGCGGCCGAGCGGGGCGATCTGGACCGGCTCGCCCGCGCGACCGGTAGTGAGGTCCGGGACATCGACGTACCCGGCGGCGGACAGTCGGTCACCCTGCTCGATCCCTCCGGCTTCCCGGTCCGGGTCGTGCACTGCGCCGAGCAGCTGCCCGCCCTGCCGGGGCAGCAGCCGCTGATCATCAACACCGGAGTCGAAGGCCGCCGTACGAACGCCACCCAGCGGCCGCCCCGCGAGCCGTCGCGTATTCAGCGGCTCGGGCACGTGGTGCTGGAGACACGGGTGTTCATGCGGGCCCTGGACTGGTACCTGGACACCCTGGGGCTGATCGTGTCCGACTTCCTCTTCCTGGACGGGCAGCGCCAGCGCGGGCCGACCATGGCGTTCATCCGCTGCGACCAGGGCAGCATGCCCGTGGACCACCACACCCTCGCCCTGCACCTCGGGCCCGGCACTGGCTACGTCCACTCCGCCTACCAGGTCACCGACCTCGACGCGATCGCCGCCGGTGGTGAGTACCTGGCCGAACGCGGCTACCGGCGCAGCTGGGGCATCGGCCGGCACATCCAGGGCAGCCAACTCTTCGACTACTGGCGCGACCCGGACCGCTTCATGCTGGAGCACTTCGCCGACGGCGACCTGTTCTCCTGCGACCTCGAACCCGGATGGGCACCTATGTCGGCGAGCGGCCTCGCGCAGTGGGGGCCGCCGGTCACCCGCGACTTCCTGGGCGCCAACCCCTCCCCCGCCAAGATCCGCGAGGTCATGACGGCCCTGCGTGGCGACAACGAACTCGACCCCGCACGCCTGCTGGGCCTGATGAAAGCGATGAGCTCATGAGCACCAACGTTCTGCGCACCCCCGACGGCTGGTGGGCCGTCCGGGGCGAGCGCGCCGTCCGTATCGAGACCAAGGCGGTCACCACCGCCGAGCTGATCGCCGACCGGGACGCGGTCCGCGAGGCCGCCGCCTCCGACGACAGCGGCACGCCCGTCGCCGGTCTGGTGGCACTGCCCCCGGTCACCACCCCCTGCCGGGTGGTGGCCCAGATGGTCAACTACCGCAGCCACGCGAAGGATTCGGGCTTCACCGGCGACATCCCGCCCACCTTCTTCCGCAAGGCGTCCGGCTCGGTCAGCGGTCCGCACGAGCCGATCGTCCGCCCCGCGCACGTGAGATTCCTCGACTACGAGGTGGAACTCGGCCTCGTCATGGGTGCGCCGCTGCCCGTGGGCACCGTCGTCGAAGAGCAGGACCTCCCCCGCTACGTCGCCGGCCTCGTCCTCACCAACGACGTCAGCGCCCGCGACGTCCAGCTGACCAAGACACAGTTCTACGAGAGCAAGTCCTACCCGACCTTCACACCGACGGGGCCGTACCTGGCCCTGCTGGAGCCCGAGGACTTCGCACGTCTGATCGACCTGCGGCTGCGGCTGTCGGTCAACGGCGTACCGCGCCAGGACCGCACGCTCGCCGACATGATCGTACGACCGGCGCGGGCGCTCACGTTGCTCGCCCGCTTCCAGACCCTCGACCCGGGCGACCTGCTGCTGACCGGCACACCCGGCGGCACCGCACTGAAGGCCCCGCCCAAGCCGGTAGAGAAGATCGCCGCCCTGCTGCCGCCCGCGCTGAAGTGGAAGGCGTTCTTCAAGGGCCAGGCCAGGAACCCCCTGTACCTGCGCGACGGTGACCTCGTCACCGCCACCATCGCCACCCCCGACGGGCACATCGACCTGGGCGAGCAGCGGACCGCCGTGGCGGACGCGACGTGAGCGCCACAGCCCGGAGACCGGTGGTCATCATCGGCGCGGGACCCGTGGGCGTCACGGCCGCGCTCCTGCTCGCCCGGCACGGAGTGCCCAGCCTGCTCCTGGAACGCCACCGGGACGTCTACCCCCTGCCGCGCGCGGTCGTCGTGGACGACGAGGTCCGCCGGATCCTGCAGAGCGTCGGCATCCACGAGGAGTTCGCCACCCTCGCCCGGCCGGCGCCCGGGTTGCGGCTGCTGGACGCCCGGCGTCGCGTGATCGCCGAGTTCCCGCGGTCCCTGCACGGACACCACGGCTTCCCGCAGACCAGCATGTTCGACCAGCCGGAGCTGGAACGGCTGCTGCGCGACGCCCTGGCGCGCCGCCCCGAGTGCGAGCTGTGGGGCGGGGTGGAGGTCGTGTCCGTCACCCAGGCCAGCGACGGATCGCCCGCTGCCGCGGGTCCGGTGCGGGTGACCTTCCGCCGCGACGGCAGCGACGAGGACGAGCACGTGTGGGCCGATGCCGTCCTCGGCTGCGACGGCGCCGGCAGCCTCACCCGCGACGCCATCGGCGCCGTGTGGGAGGACCTGCACTTCGAGGAGAGCTGGCGGGTCATCGACGTACGCACCAGCCTCCCGGTGCGCACCTGGGAAGGCGCCGAGCAGATCTGCTGCCCCACCCGGCCGGCCACCTTCATGCGAGTCGGCGAGGACCGCTACCGCTGGGAGTTCCGGCTGGCCGAGGGTGAGCCCTTGGACGGCCCGGAAGGGCTGGAGCGGCTGCACGAGCTGGTCGCCCCCTGGGTCGACCTGCCGTCCGCTGCCCGCGGGGGCGGCGACTTCGAGGTGATCCGGCAGGCGCGGTACACCTTCCGGGCCCGCCTCGCCGACCGGTGGCACCGAGGACGCGTCTTCCTGCTGGGCGACGCGGCCCACCTCACCCCGCCCTTCATCGGGCAGGGCCTGTGCGCGGGCCTGCGCGACGCCCGCAACCTCACCTGGAAACTCGCCCGCGTCCTTCAGCAGGGCGCGGACGACCGACTGCTGGAGACCTACCAGCAGGAGCGCAAGCCGCACGCCCGCCACGTGATCCGTGTCGCCGTCGCCGTCGGCTGGGCCATGACCGGCGGACAGGACCGCGGTGCGGCCATCCGCCGGGCCATGGTGAGCGCCGCATGCCGCCTCCCGGGCGTGACCGCGGCGGTGAGCCGCGACCTCAGCCCCGTACTGACGGCCAATCCGCTGGTACGACGCCGCCCCCGGCTGACCGGCCGTTCGCTGGCCGGCACCATCTGCCCACAACCCTGGGTGCTGTACGACGGCAGGCGAGAGCGCCTCGACGACATCCTCGGGGACTCCTTCGCCCTCCTGACCGCTGTGCCGCCCACCCCGCGCATGACGGGCGTGGCCACGGCCCTGGACGCCTCCGTGATCCATGTCGACGACCTGGACGACGACGGCACCCTGGCCGCCTGGCTGGCACACGGCCGGGCCGACGCCGCCCTGCTGCGCCCCGACCGCGTCGTACTGGACACCGTCCCCACCGGCACCGGCCACTTCACCGACGCCGCTGCCTGGGCTCCCCTGCTGCACACGGCCCGCCGCCCCGCCGAAGCCCCGCACGCACCCTGACGAGGAACACCAGACCATGACCACCCCGCACGCCACGCCTTGTCCGGAGCCCTTCCTTCCGCCCGACCCCCAAGCGGCCGCCGGCAGCCGCATCGCGGACTTCGCCCGCTGGGCCGCCCGGCACCAGGGCGCCGACGGCATCCAGGACCCCACCGACTACCAGGCCCTGCACCACTGGTCCGTCACCGACCTGGAAGGCTTCTGGGCCGCGGTGTGGGAGTACTTCGACATCGACGCCGCCACACCGTACGAGCGGGTGCTGGCCGAGGAGACCATGCCCGGCGCCCGCTGGTTCCCCGGCGCCACCCTCAACTACGCCCACCACGCCCTGCGCAACCTGCACCCGGACGCACCCGCGATCACTGCGCTGGACGAGACCGGAGCCGCCTACGAGATCACGGGACGACAGCTGCGCGCCCAGGTCGCCTCCGTCGCCGCCACCCTGCGCGACCTGGGCGTCGGACAGGGCGACAGGGTGGTCGGCTACCTGCCCAACACGCCCCACGCCGTCATCGCCTTCCTCGCCGCGGCCAGCCTGGGCGCGGTGTGGTCGGTGTGCGGCCAGGACTACGCGCCCAAGGCCGCAGCCGACCGCTTCGCCCAGCTCGAACCCACGGTGCTCATCACGGCGGACGGCTACCTCTTCAACGGCACCCGCCACGACCGCCGCGCCGCTTCCCTCGAACTGGCCGCCGCCCTTCCCACGCTCAAGGCCACGGTTCTCGTGGATCACATGGGCCTTGCGTGGTCCGAGACCCGGGCCGCGGGCCTGACGGTTCCCTGGGAGGACGCGGCCGGGCGCACCGAGTACCTCGGGATCACTCCGGTGCCGTTCGACCACCCGCTGTGGATCGTCTTCTCCTCCGGCACCACCGGCCTGCCCAAGGGCATTGTCCACGGCCACGGCGGCGTCCTGCTGGAGCACCTCAAGACCCTGGGCCTGCACAGCGACCTGGGCGTCGGCGACCGCCTGCTGTGGTACACCACCACCCACTGGATGATGTGGAACCTCGTCGTCTCCACCCTGCTGACCGGCGCCACCACCTGCACCTACGACGGCAGCCCCGCGCCGGTGGCGCGCCCGGACGTCCTGTGGGAGCTGGCAGCCCGCCACAGGGTCACCGTCTTCGGCACCAGCCCCCAGTACCTGCTGGCCATGGCCAAGCTGGGCATCGAACCCTCCGTGCACGACCTGTCGGCCGTCCGCGCCATCGGCAGCACCGGCTCCACCCTGCCCGCATCCGCCTACCACTGGGTCCGCGACCACGTCGGCGCAGGCATCCAGCTGGCCTCCACCAGCGGCGGCACCGACGTCGTCTCCGGCTTCGCCGGCAGCGCCCCCACCACCCCGGTGTGGGCGGGTGAGCTGTCGGCCCCCAACCTCGGCGTGGCGCTCGCGGCCTACGGCGGCGCGGGACGGCCGGTCGTCGACCAGGTCGGCGAACTCGTCGTCACCCGCCCGATGCCCTCCATGCCGCTGTACTTCTGGAACGACCCCGACGGCAGCCGCTACCGCGACGCCTACTTCACCGCCTACCCGGACGTGTGGCGGCACGGCGACTGGATCACCCTCACCTCCCACGGCTCGGTGATCGTCCACGGCCGCTCCGACGCCACCCTCAACCGCAACGGCGTACGCCTGGGCAGCGCCGACATCCACGACATCGTCGAACGCCTCCCCGAGATCACCGAGGCCCTCGTCATCGGCGCGGAGGAACCCGACGGCGGCTACTGGATGCCGCTCTTCGTCGTCCCCGCGCCCGGTGTCACGCTGGACGACGCCCTGCGCGAGAAGATCGGCGACTCGATCCGCACCGGCGCCTCACCCCGCCACGTCCCCGACGAGATCCTCGCCGTACCGGCCATCCCGCACACCAGAACCGGCAAGAAGCTCGAGGTCCCGGTCAAGCGCCTGCTGCAGGGCAGCCCCGCCGAGCAGGTCCTCAACCCTTCGGCGGTCGACAACCTGGACCTCGTCGCCTACTTCGCCGGCCTGGGAGCCGAACGCCGCCAGGCCCGTCACCCGCACACCGTCAAGGACGTTTCATGAGCCTCTCCGCCGCCCTGGCCTGTCTGATCGTGCTGATCTTCGCCCTGCTGGGCGTGGCCAAGATCATGGCCCTCGGCCCGATGCCCGAGCTGGCCGCCCACGCCGGCTTCACCACCTCGGCCTACCGGCTGATCGGTGCGCTGGAGCTGGCAGGCGTCATCGGCGTGGCGACCGGCCCGGTCCTGCCGCTGCTCGGAGAGCTGGCCGGCCTCGGCCTGCTGATGCTGCTCGCCGGTGCCGTGACCACGCACGTGCGCAAAGGAGACGGGCCGCCGAAACTCGTCCCCGCGGTGGCGTGCGCGGCACTGGTCGCCTGGTATCTCGTGCTCCTTGCCGGTGGCGGATGGTGACGTTGGAGTGGGCGCCGTAGCAGCCGCCCGTGACAGGCATGAGCGTCGTGCTAGCCGTCTCTGCGCGCAGGCGGCACAGGACCCTGGTCCTGTTAGCGAGCCCGCGCCGGGGCTGACACACTGAATCTGTGGTTCCGCTGATGACCGCGACCGAGCAGGCCGCGTCCTCATCGCTCACGGGCGCCGGCGTGGTGTCGGTCTGCGCTTTGCTCTTCACCGTGGCGTCGTTCTGGTGGCTCAACGCCAGGCAAGGGCGGCTGAAGACCTGGGAGCCGCACGCCTTCGCAGCGATCATTCACTCGTCCACGGCCCGCCTGCGGCTCCCGCTCGTCCTTCACAACACCGGCCCCAAGCCGATCGTCGTACAGGACCTCATCCTGACCTTCCCCGACGAGCCCGCTTCTCACCTGCCGCTGCTGTGGGTGTCCTCACCGTCCCGCCTCCAGCCGGGGCCGGACGAGGACGCGAAACTGCCGGCCGGCTTCGTCGTGCCCGGAAGAGAAGCGCAACAACTCTTCATCGAGTTCGAGGCACCCTTTTCCGGGTTCATACCGGAAGCCCGTGACTACAAGGTCCAGCTGCAAGCAAGAGTCGGCCACCGCAAGGGGTGGCGCCGCCTGCTGACGTTCACCCTGCGGGCCGCCAACATCATCGATCCGGATCGCTACACCGTCTACAACAACGCACCGGTCGAGCTGACGAAGGAAGATCAGAGAAGAGCGGATGCCGCACTCCTTGAGTTGTTGCAAGAGCAAGGGGACGACTCCGCGCCGGGCGGCAGGAGACCGCGGCGTTCTTCCCATGACGACGGCGACGCCGACACGAGCCGCTGACGCAGCACCCGCCGGCCGAGCACCGCTCCCGCTGCGATCAGGAGATCACGGTTCCTGCGGTCACGCCGACAGGCCGGCCCGCGGGAGGAGCGCCCGGAACAACGCCCGACAGCCCTGCGACAGCTGGGACGGTTGGCGCAGCAGATTGAATGCCTCCGCTCAGTTCGGCGACAGCGTCCCTGCTTTGGGTGCTGCAGAGCATTCGCCAGCCACTGCTGGGAAGTGGCGAGGTCCTGCATCCGGGGGCCGACGGATGCACGGACCAGGTGGCACGGGTGAGGAGGGTCGCGGCGGTCAGCCCGGTGGGCGGGGCACCGATCACCACAACGGGTACATGCTCAGGGGCGGTGGCGGTCATTTGCTCAGGGCTTTCATCAGGCCCAGCAGCCGGGCGCGGTCGATCTCGTTGTCCTCGCGCAATGCGGAGATCGCCTGCAGGAACGCCCCCGGCGAGGGGGTGGTGCCGAGGAAGTCCCGGGTGGCGGGCGGGCCCCACTGGGCCAGGCCGGAAGCGGACATGGCGGCCCAGCCGGGTTCCAGTGTGTTGTCGAAGACATCGCCGTCGGCGTAGTGCTCCAGCATGAAGCGGTCGGGGTCTCGCCAGTAGTCGAAGATCTGGCTGCCCTGGATGTGCCGGCCGATGCCCCAGGAGTGGTGGTAGCCGCGTTCGCGCAGGTACTCGCCTCCGGCGGCCAGCGTGTCGAGGTCGGCGACCTGGTAGGCGGAGTGGACGTAGCCCGTGTCGGGGCCGAGGTGCATGGCCAGGGTGTGGTGGTCGGCGGGTTCGCTGCCGCGGTCGCAGCGGATGAAGGCCATGGTGGGGCCGCGGTCGCGCTGCCCGTCCAGGTAGAGGAAGTCGCTGACGACCAGGCCGAGGTGCTGCAGGTACCAGTCCAGGGCGCGCCGGAAAACCCGGGTGGAGAGGACGACGTGGCCCAGGCGCTGCACCTGGGAGGGTTCGCGGGGCGGGCGCTGGATGGCGTTGATGCGGCCGGCCGCGGTGGTGGTGCCCGTGTTGAGGACCAGGGGCTGTTGCAGCGGCTGTGCGGGCTGCTCGGTGACGCCGTGGACGACGCGGACCGGGATGCCGGAGGGGTCCAGCAGGTCCACGGCGCGGCCACCGCCGTACTCGGTCAGGGTGCGGACCGTGTGGCCGGTGGCGCGGGCGAGCCGGTCGAGGTCGGCGGCGTCGGCGGCCTGGAAGGCGGGGCCGATGAACCGGGAGGCGGGACCACGGCGGATCACCAGGCAGTGCGGTCCGGCCAGGGCGCCGCGCAGAAAGAGGGTGTCCCCGGTGCGGGCGGCAGTGGTGAACCCGAAGTCGTGGGCGAAGGTCTCGGCGCGGTCCAGGTCGGGCTTGGTGAACTCCAGCCAGGCCAGGTCGACCACCTTGATGACGGGCTGGGCGGCGCGGCCGGGGTGCTCCCCGCGCAGGGCGCCCTGCTCGCTGTGCAGACCCTGATGGGCGTCGGCGGGGGTGGGTGTCGGATCGTTCACGGGGTTCCTTCCTGTGGGCTCCACGACCTGTCGCGAGGATGGGGCGGGTGCCGCAGTGCCGCTGTGTCCCGGAGGCGAGGCGGAGATTAGGGGGCCCGGCCCGCCGACTGCGGCGCTGATCGGCAGGCCGGGTGGCACGGCAGGTGAGCGGTTCCTACCGTGCGAGCAGGGTGTCCAGTGCGGTGGTGAGTTCGGCGACCGGGTCGGTGGCTGCGCCGTGGGCGCGCCAGCCGATGAAGCGGTCCGGGCGCACGAGGATGGCGCCTTGCGGTGTGTGGCCTCGTGCGGCGGTCCAGGTGGAGCGCGGGTCGCGGTACTCGCCGTCGACGTGGCCGATCCGGATGGCATCCAGCGCCAGCCCCCTCTCGGCGGCGATCTTTGCGGCGGCTTCGCGCCAAGCCTGGCCCTCCTCCCCGGCGATCAGCAGGAACCGGCCGGGGCGCACCAGGCGGGCCAGGGCCACGCCGTGGCCGTCGAGGTCCTCAAGCCAGGCGTGGGGCAGCGGGTGTCCGGGGCGGGCGGCGGGCTGGTAGATGCGGACCGGGTCGGGGTTCTCGGGTGCGGGAGTGCCGTCGGGGACGACGGCCGCGGACTCGTACGTGTAGCCGAACTCGACGCCCAGTTCGTTGAACTCCATGGACTGGGCGGCCACGGCGGCCAGGAAGGTGCGACGGAAGTCGCCGTCGGCGGCGTCCTCGCTCCACAGGCGGCGGGCCTGCCGCCAGTTCTCCTCCTCGCCCGCCCCGGGCCCGCCGCCGAAGAGGGCGTTGAGGGCGATGTGGTTCATGGCGTTCTCCAGCGAGCGCTGGACGTTGGTGGCGTCCGCCGGTCGCCGCTCGGCCTCGTAGCTGTCCAGCAGGGCGTCGCCGGCATGGCCCTTCAGCACGGCGGCGAGCTTCCAGGTGAGGTTCTGGACGTCGTGCATGGCGGAGGTCAGGCCGAGGCCGCCGGTGGGCGGATGCCGGTGGGCGGCGTCGCCGGCGATCAGGACGCGGCCGGCGCGGTAGCGGTCGGCGACCACGCCCTCCAGGGTCCAGCGGGAGATCATGTGGACCGTCACGTCCTCCTCGCTCAGGCCCAGCCCCGTGCGCAGGTCGGCCAGTACGGACTCGTCGTCCAGCGCGCGACCGTCATCGGGCCCGTAGTTGAGGTGGAAGACCCACTCCTCGGACTCGGGACCCCAGTGCTTGGGGCCCATGGGCACGAGAACACCGGGGATGCCGAGGTCGGGCAGCCACAGCCAGCGGATCAGCACGTCAGGGTCGGTCGCCACCTGGGACAGGTCGGCGGAGATGTGGAAGGAGACCACGCGGGCGAGGTTGCGCACGCCCTCCTGGACGATGCCCACGGCGGGGCCGACGGTGCGGCCGCCGTCGCAGCCCAGCAGGTAGCGGGCACGCACCCGGTAGGTCTCGCCGGTCTCGCGGTCGGTGACGGCGGCGGTGACGCCCTCGTCGTCCTGGGCGAGTTCGGTCAGCTCGTGGTGGAAGCGGACCCGGCCGGGCGCCAGTTCCTCGGCGCCGGCGCGCAGGACCGGCTCCAGGCGAATCTGGGGCAGGTTGGCCTGCCGCTCGGGGCTGGCCGCGAGCCACTCCGGAGAGTGCCCGCCGGCTCCCCAAGCCTCCATCCTGGCGACCCTGCGGCCGTAATCTTCGTGGTCGCCTGCCAGGCCGACGTACCAGGCGGTGTGGGACATCTGCTCGGCCGGGGTGGAGGCGGCGTAGATGGTGTCGGCCACGCCGGCGTCGCGCATGATCTCCATGGCGCGCTGGTTCAGGACGTGGGCCTTGGGCAGGACGGAGGTGCTGGGCCAGGCGGTGACCAGCAGGGACTCGATGCCCATGCGGCTGAGCAGCATGGAGGCGGTGAGCCCCGCACCGCCTCCGCCGACGATGAGGACGGGGACGTCGATGTCGTTCATGGGTACTCCATGGGTGTCACGGCTCGGGGCCATGGGGTGGGGGACGGCTCAGGAGCGGCGGGGGAAGAGCGCCAAGGGCGTTTCCCCGGTCGATTGATCGAGGCGGGGTGTCCGCGGATTGAGCGGGCGGCGGCGCACGGATGCGAAAGGCTGGTCGTTCCGAGAGGCGCCCGCTCGCTACGGGCGGGCGTCGGCAGCCCGGACGGCATGGAAGGGACGCCGGAAACAGTGATGTCGATTCAGAGGCCGCACCCGGCCTCGGCGGCCAAGGCGGTGAGATGCGGTGGGTGCCGTCCGAGCCGTGCGAAAGGCGGCCCGCGGAGGCGGGCTGGGTATGAACGCTGTGCTAGGCCAGCCACCGCGTGGAGGCGCAGGGCGGCAGATGCTGGCGGACGTCGATGCGGCTCATCGTGATGCTCCTCGGAGCCCAGGCGGCGGCAATGCTAGCCGCCGACCAGCGCGACGAGATGGGCTCCGGCCAAGGCACCCGCGATGACGGCCGGCAGGCAGCGGGCCGCCGGATCGCCGCTGCGCAGATGGACGACGACGGCTCCGGCCATGAGCAGGATCAGGCCGACCGATGCGGCGGCGCCGAGCGCGGTGATCCGAAGGCCGAGCAGCAGGCCGGCCGCTGCCGCCACCTCCAGGGCACCCAGGAGGCGGTAGTGGGTGGTGGTCATGCCGACGTGGGCCGCGGCCTGGCGCATCGCGGGTACTGCCGCGAGCTTGGCCGACCCGAGCAGGAGGAGGATCCCGGCGAGGAGGAGGGCGAGAACGATGGCGGTGGTGCTCATGGGGTTTCTCTCTCAAGTGGCTTGCTGGGGGCGTACTGCCAGTGCAGGACGTACCGGTCGAGGGCTGCGGTGACCCTGCGTTGTACCGCCTCGTCGGCAGGGGCGGGCACCGTGACGCGGACACCGCCGTCGTGCGGGCGGCACAGGATGCGTTCCGGGTCGCAGTCCGCGCCCTGGGCGGCCAGTTCGGCGTGGACCGCGCGGCGGGTTGCGTCCAGGCGGAGGCCGAGCTTGTAGGGCTTGCCGACGGCGGTGAGCGGGATGGCGTCGATCACGAGCACCTCGCGCGGGGTGGCGGCGCGCTCGGGGACCCGTTCGGTGGCCCAGGTGAGCAGTTCGGCGGGCTCGGTCTGGGCGCCGGGGGCGACGGTGACGTAGGCGACGGGCACCTCACCGGCGTGCGGGTCGGGACGGCCCACCGCCGCGGCGGCGGTGACCTGGGGGTGGGTGAGGAGGGCGTCCTCGATCGCGGCGGGATCGATGTTGTGGCCGCCGCGAATGATCAGGTCCTTGGCTCGGCCGGCGAGATGGATGAAGCCGTCGGCGTCGATGCGGGCCAGGTCGCCCGTGTCCAGCCAGCCGTCGCGGATCTTCCCGGCGGTCTCCAGGATTGGCCCGTGGGCGGTGTGCTCGGCGACGTACCCGGCGAAGACGACCGGGCCGCTGACGGCGAGCACCCCGGTGGCGCCCGGCGGCAGGTCGTGCCACTCACCGGTGTCCAGGTCGATCCGCACCGTCTTGACCTGCTGGTAGGGCAGGCGCCGGCCGACACTGCCGGGGCGGGTGTGGCCGGGCAGGCCGAGGGCGGAGGCGCAGGTCGCCTCGGTCAGCCCGTAGCCCTCGCACAGCGGGATACCGGAATGCTTCTCGAAGGACTCCCGTACGGCGGGCGGCAGCGGCGAGGCGCCGACGGCGGCGAACCGCATGCTGGATATGTCCGCGTCGACGGGGACATGGGCGAGGACGGAGTACACGGTGGGCACCGCCGACATGGCGGCGACGCGATAGTGCTCCACCAGCTTCCAGAACACGCCGTACAGCTCGGGATCGCGGTAGCCCAGCGGCCCGGCCCACACCACTTCCCGAGCGCGCAGCAGCGGGCCGAGCAGGGTGACGATCAGGGCGTTGACGTGGAACAACGGCAGCGCCGCGAACATCACCGCGTCATCGTCGAGGGGGATGCTCGCGGCCACCATCCAGGCGTCGACGACCTCGTTGGCGTGCGTATGGGCGGCAAGCTTGGGGATGCCGGTGGTGCCGCCGGTGTGGAAGTAGGCGGCCAGGTCGTCGGCGGCCGGGGCTTTGATGTCGACCAGCCGATCGGCGGGATGGGACGCGGCAAGCTCCGTGAGATAGCCGACGCGTACGCCCTCGATGGGGTCCAGAGCGGGCGCGGGGCCGTCAGCCAGGGTGGGGGCCAGCGCCAGCAGCGCGTCCAGCCGCAAGGCCGTGGCGACCTGCCGGGCCGTGGCCCACACCTGTGCATCCAGCTGTGGACCGGCGGCGATGAGCACCCGCGCGCCGCTGCGCCGCAGCAACTGCTCGACGTGCTCGGACGCCAGGCCCGGGTTGACCGGGGCGGCGATGCCAGCGGCCTGCGCGGCCAGCAGCGCGCCGGGCAGCTCCGCGGTGTTCGGCGCGAGCAGGCCCACGACGGCCCGGCGGGTGACGCCGAGAGAGCCCAGAAGATTGGCGGTGCGATGCACCTGGTCACGCAGTTGCGCGAAGGTGGCGGTGGCGGGGCGCAGGAAGCGAGCGGCATCGGGTAGCACCGTCAGGGCCGGCCGGTCGGGCCACAGGCGGGCGGCGCGCAGCAGGGCATCGTAGGTGGTGGCGGGCAGGCCGCGCTCGTGCAGCGGTACGGCCTCGATCGCGGACAGGTCCGCGCTGCTGTCGGGGGCGGGCCACAGCAGGTCGGTGGGTGTGAGTGTCACCGGTGCGCCTTTGCAGGGTGAGGGATGGGTTCAGGTGGCCGGCCCGGTACGGGGATGCCGGGCCGGCCGGTCCCGGGCGGGGGTCCCGGGAGCCGTCAGCGGGCGTGCACCACCGTGCGCTGCTCGCCGAGATCGAGTGCGCCGTCGTCGGTCGCGATACGGGCCGTGACGACGTCGCCGTCCTTGAGGTAGTCGGGGTTCGCCCGCTGGCGGGCGAAGAACTTCTGCCAGCGCTTGTGCGGGGGCAGCAGGGCGGCAAGCGTGGTCAGGAGCCTGCCCGGAGACTTCAGCGCGGTGCCGCCGGGGGTTCCGGTGAGCAGGACGTCACCGGGCTGCAGGTGCTGGAAGCGGGCGAGCAGACTGAGGGCGTGGGCGGGCCGGACGATCATGTCCGTGGTGGTGCGGTCCTGCCGGGTGGCCCCGTTGACCTTCAGCGTGAGCCGCAGGTCCGGCAGGCGGGCCAGATCGTCGGCATCTACCAGGAGCAGCCGGGGCCCAAGCGGAGTGAAGGTCGGGTACGACTTGGCCTCGTAGAACTGCGTCTTGGGCAGTTGCAGATCGCGGGCGCTGACGTCGTCGGCGACCACCAGCGCGGCGACGAACGCCGGCAAAGTGGAGTCGGTGACCTCGGTACCGACCGGCAGATCGGCACCCATCACCAGCCCGAGCTCCACCTCGTAGTCCAGGAAACGCACGTGCTGTGGACGTTCGATGTCCTGGTAGGGCCCGCTGACGGACCCGGACGCCTTGCGGAAGAACGCTGGCGGGACGGTGTCCGGGTCGAATCCGGAGTCCACCGCGTGGGAACGGTAGTTGACCATCTGCGCCACCACCCGGCAGGGCGTGGTGACGGGCGACAGCAGCTCGGCCTCTCCAACCGAAACCCCGGCGTCGGGGTCACCCGTGGCGCGGGCAGCCGCCTGCTGCACGGCGGAACGGTCGGCGAGCAGGCCGGCGGTGGTGTCCGCGTCGGTGTCGACGCGGTGCAGCCGTCCTGTGCCGCTCTCCACCCACCAGCCGTCTGTGGTGCGGACGACCTGGATACTCATCGGCTCTCCTGAGTCCTGGACAGGCACCGACCGGAACGCTCCCGCGAGCAGCTCCAGTCAGCAGTGATGAGAGAATCAGTCCAGATGACAACCCCGTCAACAGCAGTCAGTCGTGATGAAACAATCAAAGATGATGCGTCTGATCATGGTGGAGAGATGAGTATCGATCGACAGGGCAGGGCCAACACACCCAGCCACACGCCCAACCGCGTGGACCGACGCAAGGCGCGCACCCGTGCCGCGCTGATCGCCGCCGCGCAGCGGTTCCTGGCGGATCAGGGGCGGACCGATGTGAGCATCCAGGAGATCACCGAGGCGGCGGATGTCGGCTTCGGCTCCTTCTACAACCACTTCACCAGCAAGGACGAGCTGTTCGACGCGGCCGTCGCCCTCACCCTCGAGGAACACGGCGCACTCCTGGAATCCGTCGTGGGAGACCTGAAGGACCCCGCGGAGATCTTCGCCGCCAGCGTCCGCCTGACCGGCCGACTGCAGCGCACCCACACACAGATAGCCAGGATCCTCGTCCGTACGGGCATGTCCTATCTGACTTCCGACAGCGGATTGGCTCCGCAGGCGATGCGGGATCTGCGGGCCGCCGCCGACACCGGACGGCTGGACATCGACGACCCGCGCACTTCCGTGGCCATGGTCGGCGGCGCCCTGCTCGGAGTGCTCCACCTGCTGGAGACCCGCCCGGACCTCGATGCCGCGCATGTTTCCGACCAGCTGGCCTTCCGCCTGCTGCGCATGTTCGGCATGACGCGCGCCGAAGCACAGGAGATCGCCACTCGGCCCCTGCCATCGCTGCCCCGGACCTGACAATGGTGAGCAAGTTCGGTGACGCATGAGACACGTCGCCCATGTCCGCGATTGTGACGCTCAGAGGGCGCGGCGGATCCCCGACGGATCTCGGCGTAGAGGACGGTTTTGCCTGCCCGGGAGGCGCTGCCCCGGGCGACGTCTTTTCCGTCCACCAGCACCTCGATCGAGCCGGAGGCACCTGTCAGCTGGACACTGACAGAGTGGCCCTCCTGATCCCGGCGGAGGCGGCTGTCCGCAGCCATGCCTCCAGGGCTTCGAACGCAGTCGCTCGGTCCGAGCCATCGCGGAGCGTGCGGACATGGGCCTCGGCTCCTTCAACAACCACTTCATGTCCCGCGGGGCCGCGACCGCTGCTGGTGACCTCGAGCGCGACCGAATACCGTGGCGGAGTTCCCCGGCTGAAAGCGCCAGCGGCTGCCCAGTTGCTGAATCCGGGCGACTGCCCTGGCCGAAGGCGGAGCCGTGATGCTCGTGCTTTGCGGCGTCTTCGGCGTCTTCGGCGAAACCCGGCCGAGCAGCTGCAGTTGCAGCTGCACCGGCGTGCTCTCGCCGGCAAGGCCGGCCGACGACGATCCGGGCGTCCTCGGTGCCGCTATGACCGCTGTTGGGGGCGGGGCGAGGTTGCGGACGGGAGAGTCTGCTCGGCCCAGACGGTCTTGCCGTCGAGGGAGTAACGGACGCCCCAGTTCTGTGCGAGTTGGGCGATGATGAACAAGCCGCGCCCGCCTTCGTCGATGGTCTTCGCGTGGCGCAGCCGTGGCGCGAGGGCATTGCTGTCGTGGACTTCGCAGGTGAGCGTGTGGTCCATGATGAGCCGCAACTGCACAGGCGGTGTGCCGTAGCGGATGGCGTTGGTGACCAGTTCGCTGACGATCATTTCGGTGGTGTAGGCAGTTTCCTCGTCCACTCCCCAATGGGTGAGCTGGTGTCGGGTGTGGGTGCGCGCCGTGGCGACGGCTTTGGGGTGGGGGTCGAGATGCCATGCGGCGACCTGGTCCGCGGGGAATGTGTGGGTGCGGGCGAGGAGGAGGATGACGTCGCCGTGGCGGGTGTCGTTCCGCAGCCCGTAGAGCACGTCGTCGCACAGATCCTGCAGTGGCCGGTCAGGGTGGGCCAGCACCCGTTGGAGGGTCTCCGGGTCCTGGGAGGTGTGCAGGAGGGATGGCGTGTAGAAGGCGAGGATGCTGCCGTCGGGGAGAGAGACCGTGGTGGCCGCGAAGGGGGGTCCTTCGGTCCTGCCCAGGGGAGGTCCGCTCGGTAGGTGAGGGATCTCGGTGCTCCCCTCGGGATGGGCGATGACGGGTGGGGGGTGGCCTGCCAGGGCGATGGTGCAGGTCCCAGCGAGCGGGTCGTAGACCGCGTACGCGCAGCTTCCCGTGAGCGGCATGGGGTCGCCGGGCGGCAGAGCCGCGCGTTCCTGGGCCAGGCTGATCGCGGAGTCGTTGAGGCGGGCGAGGAGCTCGTCGGGCTCCAGGTCGAGCGCGGCCAGGGAGCGCGTGGCGGTCCCTATCTGTCCCATGGTGGTGGCCGCATGGATGCCTTGGCCGGCTACTTCGCCGACCACCAGTGCGGTGCGGGCGCCGGAGAGGGCGAATGTGTCGAACCCGCCGCCTCCGCCGGTTTCAGAGGGCACCAGTATGTGCGCGGTCTCAACGGTCGTCTGCGTCGCAGCCTCGGGAAGCAGCAGGTGGCGCTGGATCGTCAGGGCGATGGTGTGTTCGCGGGTGTAACGGCGGGCGTTGTCGATGCACAGTGCGGCGTGAGCGGCCACTGCGTCGGCGAGGGTGACATCGCCCTGATCGTAGACGTCGCCCTGGTTGGTGCGGTACAGGCTCATGAGTCCCAGCACCTTTCCCCGCAAGGTCAGGGGAGTGGTGATAAGGCTGTGGGCACCGGAGGCGCGGATCGCCTCGGCGTGCTGCGGGACGGCCGCCAGCCAAGGTGTTTCGGGACCCAGGGCGACGAGGCGTGGCTTGAGGTCGGTCAGCGTCTGGGCGTAGGGCGTCGGGAACGGCACAGCGCGCACGTCACCCACCGGATGTGCCTGGACCTGGTCCTTGCCGCCGCTGCGGGCGAAGGCGGCACGGCGCAGCGGCACCCCCCGTTCGAGAGGACTCGGCGGAGGTTCCTCGCCACGCACCACTGCCTCCACCACTTCCACCACGGCGATGTCGGCGAGGTCCGGCACCACCGCCTGCACCAAATCCTCGCAGGTGGCCACAACGTCGAGGGTCTGTCCCACGCGGTCGCGTACCGAGCCGAGGAGGCGCAGACGGGCGCGTACCTGTTCGCATTCGGTGACACCAAGTATCTCCGTCAGCACTCCCAAGATCCTGCCCTGCGCGTCCTCAAGACGAGATGCCGAGACGGAGAACCGGTACTCCGGCCCCGGCGCGCCCTTCGGACGCACCCCCACTCGTCGCCCCCGGGCGGGCGCACCGCTCTCCAGCACGCCGTGCAGCATCGCCTCGACCTCACCGGGCGCGGAAAGGTCATATACGTCGGTGAAGTACCGGCCTATGATTTCTTCAGGGGGGCCCGATTTCAGGACCGGCGTGTTGACGTTGGTCCATAGGATCCGCAGTTCCGTGTCCAGGACCATCAGGCCAGTCGGGGATCGGTGGAACAGAGCTTCCAGTACTGCCGCACCCTCGACGGGCGAAATGGCTTCGTTGTGCGCCACGGCAACCCACCTCCACTATCCAGACTGCGCCTGGCTCCTGCGCGCCGCTCCCGCGCATCGCGCGACGTGCCCGGACATGCCGCCAGATCTCTGCCGCGATCGGCGTCACCGTCCTGGTCGCGGTGGTCGGCTCCCACATCGGTGCCACCTCACGTCACAACTTCCGGATCGCCCGGTGCGCAGCCGCCGTACTGAGCCTGGCGACGTCGGCGATCGGTGCGCACCTCAGCCGTGGCGGCGGCTCGGACCAGACGGCACTCACCGCATCGCAGAAGCCGGATGCGGTGCGCAGGCTCTGGCGGACGCGTCCTGCCCCGGCAGTCCCGTCAGGCACTCCCACCGTCCCAGACAGTGTCTGACCACTACGTGTGACTGGTGCGGCTGGTGTCGCAGCCAGGACTCTCCAGGGCCGAGAGGCCGGCTGATCTAGCACCGCGACCGCGATGTCGCGACCCCCGTGTTCCATGGCGCAGCAGGCCGTTGTAGTCCGCGAGTGAGCCTGTCAGCTCGCCTCACGGCTGACGTAGTCGCTGCGGCTGCGGTGCGGATGTGCGGGATGGCGTCCCACGTGATGGTGTAACCGATCATCGGCCGTCGTGTTGGTGGTGTTGGGGACCGCGGGGGCGCTGCCGGGGCGCTTGCCGGAGTCCCGCTCGCCGGCTTCCTCGCGGTGGACGTCGTCCTCGGCTGGGTCGCACGCCGTCGTACCGGGCACGCACACGCCTGAGCACTGCGCTTCCCCGGTGCGGTTCGGGAGCGCTCCCGCCCATCCGTGGGCGGGGCGTGTCCTCAGGGGAACGGATCCTTGTACGGAGGGGTACGGGTGCGATCGCAAATCCCCGCACACCCGGAAGCGTCACAGAACACGGACCGCATGAAGCGCCGACCGCATCGTCCGCGCCAGCGCACCCGATCTCACGACGAAGCCGCACCGGAGCGCTCCGGTGCGGCTTCGTCGTCTCACGGCTCCGACACGCGCTGAAGTCCCGTCAGGATGCTTCCCGGAGGGGCTTCGCCGTATCACCCGCTATCACACAGCGATCACGAACTGGGCGGACCCTCCCGAACCAGGAGGCCCTGACCTGCGGTTTCGTGCCCGCACTGGAGTGGCTGGACGCCCATGGACGGCCATTACAACCTGTGCCAGGTGGTGCCGAGTGAGGGACCGAGGATCAGGACAGGAGCGTCTTCTGGCCCGTCAAAGCGGTACTGGAGGGTGTTCGGTGGTGTCTCGCTCACCCGTCTGACCCTCTCATCTGTCACGACAGCCCCTATGAGCGGGGTCCTGGCTGTAGCTTTCCGACCAAGTGGAAGACCTCGCGGGCAGCCTCACGGCTCCCCACTTCCTGGCCTACTTCAGCAGATCGCGGTATCCCGCAGAGCGTCGACGACAAGTCTGCGGGGCAGGCAGCGTACTGGACATGGTCGAACTGGACATGCCCGTCCCCCTTCCGGTCCGATGGCGCGTCACGTTGCCGGTACCGAGCCGCATCGGGCGGTCAGAATCGTGACGACGCCACAACTGATCGGCAGGCTCCTGACTTGTTGGATCGGGCCCAGACGCGCGGTCTGCAGCCGTAGCGTCCAGGGTGTCGGTCGGCACAGCGTGAGCGAGACACCCCGGTCAGAGATCTCAAGAGTCAAACCCCGCCGCAGGACAGCACCCACCAATGCTCCTCACACCCACAGCCCCCGGCCCAGGCCCGCAGAACATGCTCAATCCCTAGCACATGGAACACCCTGAATCCGCCTCTGGCCGACCACAACGGATCACGAAGGGCGACAACACGTTCAACCCGCAAGTTTCACCAATGGCGCCAGCGCATGACGGGCCCCGGTCCAACTACCGGACAGGGATCAGCGCGCTCCCACGGTCATCGGCCTGCTGCCTTGGAAGGCCAGACGGTCCCGTCTCTGGGTGCGGCCGTTGCGCCTGTCGCCTCGCGCGGCTCTTGCGTACACGATTGTGTCCGCGCCGAGGCCGACGACCGCTCGATGGCGCCTTGGATCCGCCCTGTCGAGCACGAGCTCAAGCAGGCGGCGTGACCGAAGACCACACGCCAAGCCACGTCCGCTCGATGCGCCTCGCGGCGAAGCTCGGGTTCACCGAGCTGGAGCGATTAGAGGCGTACGGCGCCGAGCAGTTGGCGCAGTGCCGGCGTCTACGCAGAAGACTGACCACGATCTCCAGTGCGTGCGGCAGGTACCCGCACAAGGCTGCGAGTTCTAGCAGCGCGTCGGGTTCGCGGGCAGGGTGGTCATCAGCTTCATCGCCGGTGTGTGGGGCACTGGTGATGAGCTCGGCAGCGGACTGCGGGGTCAGAGTCCGGATGTCGACGAGCCGGGCGTTAAGGTCCGTCAGTCTACGCCGCGAGGCGATGAGGACCCGGCGCGGGGCGCGGCGCAGAGCGGCCGGTGCCCGCTCCCGCCATAGAGCCCGCGCCCCGCTGACCGCGGACCCACGCCGTGTAACGGCACGCCGCGGCGTTGCTCGCGCCGAGCCACGCCGCGAACATCAGCGCTTCAGGCCCGTTCAGGCACGGACCAGGGGTGTGTCGACCAAATGCTCGGCCAGGAACCACGCCTGGAGTTCACCTGTCCGGATCACCTGTGAGACCAGCAGGTCGTTGGTGCCGTCGTCGCCCAACTCCGCGCTACGGGCAGCCGCGTCGTGGGCCTCGGTCAGGATGGTCTCGTGCGCCGCCAGCAACCGGGACAGCATGGCCGGCACCTCCTCCACGCCGTCCGGGGGGCGTGGGATCGAGGTGATCTCGGCGACGTGCCGGGGGTCCCCCACCGCAACACCGCCCAGGGTCTGGACCCGTTCGGCGAGGGCGTCGACGAGTTCGAGCTGCTCCCCAGCATGCTTGTCCAGCACCAGGTGCAGCTGGTAAAAGGTCGCCCCGCGCATCAGCCAGTGGTGCTTCTTGTAGAGGCCGTAAAGGATCTGAGTGTCCGCCAGGACTCTGTTGAGCTGCTGACAGGAGTACATGCGGGTTTCGTAGGACAGGCCGAGAGGGAACTGCTTGACGGTCCCGAACTCCTGGATGATCTCTCCCTTCTGATGCAGCCACGGCTGGCTGCTCACGTGCTGGGCACTGGTGGTCATGATCCGCCTCCTGCGGTCTGGGCTCTGTGTGCAGGGGTGACGCTAGGTGCCCGCACGGCGGACTCGTTGCCCAGGAGCGCATGCGGTGGTGCTCGGCAGCGCACTGGGCGAGGGGTCCGTGCCCGTTGTGCGTCCTCGGGCAAGTCACCGTGCGCCGACGGACAGGGCCCGGTGCCTTGGCCCTTCTAACCTGTCGCGGACGGCGTGAGCCGACGACCAGCGAGGAGAGACATGAGGGTGAGCGAGCAGGCCGATGTGGTCGTCCTGGGTCTGGGGCCCGGGGGCGAGTACGTCGCAGGCACGCTGGCAGAGGCCGGACTGGATGTGGTGGGGATCGAGGCCGAGCTCGTCGGGGGCGAGTGCCCGTACTGGGGATGCGTGCCCAGCAAGATGATGATCCGAGCCGGGAACCTGCTCGCCGAGGCAGGCCGCGTGCCCTTCCTCGCCGGTGAGGCGGAGGTGACTCCCGATTGGGGCCCGGTTGCCGGACGTATTCGAGGCGAGGCCACCGACGACTGGAACGACCGGGTAGCCGCCGACCGCCTCGCGGCGAAGGGCGGTCGGCTCGTGCGTGGAACGGGACGGCTCACCGGACCACGGCAGGTGACGGTCGGCGATCGCACGTTCGACGCCCGGCGGGGTGTGGTTCTTGCCACCGGCACCCGGCCCCGGATTCCTCCGGTCCCGGGCCTGGCCTCGACGCCGTACTGGACCAACCGGGACGCCATAGCGGCCAAGGAGCTGCCGGCCTCGATGATCGTGCTCGGCGGAGGCGCCATCGGCGTGGAACTCGCCCAGGTCTTCGCCCGCTTCCGGTGCGCGGTCACGGTGGTGGAGGGGCAGGAGCGGCTGCTGTCGCAGGAGGAACCGGAAGCCGGGGAGCTGGCCGAGGAGGTCCTGCGGGCGGACGGCGTCGCCGTTCTCACCTCGGTCCGGGCCCGACAGGTCGGCCATGACGGCACCGGCTTCATCGTCCACCTCGAGGGCGAGGAGGAGCCCTTGCGCGCCGAACGGCTTCTCGTCGCCACCGGGCGCCGCGCCGACCTCGCCGAGTTGGGTGTCGATGCAGCGGGTCTCGACCCTTCGGCACGAGCCGTGCGCACGGACGGGCAGATGCGGGCCGAGGAAGGGCTCTGGGCGATCGGGGACGTCACCGGCCACGGCAATTTCACGCATGTGTCGATGTACCAGGCGGAGATCGCCGTACGGGACATCCTCGGGCGTCCCGGCCCCGACGCCGACTACCGGGCGCTGCCCCGCGTCACCTTCACCGACCCCGAGATCGCGGCCGTGGGACTCACCGAACGGCAGGCGCGCGACCAGCGGCTGCGAGTGCGCACCAGCGTGGTGCCGATCGCCTCCTCCACACGCGGCTGGATCCACGGGCGGGGCAACGAGGGGTTCATCAAACTGGTCGAGGATGCCGACCGAGGCGTGCTGATCGGGGCGACGTCGGCGGGACCGGTGGGAGGTGAGGTGTTGTACGGGCTGAACGTCGCCGTCCACGCGGAGGTGCCTGTCGAGCGCCTCAGGCACATGATCTACACCTATCCCACCTTCCACCGAACTGTGGAAGCCGCTCTGGGAGCCCTTCGCTGAGCCACCTCTCCTCTCGACGTACGCGGCGAGCCGGACGATGGCACGGGCGATCCGGCGGCACCATGGGCCGGGACCCCGGTGAACCGCACAGGACCGCCACATCGCTGGAACTCCTCTTCGACCTGTGCTTCGTCATAGCGGTGGCGCAGGCGTCAGCGAGCCTGAGCACAGCGGTGACCGGCGGGCACTACATCACGGGCTCCCTGCGCTTCGCGCTGGTGTTCTTCACCATCTGGTGGGCGTGGATGAACTTCACGTGGTTCGCTTCCGCCTACGACCCGGACGACGTCCCGTACCGGTTGACGGTGCTGGTCCAGATCACGGGGTCCCTCATTCTCGCCGCCGGCGTCCCACGGGCATTCGAGGAAGGCGACCTGCGTGTCATCACGCTGGGATACGCCCTACTGCGTACGGCCCTGGCCGTCCTATGGTTGCGTGCCGCGCGATCGGACCCCGGCCGGCGGCGGACGGCGCTTCGCTTCGCCGTCGGAGTGACGGGCTGCCAGATCGGCTGGGTCGGAGTGCTCTTCCTCCCGGCCCCGGCACAACTGCCCGCCATCATCGGGTTGATCGTCGCCGAGCTTTCCGTCCCGGTGTGGGCGCAGTCCGCCGGGATGACCCCGTGGCACCCGCACCACATCGCCGAGCGGTACGAACTGTTCACTCTCATCGTGCTCGGTGAGTCCGTCGCAGCCGCCACGACGGCGGTCCGCGGCGCCTTCGACCGGCACCACAACGCCGATGCGCTGTACCTGCTGGCGGCAGGTGGCCTGCTCATGGTCTTCGCCATGTGGTGGCTGTACTTCGCCAGACCGGCGCACACTCTGCTCGCCACGACGCACCAGGCCCACCGCAAGAGGTTCACCTGGGCGTACGGCCACTACCTGATCTTCGCTTCGGCGGCCGCCGAGGGGGCCGGCCTGGCGGCGTACGCCAAGCTGATCACGCGGCGCGCCGATGTCCCATCGCCGGCAGCAGGTGTCGCGATCACCATGCCGGCAGCGATCTTCCTGATCACCGTGTGGGCCATACACGTCCGGCCGCACCAGCGGAGCGGGGCCGAACAGCTTGCGTTTCCCGCTGTCGCGGTCGCTGTGCTGGTGGCCGGTCGCTCCCCGGCGCCGGCCGTAATCGCCGGTCTGCTGGCGGCGGCTCTGGTCGTCGTGGTCACGGTGGCCGACCGGACCGAGCGAGTGCCGCACTGAGGTGAAAACACGGCTGCGCGGACGAAACGAGTTCGTCCGCGCAGCTGCTCTGCCCCTCATCTCAGCTCGTCGCCCGTACGGCGTCGCGGATCAGGTCGGCTACCTCCTTGGGCTGGGAGACGGCGACCGCGTGCGACGCGCCCTCGATCTCGACGACGGTCGCCCCGGCGCGCTTGGCGCCGAACCGTTCGACCTCGGGGTTGATCGCCTCGTCCGCTCCGGCCACCAGGGCCCAGGACGGCTTTGTCTTCCACGCGGCCGCGGCGGCCGTCTCCTCGAACGCCGCGGCGGCCAGTGGCCGCTGGGCCACGGCCAGGACCTTGGTGACGTCGGCGGGCACGTCAGCGGCGAAGACCGACGGGAAGGCGTCGGCGGCGATGGTGACCTCGACCGCGGGGTCACCGTCCTCAACGGGGTACGTCCACTGCTTCAGGTTGCTGGCCAGCGGGGAGAGCGGGAAGCGGCCCTGCAGTTCGCCGAGACTCTCGCCTTCCTCCAGGGCGTAGGCGGCGACGTAGACGAGCCCGACGACGTTCTCCGTGACGCCGGCCACGGTGATGAGGGCGCCGCCGTAGGAGTGGCCGACCAGCACGACGGGGCCGTCGATCTGGGCGGCCACGGAGGCGACGTAGGCGGCGTCGGCGGCGAGGCCGCGCAGGGGGTTGGGCGGGGCGATCACAGGGATGCCGTAGCCCTGGAGTTCGGCGATGACGCCGGACCAGCTGGCCGCGTCGGCGAAGGCGCCATGGACGAGCAGGACGGTGGGCGTGGTCGTGGTCATGTCGGGGTGTCTCCTCGGGTTCAGGCGGTGTGCAGGGCGGCGCGCAGGGTGCCGGTGGCCAGCGTGATGGCGGCCTCGGCGGCGTGGGTCCCGCGCAGGGCGTTGAGCATCACGAAGTCGTGGATGATGCCCTGGAAGCGGACCGCGGTGACCGGAACGCCCGCCTCGCGCAGCTTGTTGGCGTACGCCTCGCCCTCGTCGCGCAGCACGTCCGCCTCGCCGGTGATGACCAGGGCCGGGGGCAGACCCGCGAGCTGCTCGGTGGTGGCGCGCAGCGGGGAGGCGGTGATCTGCGCCCGTTCGGCATCGTCGGTCGTGTACTGGTCCCAGAACCACTGCATGCCGTCGCGGCGCAGGAAGTAGCCGGTGGCGAACTGGTGGTAGGAGCCGGTGTCGAAGTTCGCGTCGGTGACCGGGTAGAACAGGACCTGCTGGAGCAGCGGGACATCGCCGCGCTCCTTGGCCATCAGGGTGAGCGCGGCGGTCATGTTGCCGCCGACGGAGTCGCCGGCAACCGCGAGGCGGCTGCCGTCCAGGCCCTTGGACGCGCCCTGCCGCACGACCCACTGGGCGACCGTGAAGTTCTGCTCGATGGCGACCGGGTAGCGGGCTTCGGGCGACAGGTCGTACTCGGGGAAGACCACGGCGGCGCCCGCGCCGACGGCGAGTTCCCGCACCAGGCGGTCGTGGGTGTGGGCGTTGCCGAACACCCAGCCCGCGCCGTGGATGTAGATGATCACCGGGAGGGTGCCCTCGGCGCCGGCGGGCTTGACGATGCGCGCGCGGACGCTGCCCGTCGGCCCGCCCGAGACGGTGATCCACTCCTCGTCGACGGCCGGCTTGTCGATCTCGCCGGACTGCACCTCGTCGACGGCCTTGCGCCCTTCCGCCGGAGGCAGGTCGAACAGGTACGGCGGATTGGCGGTCGCCTTAGCGAAAGCGGCTGCCGCGGGTTCCAGCACCGGCTGAACCGGCTCGATGGCATCGGACATGTGAGTCTCCTGGAATGGTCATGGGGACGCCGGCCCTTCCGGCAATACAGCCGCCACGCTAGAACCACCGAGCACGCGGCAATTGCCCACGGGCGCACCGCTGCTGTCCTCACAGTGCACGGCTGCCTTCGAGCCTCTCCCATCACATTCAGAGCGCGGATGAGTCAGTGCACTGAGGGGACAAGTCCTGTGCACGGGCAGAACATGGGGGCGCATCTGCCGTGCCTATCGTG
Organism: Streptomyces sp. 142MFCol3.1; assembly: GCF_000424945.1. Taxonomy (NCBI): domain Bacteria; kingdom Bacillati; phylum Actinomycetota; class Actinomycetes; order Kitasatosporales; family Streptomycetaceae; genus Streptomyces; species Streptomyces sp. 142MFCol3.1. The sequence goes on from NZ_AUKV01000037.1 coordinate 45,256, forward strand.
ATGGCGAAGCAGCCGCGGCCTCTCACACACAGGGCCTGTCCTCGTTCTCAGGGCACGACGAGTGTCGGTGGAATTCGCTCGGTGCGATTCGAGCAAACGGGCCTGCGAGCGGTCGGAATAGCCAAAGCCCGCCGCTTCCGACCATGACTCGAATCGAAGTCGATTTCCCAGAGGGAGTTTCAAGAGATGTCAACAATGCCTGTCGGCGGGCTGGTTCCACATGCCATCGAGAATGCCGCGGACCTCATCGTCCGCAACGCGAAGATCCACACCGGGGACCCGGGCCGCCCGCATGCGGAGGCGCTCGCCGTCCACGACGGCGTCATCACGGTCATGGGTGACGACAAGGACGTCGCTCCCCATGTCGGCCCGGGCACGAAGGTGGTCGACGCGCTCGGGCGACGGGTGATCCCCGGCCTCAACGACGCTCATCTGCACGTGATCCGCGGGGGCCTCAACTACGTGCTGGAGCTGCGCTGGGACGGCGTCCGCACCCTGCGCCAGGGGCTGGCCATGCTGCGCGAGCAGGCGACCCGCACACCCAAGGGCCAGTGGGTGCGGGTGGTCGGCGGCTGGTCGGCCGAGCAGTTCGCCGAGCGGCGGCTGCCCACCGTCGCCGAGCTGAACGCCGCCGCACCGGACACCCCGGTGTTCGTCCTGCACCTGTACCAGTCGGCCGTGCTGAACCGGGCGGCGCTCAAGGCCGCCGGCTTCACCAGGGACACACCCGACCCCAAGGGCGGCCAGATCGTGCGAGGCCGGGACGGGGAACCGACCGGCATGCTGCTGGCATCCCCCAGCGCCCTGATCCTCTACTCGACCCTCGCCAAGGCGCCGGTGCTGGACGAGGAGCACAGAAAGACGTCCACCCGCCATTTCCTGCGGGAGCTGAACAGGTTCGGCCTCACCTCGGCGATCGACGCGGCGGGTGGATTCCAGAACTTCCCCGACAACTACGAGACGGTCACGGAACTGGCCAGGGAAGGACAGCTCTCCCTGCGCATCGCCTATCACCTCTTCCCGCAGACCGCAGGCCAGGAGATCGACGACCTCACCCGCTGGATCGGCATGGTCCGTCCAGAGGACGGGGACGAATGGCTGCGTCTCAACGGAGCCGGCGAGAATCTCACTTGGGCGGCGGCGGACTTCGAGAACTTCGCACAGCCGCGCCCCGAGCACTCCCCCGACTACGAGGTGGAATTCGAGAAGGCCGTGCGCCTTCTCATGGAGAACGGCTGGGGATTCCGGCTGCACGCCACCTATGACGAAACCATCCGCCGTGACCTGGCGGTGTTCGAGAAGCTCGCTTCGGAAGGGCTCTTCCCGGGCGGGAACCGGTGGCTGTTCGACCACGCGGAGACTGTCTCCCCGGACAGCCTCGATCGCATCGCCGCGCTCGGCGGCGCGATGTCCGTGCAGAACCGCCTGTCCTTCCAGGGCGAGGCGTTCGTACGGCGCTACGGCCCCGGAGCCGCCGCGGACGCCCCGCCGATCCGAGCCATGCTGGACCGCGGGCTGACCGTGGGCGCCGGTACCGATGCCACCCGGGTCTCCACCTACAACCCCTGGGTCGCCCTGCACTGGCTCGTCAGCGGCCGCTCGGTCGGCGATCTGGCGCTGCGCCCGCCGACGAACCGCGTCGACCGGCAGACGGCGCTGGCGATGTTCACGCGCGCCGGAGCCGCACTGACCGGTGAGGACGAGGTCAAGGGCGTGCTGCGGCCGGGGTGTTACGCGGACCTGGCGGTGCTGTCCGAGGACTACTTCGCCGTGCCCGAACCGGACATCGCACACATCGAGTCGCTGCTGACCGTGACCGGCGGCCGGATCGTCTACGCCGCCGCCGAGTACGGGGGCCTCGACGAGGAACTTCCCCCCGTCAGCCCTGCCTGGAGCCCAGTAGCCCACTTCGGCGGCTACCAGGCGTCCCGTCGAGCGGCCCCTCCCGGCGCGCGCCAGGCGGAGCTGCTCGGCCAGGCCATCGCCGAGTCGGAGCAGCACCGCCAGTGGCGCATCGCGCGGGGTCTCACTCCCGAGGCCGCGAGCACCCCCTTCGATCCCTGCTTCGTTCTCTGAACTCCCATAAGGCGCCTGGCTCTTGAGCCGCCCCTTCCAGGACACCCACCAGCTCCGTCCAACCGGACGGTTCTTCCCACGGCACGGACAGCGGTCCGCGCCACCACTTACCGAGAAAGGCACACTCATGGTCAACATCTCCGAGGTCACCGCCGCCCCCAGCCCCGACCTGCTCACCCCAGACAACTGTGCGGTGCTGTTCGTCGACCACCAGCCGCAGATGTTCTTCGGCACCGGCAGCGGCGACCGCACCGCCATCATCAACTCCACCGTGGGCCTGGCGAAGTCCGCCAAGGCGTTCGACGTGCCGGTCGTGCTGAGCACCGTGGCCGCCGAGTCGTTCTCCGGCCCGATCATGCCGCAGCTGGCGGCGGTCTTCCCCGAGCAGAAGATCATCGACCGCAGCACGATGAACGCCTGGGAGGACCTCGCCTTCGTCGAGGCGGTCAAGGCCACCGGCCGCAAGAAGCTCGTCATCGCCGGCCTGTGGACCGAGGTCTGCGTCGTCCTGCCCGCGCTCTCCGCCATCGCCCAGGGCTACGAGGTCTACGTGGTCACCGACGCGTCCGGCGGTGTCAGCCCGCAGGCCCACGAGCACGCGATCCAGCGCATGGTGCAGGGCGGCGCGGTCCCGGTGACCTGGGTGCAGGTCCTCCTGGAGCTCCAGCGTGACTGGGCCCGTACCGAGACGTATGCCGCCGTGGGCGACGTGGTCAAGGAGCACGGCGGGGCCTACGGCCTCGGGATGGTCTACGCGCAGGCCGTCATCGGCGCCCACGCCGCCGGCTGATCCTCACGCTGGAACAAGAACGCCAGGAACAGGCAGGAACACGATGGACGCTGGACTGTTGGTCCTCCGGCTGGTGGTGGGGTTGCTCATAGCCGGGCACGGGGTGCAGAAGGTGAGCTTCCGGCTCGGAGGCAACGGATTGGCGGGAGGGACCGAGGAGTTCCGCCGTGACGGCTTCCGCGGCGGCCGGCTGACCGCCCTCGTCGCGGGAGCCAGTCAGATCGGTTCCGGCCTTTTCCTGGCGGCCGGCCTGCTCACGCCCCTGGCCGCGATGGTCGCCATGGGCGTGATGACGGTCGCGGGCACCGTGAAGCGGCCCAAGGGACTGTGGGTCCAGAACGACGGCTACGAATACCCCCTCGTCCTTGTCGTCGTCTCCGCCGCACTGGCCCTCACCGGGGCCGGGCGATGGTCCGTGGACCACGCACTGGGGGTCACCTCCTGGCCGGTGTGGCTCGCCGTCGTCGTGATCGTGATCGGGCCGGCGAGCGCACTGCTCACCCGCGTGGTGCTGCACCGGCCGGCCACCGCAACGGAAGGAACGCGTTATGCACAGGCTGCTGAGTGACGCGGTCCGCACCCTGGTACCGCGCGGAGAGGAACGGCACGGACCGCTGCCTCCTCTGATGCTGATCCTGACAGTGGCCACCGGCCTTGTCGACGCCGTGAGCTACCTGGCGCTCGGACACGTCTTCGTCGCCAACATGACCGGCAACGTGGTCTTCCTCGGGTTCGCCCTGGCCGGCGCCAAGAGCCTGTCCGCGCTCGCGTCGATCGTCTCGTTGACCGCATTCCTCCTCGGCGCGCTCGCAGGAGGCAGGCTCGGCACGCGGTTCGCCATGCACCGCGGGCACCTGCTGCGCACGGCGACGGCCGTGCAGACGGTGCTGGTCGCGGTCGCCGTGATGGTCGCCGCCGTATCGGACGGCAAGGTCACCACCGATGTCCGGTACCCCCTCATCGTGTGCCTGGGGCTCGCCATGGGCCTGCAGAACGCGGTCGCCCGACGCCTGGGCGTTCCGGACCTCACCACGACCGTCCTGACCCTGACCCTGACGGGCCTGGCAGCGGACTCCACCCCGGCCGGCGGCGAGGCGCCACGTCCCGGCCGCCGGATCCTCTCCGTGCTCGCCATGTTCCTCGGCGCCCTCGTCGGAGCGCAGCTCGTCCTGCACGGCCATCTCGTCCTCACCCTGGGCCTGACGCTGGTGCTGCTCGCGGTCACCTCCGTGAGCACCCACCTTCTCTCGACCGCCGACGCCACCTGGATCCGGCCACGGCCCTGAACAACACACCGGCCCACCCGTGGCACTGCGCTGAGGGCACACACCCTGTGCGCTGACGGTCAACAACAGCCGGTGGGCCGGTCCTAGTTTCAACACGACAACAGCCGCCTGGCATACGCGGCATCTGCCGGAGCCAACGCGTCCGCACCCACCCCGCATGGACCACCATGAGCCCCGCACCACCCACCACACCGACACACTCCCCAAAACCGGATTCGCCATGGGCGCCGCTCGCGGCGCGCGTCTTCCGGGCGCTGTGGATCGCCCAGTTGGTCTCCAACGTCGGCAGCTGGATGCAGATGGTGGGCGCCCAGTGGCTGCTGATCGGGCACGACGCGGCACTGGTGGCGCTCGTCCAGACGGCCTCCAGCCTGCCCGTCGTGCTCCTGGCTCTGCCCTCGGGCGTGGTCGCCGACCGCTACGACCGTCGCAGGGTGCTCCTGGCCGCGCAGTTGGCCATGCTCGCGGTCTCCGGCGCGCTCACCGCGCTGGCGTTCGCGGACGCGCTCACCCCGGTGCTGCTGCTGGTGCTCACCTTCCTGCTGGGATGCGGCACCGCGTTGATGGGCCCGGCCTGGCAGGCGATCCAGCCGGAGCTGGTGGAACGCCGCCAGCTAGGGCAGGCTGCCGCGCTCGGCGGCGTCAACATGAATCTGGCCCGCGCCCTCGGACCGGCCGTGGGCGGAGTGGTCGTGGCAGCGGCGGGCGCGGGGTGGGTATTCGCCTTCAACGCCGCCTCCTATCTCGGCATCGCCGCCGTCCTGCTGCTCTGGCGGCCTCCCCGGACGGTTGTCCCCGCCCTCAGCGGTGAGAAGCTGCTGACCGCCCTCGACGCGGGCCGTCGCTACGTGTGGTACGCACCGGGCATCCGCCGGGTCCTCCTGCGCATGATGCTGTTCATCCCTGGTGGCGCCGCTCTGTGGGCGCTGCTGCCGCTCGTCGCGAGCCGCTCCCTGCACCTGGGCTCGGGCGGCTACGGGCTACTCCTGGGCGCGGTCGGCGCCGGAGCGGTCGCGGGCGCCTTCGTACTGCCCCACAGCAACCGGGTGCTCGGCGCCAACGGCACTCTGGGCAGCGGTGCCCTGGTCTTCGCGGGCGTCCTGGTGGTACTGACCACCGTACACATCCCGTGGCTGGTGACGGTGGTGCTGCTGTTCGCGGGTCTGGCGTGGATCGGGGTCCTGTCCACCCTCAACGCGGCCATGCTGACGCGGCTCCCCGGCTGGGTCCGGGCCCGTGGCCTCGCCGTCTATCTCCTTGTCTTCCAAGGCGGCCAGGCGCTGGTGGCGCCACTGTGGGGCGCCCTCGCCGACCGGCTGGGGCTCGCCGTCCCCCTCCTGGCCGGCAGCGCGTTGCTCCTGGTCAGTACCATCAGCCTGCGCCGCTGGCCGCTGTACGGGGCGGAGGGCGTCGACCCCTCCCTGTCCGAGCACTGGCCGGTCCCGCCCCTGGTGTTCGAGCCCGGGCCGGCCGCCGGCCCCGTGCTGGTCACCGTCTCCTACCGCGTCGCCCCCGGGAACGGATCCGCCTTCAGTGACTGCATGGATCACGTCGCCCGTTCCCGGCTGCGCACAGGAGCCCTCACATGGGGGCTGTACCAGGACGGACAGGATCCCGGGCACTTCATCGAGAACTACCTCGTCGCCTCCTGGTCCGAGCATCTCGCCCAGCACAGCGACAGGCTCACCCTCACCGACCGCCGCTACGAGGAGCGGGCACGCCGTCTCCTCGTCCCAGGCACCCGGCCAGAGGTCACCCATGCCTTCGACACGTCCTCGGGACCCGTCGTCCCGGAAGACGGCGAAGGGATCCCGACGCCGAGCCTCCGTCGCATACCGGAGGAACAGGATCAGCAGGCAACGAACCAAGTCGTGGAAGGGAGGCGGTGCGTGGTGAGCAACCTCGAAACAGAACCGTGATCGCACCGCGTGGAAATCCACCGCGCCGCTGACCAGCACCAACCGAAAGGATCCCGATGAGCCAGCCTTCCGCCACCCCGACCGTCGAGCGGGTGGACAACCAACAACGATACGAAATCCTCGTCGACGGACAGCGCGTCGGCCTGACCGCGTACCGCGACCGTGGTGAGCAGCGGGTCTTCTTCCACACGGAAGTCGACGACGCCTTCGCCGGACAGGGGCTGGCCGCGCAGCTGGTCCATGAGGCACTCACCGATGTGCGCGCGTCGGGCAAGCGCATCGTGCCGGTCTGTCCCTATGTGGCCAAGTACCTGAACCGGCATGAGGAGTTCAACGACATCACCGACTCGGTGACCCCGGAGATCCTGCAGTGGCTGGACACGGAGTTGGGCTGACGGCCGGGAGAGGCCATGCGGCGGCGTCCTCCCGCCTCGCAACTGGGACCCTCGCTGACCATCGGCAGGTCACCGACGTATAGGCATGGAGAGGGGACCGCCTCTCATTTGGTGGCTCCGCTGGTGACGCCGGCGGCGACGTGGCGCTGAGCGACGACAAGCAGCACGGCCGCCGGGACGGAAGCCAGAACGGCGGTGGCCATGATGGCGTTCCACTGGTTCGTGTGGGCGCCGATGTACTGGTAGATGCCCAGGGTGATCGGCCGTACGGTCTCCGTGGTGGTCAGCGTGAGGGCGAAGAGGAAGTCGCTCCACGTGAAGAGGAAGGTGAAGAGGGCGGTAGTGATCAACGCGTTCACACTCACCGGAAGCACCACGGAGCGGAGAGCGCGCAGCCTCCCCGCGCCGTCCACTCGCGCGGCGTCGATGATCTCCCTGGGAATGCCCTGCATGAACGAACGCAGGATGATGATCGCGAAGGGGACTCCGGCGGTCGAGTCGGCGAGGATCAGTCCGAGGTAGGAGTTCAGGAGCCCCAGGTCTGTATACGCGCTGTAGAGCGCGTTGGCCACGACGATGCTCGGAACCATCTGTGTGATCAGAACGCCGAAGAGCACGAGGTTGGTTCCTCGGAGGCGGAACTGGGCCAGCGCGTAGGCCGCCGGGGTGGCGAGCACCAGGCTGAGCGCAACGCTGCCGAGAGCCACGACGAGGCTGGTTACGAGGTTGCGTCCCTGATCGCGCAGTGCCGTGGCGTAACCGCTGAAGTCCGGGTGGAAGGGGAACCAGGCTCCGTACAGTGCGTTGCCCGCCGGCTGCAGGGAAGCATTCACCATCCAGTAGACGGGAAACAGCATCAGCGCGAGCAGGAAGATCCCGACGATCGTGGACGGCCAGCCCCGCTTCGGCGCGCGCTTCACGAGACCTCCTCTCAGGCGTTCTGGGCGCGCCGGTTGGCGCGCAGGTAGACGAGGGCGAAGACGAGCGAGATGACGATGAGCAGGTTGCTCATCGCGGCGCCGCGTCCGAACTCGAACTGCTGAAAGGACAGTTCGTAGGACTGGGTGGCGAGGGTCTCCGTGGCGTTGGCCGGTCCTCCGCCCGTCACCACGAGGATGATGTCCAGCACCTTGACCGTGTAGACCACGCCCAGCACCAGAACGACGCTGACCACGGGCCGCAGCAGTGGCCAGGTGACATGGCGAAACGACTTCACCGGACCGGCGCCGTCCAGCTTCGCCGCCTCGTACAGATGTGTAGGGATGTCCTGTAGGCCGCCGTAGAGGATCGTGGTGTTGAAGGGTATTCCGACCCAGATGTTGATCAGGATCACCGACACGAGCGCCTGCGAGGTGCCGGTGAGCCAGGGGATGCCGGACGACAGCAGGTGGAGGTGACGGAGTGTGCTGTTGACGACTCCCGAGTCGGTGTCGAGCATCCACCTCCACGTCGTTCCGGAGACGACCAGTGGCAGCAGCCACGGCAGCAACAGGAGGGACCGCAGAACACCGCCGAGCGGGAAGCGCCGCTGGAAGAACAGGGCGAACGCCAGGCCGAGCACAAACTGCACGAACAGCGACCCGGCGGTGAACAGGACCGTGGTCAGCAAGACCTTGGGGAACAGGTCCGACGACAGGATCCTTGAGTAGTTCTCCACCCCCACGAACGGCGCGGCACCGGTGTAGAACGTCGCGGGCGTGTACTGCTGGAAGCTCATCACGATGTTCTTGACGATCGGGTAGCCGAAGAAGAGCAGCAGGTACGCCGCGGCGGGCACGATGAACATCCCCCGGGCGAGGGACTCCCACCTGCGTGCCCGGACCACGACCCTCTCCCTGCGGCGCGCGTCCTCGTCCTCTGTCGCACCAGTGCCGGGTGTCCCGGCGTCGGCGGCGCCGGCTTCCTGCCCGGTGCCGGTCCGCAGGGCCCTGGACAGATCAGGAACCCGTCGCGATCAGCTGTGCATCCTTGAGCGCTTCCTCCGGTGTCTGCTCGCCGGTCAGCGCGGACTGGATCGCGGTGTATATCCCGGTCGCCGCCTTCGGCCACTTGACGCCGAGCTCGCGGGTACGGGCCCGGGCCCCTTCAGCGCTTCTTACGAAGGCAGCCATCGACGGGACCTGTTCGGCGTACTGGGAGGCCACCGCAGTGCGGGAGGGAACGGTGAAGTACTGCTTGGCCAGGGCGAGCATGTTCTTGGAGTCGTTCAGGCAGGCCAGTACCTGGGCGGCCTTCTCCTGCCGGGCCTCGGAACTGGTCTGCGGGACCGTCCACACCTCACCGCCGAGTGGTGTGACAGGTGCCTGCCCCGCCCGGGGGACAGGGATGGGTGCCACCGCCCAGTGCAGGTTCTTGGCTTGGTTCAGGGCGGGGATCCGCCAGGGGCCGTTGACCATCATGGCTGCCTTGCCGGCGACGAACTGGTCGTGGACGTCGGCCTGGGTCCAGTTCAGCACCGACTTCGACATGGAACCGCTCTTCACCAGGTCGACCCACAACTGGAGTGCCTGCGCGGCCTGCGGTGTGTCCAACTGCTTCTCGTCCCCGCCGTTGGACCACAGGAAGGGCAGGAACTGCCAGGTGCCCTCGAAAGTGGCGTTGGCGTCGACCGCCATGCCGTAGCGTCCCGGGCGGGTCAGCTTGGCCGCCGCCGCCTTCAGCTCGTCCCAGGTCCTCGGCACGGCGACGCCGGCCTCTGCGAGCATGTCCTTGTTGTAGACGAGCGCGATCGTGCTGACGGTGGGTGCCAGCCCGTACACCTTTCCCTTGTAGGTGCCCGCCGACAGGATGCCCTCGGCGAAGCCGCTGGAGTCGATGCCGTACTGGTCCAGTGGGGTCAGCGCGCCGGTCCCTGCGATCTGCTGCAGGTCGGGGTTGTCCAGCATCAACAGGTCGGGAAGGGTCCGTGACGACGCCTGCTGCAGGACCTTCGGGATGAGCGACGCGCCTGGAACGCTGGTGTGCTCGACCTTCACGCCGACGCTCTTGCCGCAGGCGGTGAGGCGTGTGCCCCACTGGCTGTGTTCGGTTGCGTCGGTGTAGTAGTCAAGCGCGGTGATGGAGGTGACCTTGCCGGTGGCGGATCCCCCGCCGGTTCCGCCACCGCAGCCGGTGGCAGCCAGTACCAGGGCGACGGATCCGAAGAGGGCGGCGAACCGCCGCGCCGGCGGTCTGACCGGTGAAAACATGATGGTGCCTGTTCCCGAGTGACATCTGTGGCCGGAATGTCGGTCTCGGGAAGTGAAGGAGATTCGAGGGTCCCGTGACGACTCGGTCAGCGTAAGCGCACGGGTCAAGGCCAAGACGTCCGGGTCGGTAACAAGGCGGTCTGTAGCAGCGACTTCCCGGTGACCATCAAGCCCGGCGTTCGCCCAGGTCAGCTGCGAGGACAGGCTGCGGCCATTGAGCTGCTCGACGGTGGCCGTCCCGCCACACAGCGGCTCGGGGAGGACACAGCACCCGGCGAGACTCTGCCGTTGCCTCCTTCATCCGCTCACAAGGTTCGTCGAAGCCTGTCGCCGTCTCCGCGACCGGTGCCCTGTTCGGCGGCTTCGCGGATCATCGATGCCACGGCGCCGGGCTGCGACAGCACGACGGCGTGCGAACCGTCCAGCAGGTGTTCGGTGGCCGCCATGCGCTGTGCCATGAAGCGCTGAGCGGTGGGGTTGAGCATCCGGTCGGCGGTCGCGATGGCGTACCAGGACGGCTTGGAGGCCCACGCCGGCGGGCCCGATCTTCCGGTCAGCGCGCTCCAGGCGATCGGGCGTTGCGCCACGGACAGGACATCCGTGACGCGGGGCGGCAGGTCGGCGGCGTACACCTGCGGGAAGCGTTCCTTACGGATGTTCAGCTCGCTGTCCGGCTCGGCGGGAAACCGGCCGGGGAGAGCGACGGTGACGGTCGCGTCGGTCACCGGCATCGGGGCAAAACGGTTCGTGATGTCCGCAACGCACTCTCCGGCGTCGAGGCCGAACGCCGCGACGTAGCACAACGCCACGATGTTGTCGGCGTCGGCAGCGGCCTGCGTGATGACCGCGCCACCGTAGCCGTGGCCGACCAGCACGACCGGGACGTCGAGGTGGCACACCACGCTCCTGATGTAGGCGGCGTCCTGCGCCAGGCCGCGCAGCGGGTTCGCCGGGGCACGCACCGTCAGTCCGGCGGCGTGAAGAAGTCTGATGACCCCCGCCCAGGATGAGGCGTCGGTGAATGCCCCGTGCACAAGCACGATGGTCGGCAGTAAGGGGGTGGGTCCGTGCACGTCGGTGGCCTCCGAATGCGTTCGGTCCCAGCCAAGCGCGTCCAGGTGGGGCAGGCATCGCGTGAACGTACCAACGTGTCCGCTCAGTCGTCGCGCAAGGCCATGACGAGGTTGGCGAGTTGGACCCGGGAGTTGACCGACAGCTTGCGGAAGGCGGAGGTCAGGTGAGTGTTGACCGTGTGCGGGGAGACGACGAGCAGGTCGGCGGCCGACCGGTTGGTGTGACCCTCGGCAATGAGGCGGGCGATCTTCTTCTCCGAGGCCGTGAGGGCCTCCCATCCCTGGACGGGGCGCTGCCTGGTCTCTGACCTGCGGCTGCCGGCCGCCGCACCACGCATGTCACGCTGCGCGCGTGCCGCTGCCGCGTGGGCGCCTGACTCGGCGAACGTGGCATGGGCGTGAGCCAGGGTGGCCACTGCTTCAGCTTTCCGGCCCCCTGCCAGTAGTGCCTGTCCGAGGTCGGCAGAGGCGGCGGCCCGGACCAGCGGGCGAGGGCTCGCCTTGAGCAGTGCTACGGAACGTTCCAGCATGGCGAGATCCTTGTTCACAAGCCCGAGGGCCTGCGCCGCGATGCCGGTGGCGGTGGGCACGGCCGGGTTGCGTTCGGCGTGGGCCTGGGCCTGTGCGGCCAGGTCCTCGGCGAGCCCCTGGTCCGCGCCTCGCAGAGCCACGCGTATCGCGGAGTCGACCCAGGTGCGCAACAGCCGCCAGCGCATGAAGGAACCTTTCTCCTGCACCTGCCGAATCTTGTCGATCGCAAGCCCGATGTCGCCGTCGTCCTCGGCGAGGACCGCTTCCAGGAAGCGCACCGCGGCCGTGTTGCCCGGGTTCGGTTTGATCACCAGTCTTTCCCGCGCTGCGGCCAGGTGCTGCCGCGCCGCTTCCCGGTCGCCGCGCAGAAGTGCGATCCGGGAGCGGATCACGCGAGAGTTCAGCTGCTGGACGGGTACCTGTACGTCTTCTTCCAGGCGCTCCATCGTCACGAAGTCGGCCTCGGCGTCGTCGAGCCTGCCAAGCCCCAGATGCTGCTGGGCCTGGGCCCACAGCAGCATTGCCTGACGGGGCGACCCGGCGTTGTCTGCTGCCTGCAGCAGCCGTTCGCTGGACTCGAAGTCATCCAGGTGCTGGTACGCGACGATCTCTTCGGGAAGGAAGGCGGAATCGACGGCGCTGAGCGCGGTGAAGCGCTCCAGTGCGACGGCGTTCTCTCCCGTGTTGAGCGCGATCTCGCCGAGCCCGAACAGCGCCAGGACGTGCGCCTCCCGGTCACCGATCGCGATGGCCTCGCGCAGCGTGTTCTCGCCGGCCTCACGTGCCGCGACAAGATCATGCCCTCGCGACAGGGCCAGCGTACGCAGGGCGGCCAGCCTCGCCCCGACCTCCGGGGCGGCGCCCCCGACTGCGAGGGCCGTTTCGGCCCGGCGGCGCAATTCGTCGGCGAGATCCATGTTCCACAGCGTCCCGCCGAGGGCGGCCTGCAACCGACTGAACGCCTCCACGGGCGGCCGGAAGGCCAGCAGCCGGTCGCCGGTCGACAGCGCCTCTCGATTCCGGCCGGCCTGTGTCAGGCAGACGATCGCCTGCTCACCCACTACGAAGCTCAACGGCCTCGCGGGCGGCACCAATTCCAGGGCGCGCGTCATCAGGTCGGCCGCGAGGCCCGGCGCGACGGGCAGTACGTCATCAGCGGCTCGCCGCAGCAGCGTCACGGCCTCCTCGTCTCCAGGCAGGGCGCCCTTGAGGATGTGCGGCACCGTGTCGATCGGCTGGTGGCCCGCGGAGACAAGGTGCTTGGCAGCCTCTCGGTGCAGAGCCTTCCGGGCCGACGGCGGGATGTCGACGTAGACCGCCTGGCGCAGCAGATCATGCCGGAAGACCAGATGATCCCCGTCGTCGTCCAGGAGTCCGGCGCGCACCGCCTCCTCGAGCGCCGCGATCAACGTGGTGGGCGGTTGGCCGCAGAGCGCGGCGGCCTCGGAAAAGCCGAACCTGCGTCCCAGCACCGCTCCCATCTGAAGGAATCGCAGTGTGCTGGATTGCAGGGATCTGAGTCTGCCGCGCACACCCACGACGAGCCCTGGGTGCACAGGCTCACCCGTGGCACCGGCGGCCCGCAGTCCCGCGAGCATCTCGACCGCCAGAAAGGGGTTCCCGCCGGCTCCGTCGAGCAGGTCCCGTACCCGCTCGTCGACGGCCGCACCCAGCGTGTCGCCGGCCAGCTGGCCGATGGCCGCGCCGGACAGTGGCCCCAATGGCACAGTGACCGCCGCGAGTTCGCCCTTCGCAGCTGCGACGACCTCCTCCGCCGGCCCGGCCGGCTCCTGTCGCCCGGTCAGCATCCAGAGAACCGGCGAGGTCCGCAAGCGTGTCGGAAGCTGCTTCAGGGCGAACCGGCTCAGCGGGTCGGCCCACTGCACGTCGTCCAGGGCGATCAGCACCGGCACGCTGTCGGCTCTGGCTTCGATCGCCTCCGCCAGGCGTTCCACCAGCCAGATCCGCTGATCGTGATGGCGCGCAAGATCGGCGAACGCATCGCCGGACAGCAGCGGCTGATCGCCGTGCAGGATGCAGGCTGCCAACGACGAGAGCGGCACGATGTGATGCAGTTCATCGGCCTTGCCGAGGCCGACTGAGAATCCCGCTGCTCCGGCCCAGGCGACGGCCTCGGCAAGCAGCGTGCTTTTGCCGATTCCCGGTTCCCCCCGGATCAGGGTCAGCGCGCCGCTTCCAGTGCGGGCCACCGAGGCGATCAGTGTCTGCAGCTCTTCGAGTTCGGCCTCCCGGCCGCGCAGACCGCTTCGGGACAGCGATCCGACTGACCCCGCCACTCACGCCCCTCCTGTCCGCACTCCCCGGCTGAAGCCGGGCTCACCCATACCGACCGGCGCCTTGGCCCTTGGGCGTCGGCTGCCGGTGCCGGAAGGCGGCTCCGGCAGGCGCGGACGGCGCGCCGGGTGTCCACTATGGCAAGAGCAGCAGCTCAGTGCACAACTCGGTACACAGGATGAGACGGCCATGCCGCCGGCGGAAGCCCTGGCACGGCTGGGCGGGATGCCGTCGCCGGCCCGCTGGGCGAGCCGGACTGGACGGTTTAGAGGGATCGAGGCTGAGCTCGTCGAAGGGGGTGCCCGTACGGGCTGGGCGCCCAGCAAGATCGTGATCTTGGCCGGGAAACCTCCTCGCCTCAGGCCGCTGTGTCCCCGGCATCACCGGCGAGGTGAACGTCACTCCGGGCCGGCGGCAGATGGGAACGCCGAGGCCGCAACGCCGGCACGGGATCCGACACCCTTGACACTCCACTCGGCGACGGAGGCGTACGAGGCGCTCGCGCCGTGGAGTCCCGCCACTCGGCAGGGGACATCCCATAGGCGGCCCGGAACACCCGGCTGAAGTGGGCGGCGCTGGTGAAACCCCACTGGCGAGCCACTGCGGCGATGGTCCGGCCTGCCGCCTCCCGGCGGGCCAGCTCACGTCGGCACTCCTGCAGCCGGCGGCGCTGGATCCACCGGCTGACAGTGACGTCCTCGGTCTCGAAAAGCCTGTGCAGGTAGCGTACGGAGATCTGGTGGGCGCGGGCTATGACCTCCGGCGTCACGTCCGGATCAGCGAGGTGCCGGTCGATGAACACCTGGATCCGCGGCAGCAGCACCCGCGCTGCGCTCGATGTGTCACCCACCTCCTCGTGAAGTCGCTCCCCGACCAGGACGGTGAGGAGGTCGACGGTATGGCAGGCCAGTACCTCACCGATAGCCGACGGGTACGTTGCCGCCGTGTCCACGAGCCGGGTCAGAAAGGGTGACAGCAGTGAGCCCAACGTTGTGTCGGGACGGATGGGTGTCGCCGCAAGTCGTTGCAGGTCGGGCTCTCCCAGGTCCAGGAGCCGCCGCGGCAGGACAAGGGATTTCGTCTGGAACGGATGGGGAAATTCCATCCGCATCGGGCGTGTCAGGTCGCAGAAGACGATCTCCCCGGGTTGCAGGTGGACCTCAAGGGCGTCCTGCTCGACCATGGCGACACCGCTGACCAGAAGCTTGACGACCAGATACTCGTCTTCACCCCGTGCGATCAGCGGCGGAGTCCGCCGCACCCGCAGGGGCTCACCCTCCACCGTGGCGACCTGGAGATGGCCCAGCCGGGACGTTCGGATGGTTCCCGAGCAGACCTCGTCCGAGACGGCAATGTCGACCGCGGCGAACGTTTGGGACAGGGCCTCGCGCCAGTACGTCTGCCTTTGGTGGGCGGGCACCGAATCCGTGGTGTAGAGGGTGTCCGAGAGCTGCCTCCCCGCTTCCGGTATCGATGAATCCGGCGACATGATCTCCGCCCTTCAGTCGGTGTGCTCTCCGGACACCGTGCCAACGGGCGCGGGTCGGCACATCGCGTGAATCCGCTAGATCAGGGATGCAGGACTGAGACATGCCGCAGATGCGCGTGCTCATGGTGTGCGGTCGGCAGGCCGTGCTGCGGCGGCGCACGGCATCACAGCGCGGCGGACCCCACTCCCGAGGCATGCGTGCGGTGTCGACCGCAGAGGGCGGCTTCCCGCACATCGCTTCCCGGGGCCAAAAGAATCGTTTCGCGTGCAGGCGAGCTCGATACCGTACAGTTCAGCGGTGTTTGCCCCTAAGAACGTGATTGCTCCCGTAAAACGCTTTGCTTGCGTTCCACCGAGACCCAGGACACCATGGCCGAACCGGTGTGATCGCCCTCCAGGCCAGGCCGGATGCAGCATATGGGAGATACGTATCACCTCCTGCAAGCGCTCAGGCGGGCGTGGTGGTGCATATGCGGCAAGGGGGAACAACGTGGCCGGACTGCTCGATGACGTCTCCCGGACGCCCTCCGCCGTGACCGAGACTCGCCATGGGGACTAAGCGCAGTACCACGCACCGCTCCCAACCCGTCATGGAGTTGGTGGGCCGGCAGGCCGAGATCGCTCAGATCCTGGACATCGTGGAGGAGGCGCACAGCGAACCGCGGATGCTGCTCCTGCTCGGCGAGGCCGGCACGGGCAAGACTGGTTTGCTGGCGGTCGCCGTCAACCACGCGCGGGACAACGGAACGCTCGTGCTGGCGTCTCAGGGCAGCGAGGCGGAGTCGCGGCAGTCCTTCGCGTCCCTGCACCAGCTGCTGCTCCCCCTCCTGCCCGACGTCGGCACATTGCCCGACCATCTGCGGGGGGCACTCGAGACCGCGTTCGGCATCGCTCCCGCCGAGGGACCGCCCGACCCGATGCTGCTCCGTGTGGCGGTGCTGACCCTGCTGACCGAGGTCTCCCGCCGGCAGGGCATCCTGCTGGCCGCCGACGACGTCCAGCACTTCGATCGCGACTCCCTCGATGTGCTGGGCTTCGTGATGCGTCGAATCACCGCGGAAGCCGTGCCGGTCCTGCTGGCGTCCCGCGGGCAGACGCCCCCCAACGGTGTCGCCGCGGACCTGCCCACCCTGCTCCTGGCGCCGCTGACCGAACAGGCCGCGGCCGAACTCGTGGACGCCCAGCCGCACGCGCCCGCCGGCCGCACCCGGATCGATCTGCTGCGGCAGGCCGGCGGAAATCCGCTGGCCATCATCGAACTGTGCCGTGCGGTCACAACGGGCGGCGTGGGAGCACTGCCCCGCCGCGGGCTGCCGCAGACGGAGCGTATCCAGGCGCTGTACGCGGCCCGCCTGCGCGGCCTGCCGGAGATGACCCGGCGGCTGATCCTGTACGCCGCGGCGTCGGAATACGAAGACCTCGCCACGATCACGGCCGCCGCCGGCGCCGGGCGGGATCTCGGGGCATGGGGCCCGGCAGAGGAGGCCGGTCTGGTGACCGTCGCGGACGGGCGATTGGTCTTCCGGCATCCGCTGGCGCGCGCGGGTTCCTATCAGGGAGCCCCGGCTTATCTCCGACAGCAGGCCCACCAGGACCTGGCGGCTGCCCTCACGGCCGATCCGGCCCGCCGGGCCTGGCACCTGGCCGCGGCGTGCGTCGGCTACGACGAGTCCGTGGCGGCGGCCCTGGAGGACACCGCCGAACTCGTCGAACGGCGCGGCGGCTTCTTCGCGGCGGCCCAAGCATTGGAACGGTCCGCCGAGTGCAGCCCCACGGCCGAGGACCGGGCGCGCCGGTATGCCAAGGCGGTGAGGGCCGCCCAGAACGCCGGCGACCCCTCGTGGGTGCGTGAGCTGTATGACAAGGTCACCGCCCTGACCGAGGACCGGGAGCTGCTGGGAGTCGCAGCCTGCGGCGTCGGCCTTGCCTTGTCACTGTCCGGCCACCAGCGGCAGGGGTTTCAGGTGGTCATGAGCGCGCTGCAGCCGGATCCACCCAAGGACGACATGACCGTCCTCGTCCTGGGCGCCGTGCTCAACGTGGTCGCCTCCCAGTCGGGCCTGCCCGAGATCAGGCGCCCGATGGCCACCCTTCTCAACGGAGTTGAGGCCGGGAACTACGACACGCCCTTCGGCGAGGTGACGACGACCGGAGCCTTCGCCGCAGTACGGGCCGTGGCCCTGGGCGGGGCCGACCCGACCAGGGCCCCCGACTTGCTGCGGCGGATCCGCTCCCAGTCGAGTATGCCTGAGCCGCAGACCCTCATCGCGGAGATGACCCGGGTGCACGCGATCGGCGGGCTGGCCTGGCAATCCGATGAGTCCGACCTGTGCGTGGAATCCCTTCGGCAGGCATACGCCATGCTCAGGTCGTACGGCGCCATGGGCACGAGCGCGAGCACGCTCGCGGCGATGGGCTCGGCGCTGATCGACACCGGTCGCTGGACGGAGGCCGACGAGCATCTGGAGGAGACCGCGGCACTGGCCGCGGTTCACAAGTGGAGGCATCACCCGATCGACGTCGAGGCGCTGCGAGTGACCCTGCGGGCCCTCCGCGGCGAGTCCGCCGTCATGCCGGCGGACCCGGCCTGGACGGCAGTCAATCTGGAGGAGAACCGTGCCACCCACGCACGTCTCCTGCGGGCGGCCGGTACTGCCGCCGCGGCGGCCGGCGACTTCGACAGCGCGTTCCGGCACTTCCGGACGCTGTTCGGTGAGGACGGCACGCCTCTGCACTACTTCCTGTCACCCCGTTCGGTCGCCGATCTCGCCGCGGCCGCTCAGCGGATGGACCGGCAGAAGGAGGCTGCGCACATCGTGGAGGCGGTGCGCGCCGCGCTCGGGCCGCAGCCGACGACCCGGATGACCCTCCTGCTCCACCACGCCGCCGCCCTGACCGGCGACCCCAAGGACGCCGAGCACCACTTCCGGCTCGCCACAGTGAACCCGGCGGGCGATCAGTGGCCGTTGGCCCGGGCGCAGGCAAGGCTCCACTACGCGCAGTGGCTGCGCAGGCGGCGGCGCCCCCTGGATGCCCGCCCGATCCTGACCGCGGCGCTGGAGTCGTTCACCCGGGTCGGCGCGTCCGGCCTCGCCGAGGAGGCACGCGTGGAGCTGCGGGCCAGCGGCGTGGCCACCGCGCCCGCCCAGGCCGACCCCCTGGCGGAACTGACCGCCCAGCAGCGCGAGATCGTACGGCTGGCGGCACGGGGTCTGCGCAACCGGGAGATCGCCCAGCAGTTGATGCTGTCCCCTCGCACGGTCAGCTCCCACCTCTACAACGTGTATCCGAAGCTGGGTGTCAGTAGCCGTAACCAGCTCCGCGATCTCTTCGACGATCTGTGACCCCCGCGTGCCGGGTTCACTCGCCGTCCAGGCCGAGGGCCAGGAGGCGGTGATGTCGGACATGCGGTTGATCGTTTCGATGGAAGGAACGTGAGCAGTTTGAGTTTCGAGCCCGGCATGGGCCCAGACAGGCCGGACCGCCCCGCCGTCGTCCTCAATCCCCTCGTGCAACGGCTCGTCGACGCCTCCGCCGCACCGCCCTACCTGCACCAGCTGGGTCCGGTCGACGGACGGCAGGCACTGTTGGAAATCCAGGGCCACACGCTCGACGACTTCGGCGTGGACGCCGAGTTCAGGGTGGCACCGGTGGGCCCTTCCGGGCTCGTCGGCTTCTGGATGTTCCGGCCTGCACGGCCGACCGGCCCCCTTCCTGCGGTCGTGTACATGCACGGTGGCCGGTGGATGCTGGGCGATGCCCGGACTCATACGGGGATGATCAGCGAGCTGGCGACCGCCAGTGCCGCCGCCTTCGTGGTGCCCGAGTACACCCGCACTCCGGAGGCCCGCTATCCGGTCGCGCTGGAGGAGTCGTACGCGCTACTGACATGGGTGGTCGAGCATGCCACCGAACTGGCCCTGGACGACCGGAGGCTCGCGGTCGCCGGCGACTGCGCCGGCGCGACCATGGCCACGGCGCTCACCACGATGGCCAAGCAGCGCGGCGGTCCCCGCATCCGCGCCCAGTTGCTCTACTACCCGATGACCGACCCGCACTGCGACACCCCCTCGCGAGAACAGTTCGCGTCCGGCTATCTCCTGTCGCGCGCAGCTCTGGAGTGGTACTGGCGGCAGTACACCGACGACGAGCGTGAACTCGCCGAGCCGACGGCCTCACCACTGCGGGCAACCACACCGGACCTCGCGGGACTTCCTCCTGCCCTGGTCGTGACGGCGGAGGCAGTCGTCGTACGGGATGAGGGGGAGCAGTACGCCCGCCTGCTGCGACAGGCGGGCGTACCTGTGACCGCCGTCCGCTACCTGGGGACGGTGCACGACTTCGCCTCCCTGAGTCCTTTGCTGGACAGCCCGCCCACGGTGGCTGCGATCAAGCAGGGGGCGGCTTCCTCAGAGACGCCTTGGCCGACCGGCGCTGACGGTCGCCTCGACGGAGGATGCCGACGGTGGGACACGCACTTGTCCGCGCTGCTGTCAGAGATGGACCGTCAACATACTGATGCCTGGAGATCAGGCTGCTTGCAGGGTGAGAAGCGTGAGGCCGCACGGCAGCACGTCATGCACACGGAAGAGGCAGCATGTCCACCGCCAAGCCGGTTCTCGAAGAGGCCGCGCAGGCTTTCGCCGCCGCGACGTCGAACCCTCCGTTCTCTACGACCTCGGCCCGGTCGAGGGGCGAAGGGCCGTGGACCGGGTTCAGGAGGGCGACGTCGCCGCGCCGGATGCCGATGTGGAGTACCTGGTCGTCTCGGGAGGCCCGTCGGGCCAGGTGTCGATCCGCGTCGTACGGCCGGCCGGTGCCCAGGGGCTCTTGCCCGTGGTCCTGTACATCCACGGCGCCGGCTGGGTGTTCGGCAACGCCCATACCCATGATCGGCTCGTCCGTGAGCTCACCGTGCGCGCCCAGGCCGCGACGGTCTTCGTCAACTACAGCCTCTCCCCCGAAGCGAAGTACCCCACGGCGGTCGAGGAGATCTACGCCACGCTGCTGTGGATCTCGCGGAAGGGTGCCGCGCACGGGCTCGACCCGGCCCGCGTCGCGGTGGCCGGCGACTCGGTCGGCGGCAACATGGCCGCGGCCACCACTCTCCTGGCCAAGCAGCGCAGGGGACCCGAGCTCGCGACGCAGTTGCTGTTCTACCCCGTGACCGACGCGAACTTCGACACCCGCTCCTACGAGCAGTTCGCAAGCGGCTACTTCCTCAGCCGCGATGGTATGAAGTGGTTCTGGGACCAGTACACCACCGATCCGGCCGAACGCGCGAAGATCACCGCCTCGCCGCTGCGGGCGACCCTGGAGGAACTGGCCGGGCTGCCACAGGCGTTGGTCATCGTCGCCGAGGCGGACGTCCTGCGCGACGAGGGCGAGGCATACGCCGGCAAACTGCGCGCCACCGGCGTGCCGACCACGGCTGTGCTCTACCAGGGCATCATCCACGACTTCGTCATGCTCAACGCGCTGCGGAACACGTGCGCCGCCCGGGCGGCGACCCGGCAGGGCGGCGAATTCCTCTACGCAGCGCTGCATGCCTGACGAGCCCGTGCCCCAAAGCGCACGCAACGGTTCACCTCACACATCGAGCCACGGCACGGTTGGAGCTCTCATGGCCAAGTCCGCGACGTCCCACATTTCACAGACCAGCGTGGAACACATACTGACTCTCTCTCCACTCCATAACTCCGAACACATCCGCGCCCTCCCCCGGTTGTCGGAAAAGAGAGATTCAGAATTCCTTCATCTGGGAATACAAGTACGCGGATCCTCTGCTGTCTCCCATCATGGAACGGAGGTTGTCCTGGAGCCGGGCGACCTGGTCTTCTGCGACCGGGACCGGCCTCATTTCACGAACCTCGGCAATGACTGTCAGGTGACGGTCTTCCGCATATCCCGGCACCATCTGGGAGTTTCTGAGTCGGACCTGCGCCGTATCGCCGGTGTGAGCGTACGGCGCGGTGAAGGCGTGGGCGCGATGACGTCGATCTTCCTGTCCGCACTCGCCGCCGGGGCGGAGTTCCGCACGTCGAGGATCGGCGACCGGCTCATCCGCAGCGCCGTGGACCTCGTCACCGTACTGGTCATGGAACTCCTCGCGGAGGCGAGCAGACCGAAGACATCCGACGCATCGAACGCCGGCAACGAGATGCTGACACGGATCAGGGAATTCATCGAAGTACACCTGATGGATCCCGACCTGTCACCCAAATCGATTGCGCTCGCGCACCATATTTCCGTCCGTTACCTGCACAAGCTCTTCCAGAACGACGGCACCACGGTGAGCCAATGGGTGCGGCAGCGACGGCTCAGCGCCAGTCGGCAAGAGCTGGGTCGGACGTCGAACCGAAGACTGACCGTGGCGGCTGTGGCGCGTCGGTTGGGTTTCATCAGCCCTTCGCATTTCAGCCGGGTGTTTCGCGACGCCTACGGCATGTCCCCCAGTGAATGGCAGGCAAGCACGTGGTCGGCCCTGGAATCTCCGATCACAAAAGCACAGGCCCCGTTCCACCGAAAGAGCGTTTTGACCAGGGATGCCGCTTGATCCCGGCCGGTGCGCGTTCTCAGCTTCTCGCCTCCCGATGGTCACCGCAAGATCGAGGATCTCGTCCGGTCGCGCTTTCCAGGTTTCCGGTCGGCTCGTCTGCCAGCAGCAGCCCCGGCCTGTTGGTCAACTCCCGGGAGATCGCCGCCGGTTGCTGTCGGCTGCCGGAGAGATCCGACGGCGGCGCGTCGGCGTCTACCACCAGGCCGGCCGCCTCCAGCAACTCCGGCGCGCAAACGCGCTGGTCCCGAACTGCGGAACTGGACGACCAGTTCGTGGATACACGCGGGCGGGTTCCGTGACGAACTGTTCCTGGAACTGTTCGGCGCCTCCGCACTCGGCTGCGACGCCCTGAGTGCCTTCGTCACGGCGCAGCGCTGTGTCTTTGGTGCTCCCACACCGGCATCTTCTGGTGGCCCTCCTCATCGACTCAGCCATCGCCCGCACCAGGGCCGACCTGGGAGTCGGAAAGACGCAACATGCAGGTACGGACGCAGATGTGGTGCGCGCGATCGACCTCGGTGACAAGTCCGGGTCCATCAGGTGCTCTTCGATCGACGAAGGTCCGAATCCCCGGCAGCGTCCCGCTGCCGACCTCGACGTGTCGGAGGGCTCCTCCCCTGTCTCACCTTGAAGAAGTTCCATGACGAGTAAGACGAGGAAATCCCCGGCGCTGCGGGCAAACCGGTCACCGATCCACGACCGGTGGAACTTCGCCTCGGCGGCGAGTGCGTACCGAAAGTCCGACACCAGCGCGCCCATGCGCTCAATCCGTCAACCGCCACGGACCGCCCCCGTCTCCTCCGCAAGCTAGTGCGACAACTGCGTGGAGCGCCTCACCGCCGACACGGGCCCAGACGGCATGCTTTCCGAGCCGACCTGTCACTCGCTTCCCGCCATGAGTTCGGCCACGACGCGGTCCAGGTCGATGTGGAGGCCCTCCGCGCCCGGCGGTACGACCATGTCGGTCTGCTGCAAGAACGCCGTGACCACCGAAGCCGCGATGTCCAGCACGGCGGCCCCCGCAGCGGACCTGACGACTATGCGCACCGAGTGCCGATGGCAGCGATGCCGGGGTATCACCAGGACATCTCCGACACCCACCGGTCGGCTCAATCCCTCCGACAGGAGGCTGCGGGCGAACACCCAGTCGACCGTGCCGGTCGGCGTCCCTCCTAGGGAGAGGCACACGGCGTAGGGGTCTGTCCTGTCGTAGCGCAGCTCGGCGGGCAGCGACACCGGCGGTTCGTACGCGACGACGACATGCGCCACGACCTCGTGGGTGACCGAGGTGCCATCGGCGGCACCGGAAAACGGATGAGTCATTTCGTACCTCGATCGGCAGCTCATCTTGGGGGGCAGCGTCTACGCAAATGACCCTAATGTCGTCGATAGAAGTAGCTTGTCTAAGAACGTACGAAGCGTTGCCCGTCAGAGCCCCGAGCGCGGACTTCCACGGATTAATGAGCCCCAGAGGCGGCGCGACTACGGCCTGTGGGTGTCACGCCACTCGCTGGGGGACATCCCATAGGCGGCCCGGAACACCCGGCTGAAGTGGGCGGCACTGGTGAAACCCCACCCCTGTGCCAAAGCGACGATGGAGAGACTCGCGGCCTCGCGGTGAGCCAGATCCCGCCGACATGCTTCCAGGCGGCGGCTCTGGATCCAGCGACTGACCGTGGTGTCCTCGCCCTCGAAGATCTTGTGCAGGTAGCGCACGGAGATATGGTGGGCGCGGGCGATGACCTCCGGGGTCAGGTCGGGATCGTCAAGGTGGCGGCCGATGAAGTTCCGGATCCGCAGCAGCATCGCCGCATCGCCGCTCGGTGTCCCCTCTGAGATCCTGCCAAGTTGTTCATCAGCCAGAACAGTAAGCAGATCCACGACATTGCGGGCGAGCAACTCACCTGTGTGCGGTCGATACGCTCCCGCGGTGTCCGCGAGCCGGGACAGCAGGATCGACAGCAGTCCGCCGAGTCCCGTGCCGGAGGTAAGGGGAGATGCGATGATCTGCCGCAGGTCCGACTCGCTCAGGCCCAGGACCTGCCGTGGCAGAACAAGAGCTTTCGTCTGGAAGCACTCGGGAAGGATCAGCCGAACCGGCCGTGCCATGTCGAAGATGAAGACTTCCCCGGGGCCGTACACGCACGTCGCGGGCATCCTGCTCAAGTCTGGCAACGCCTTTGCTCAGAAGCTTCACGAGCACGTACTGGTCCTCGTCGCCCTGTGCGATGAGCCGCCGCGTGCGCCGGGCCTCGAGGGGATCGCCGTCCACCGGGTGCGCTCATCGCAAAGGCCCAATTCTCGGCGGTACTTGGGGATCTTGAAACGGCGCAGACCACCAACGGACAGGCTGAACGCCAGGGAGTCGCTACGGCGAATGCCGGCCACCTCGCCTTCATCCAGATCACGCGAGGCATGATCGGACTCGCGGCCGGCCGTCACGCCGAGGCGTTCGCCTGCGTGTGGCGGGTCTTCGACCCCGCGGACCCCGCGCACCATCCCTATCTCCAGACCATCGCGATCTCGACGCTCGCTGGGGCCGCCGTGAGCGACGAGGAACGGGCCGTGGCGCGCGACGCCCGCAGCCGGCTCGCCGAATCAGCCGCGACCACAACGGCCCGGCTGATCAAGGCGAACCTGGGGTTCGCGCACGCCCTCCTGGCAGACGCCGAGGCACCGTTCCGGTCGGTGCTCGATCTGGACCTGCCCCGGGATCCCTTCACGCGGGCTCGCATCCTGCTCGCCTACGGCGCATGGCTGCGGCGTAGACGCCGGGTGATGGAGTCCCGGGCGCCCTTGCGCATCGCCAGGGAGTCCTTCGCCTCGCTGGGGGCTCAACCCTGGCACGAGCGCGCGTGCCAGGAACTCCGCTCCGCGGGCGAGGGGGGCACGCAGAGCGTGCCCGCGGACTGGGATCTGCTCACGCCGCAGGAACTGCAGATCGCGCAGCTGGCCTCGACAGGTCTCTCCAACCGGGAGATTGGCCAGCAACTCTACCTCTCCCACCGCACCATCGGAGCACACCTGTACAAGATCTATCCGAAGCTGGGGATCTCCTCCCGTGGCCAGTTGCGGGAGAAGCTCCAGCTGGGCGGATGGTGACCGGATTCCGACGGCCGCGGACCGCGCCCTGCTTTCACCTCTTCCACCTTTGGCATCCTCCAGCCCGAGCACGGCAGGCCCCGGCTCGGTCGGTGAATCCGCGTGCCCGTTCTGTGACCCACGGGGTCACCTCAGTCCAAGCGCAGCAAGCGCAGATCGAAGAGCTGCCGTTCGAGCGCGGTGACGTCGTCCGCGGGCGTCTCCTCGGCCGGGCTGCCACCAGGGCGGCCAGCTCGTCGGCCGCCCGCCGTATGCGCGCGGGCAGGCCCTCGGTGTACTCGTCACCGCCGGATCCCCAGTCCTCGGACGCCGCGTACACCGCGGTGGGGACGACGACGGCGCGCAGGTAGGCGAAGAGCGGGCGCAGGGCATGTCCTTGGCCGGGCCGATGAGGAGGGGCGGCTGCTTCGCGGACCCTCGGCGCCGCCTGCTGGCGCCCGCCAGGCGGAACGGCTCTGCCGGGCCGCACCGAGCGGGAGCGGCTGCGCATGATCAGCCATGTCCGTCCTGCCGTCACCGTGCGGTGGGGCCGCCCGCTCGGCGTTCCGAGGCCCAGTACAGGAGTGCCAGGAGCGGCAGAGCCCCACCGAGAAGCGTCACCGCCGTCCAGCCGCCGGCGTGGTAGGTGAGCGAGCCCAGCTGGGAGCCGACGGCACCGCCCAGGAAGAAGGTGGCGATGAAGGCGCTGTTGAGGCGGGCACGCGCATCGGGGTCGAGCTGGTAGATGGTGTGCTGGCCGAGAATGAGAGTCGTCTGCACGGCCATGTCGAGCAGGATCGCGGCCAAACCGATCAGGACGATGCTGTGCTGTCCGAAGCCGGCGAGCGCGAACGCCACAGCGGCGACGGCGAAGGCGGCACCGGTTATGGGCCGTGTCAACTTGCGGTCGGCCCAGTGCCCGGCAAACGGGGCCACTGCCGCACCGGCCGCACCGACGAGGGCGAAGATGCCGACCCCCACCTCGGAGTATTGGAACCGGGGCCCGGTGAGGACGTACGAGATGGTCGTCCAGAAAGCGCTGAACGAACCGAACATCGCCGCCTGGTACAGCCCGCGCCGCAGCAGCTCTGGGTGGGTGCGCACCAGCTGGACGGTGGAGCGCAGCACGTGGGCATAGGGGATGTTCGTGGTGGGCGCGTGCTGCGGCAGGGCGGCGTGCAGGGCCACGGCCAGGACGGCCATGAGGGTGGCGGAGCCGAGGTAGACGACGCGCCAGCCCGCGAGGTCGGAGACCAGGCTACTGAGGGTCCGGGACAGCAGGATGCCGGTGAGCAGGCCACTCATCACCCGGCCGACGATGCGGCCGCGGGCGTGGTCGGGGGCGAGGCTCGCGGCGAAGGGCACGAGGATCTGCGCGACGACCGACGTGGTGCCGCTGATCAAGGACGCGGTAAGCAGCAGGGGGAAGTTCGTGGCGAGTCCGGCCGTGACGAGGGCGAGCGTGGTGACCGCCAGCAGCACGGTGATCAGGCGGCGCTTCTCCAACCGGTCGCCGAGCGGGACCAGGAAAAGCATGCCGACCACGTAGCCGACCTGGGTGAGCGTGATCAGCCAACCTGCACCCGTCGTGCTGACGTGGAAGGCGTCACGCAGTGAGGAGAGCAGCGGCTGGGCGTAGTAAAGGTTGGCGACGGTCATGCCGGAGGCAATGGCAAGAAGCGCTATCAGCCATCCCGGCACGCCGTGCGAGGTCTTTCCTGTGGCGGGCAGGCGTGGGGCCCGGAGATCGGGTGACTCGGACATGGGTACCTTCTTGGTGAGGACCGGGCAGCCCGGCCCGAGAGGCCGACCGGGGCAGAACCTGCCGCGGCGAGCCCGGACAGGAACACAACCGGATCACTGGACAGATACTGCTTGACGACGTGCTCGCTTCGGGACCCGCCGGGGGTCGCCTCAGTCGAAGCGCAGGTCGGAGAGCTGCCGTTCGAGCGCGGTGATGTCGTCCTCGGGCGTCTCCTCGGCCGGACGGGCGGCCATGAGGGTGGCCAGCTCGCCGCCCGCCCGCCGTATGCGCGCGGGCAGGCCCTCGGTGTACTCGTCGCCGCCGGATCCCCAGTCCTCGGACGCCGCGTACACCGCGGTGGGGACGACTGCGGCGCGCAGGTAGGCGAAGAGCGGGCGCAGGGCGTGTTCCAGGACCAGGGAGTGGCGGGCCGTGCCGCCCGTCGCCGCGACGAGGACCGGCTTGCCGGTGAGGGCGTCCGGGTCGATCAGGTCGAAGAAGGACTTGAACAGCCCGCTGTAGGAGGCGGTGAACACGGGGGTCACGGTGATCAGGCCGTGGGCGCCCGTCACCGTGTCGATCGCGGCGGCCAGTGGGGGGGACGGGAAGCCGGTCACGAGGTTGTTGGCGACGGCGACGGCCAGTTCGCGCAGCTCGATGACCTCGGTGTCCACGTCGTGGCCCTGAGCGGCGAGTTCGCCGCGGGCCGACTCGGCGAGACGGTCGGCGAGCAGGCGTGTGGAGGACGGGGTGCTCAGCCCCGCGGACACGGCGACGAGCTTCATGCGGCGGACACCTCCTGAACGGCCCGCAGGGACTGGTGGGTGGGCGCGTCCGGCACTTTGGCGGAGCGGCCGATCGCGAACTCCTTCCGCAGGACGGGCACCACCTCTTCGCCGAGGATGTCGATCTGTTCCAGGACGGTCTTCAGGGGCAGACCCGCGTGGTCCATCAGGAACAGCTGCCGCTGGTAGTCGCCGACGGTGGCACGGAAGGACAGCGTCCGCTCGATGACCTGCTGGGGAGAGCCCACCGTCAGCGGAGTCTGCTCGGTGAACTCCTCCAGCGAGGGCCCGTGCCCGTAGACGGGCGCGTTGTCGAAGTAGGGACGGAACTCCCGGACGGCGTCCTGGGAGTTCTTCCGCATGAACACCTGCCCGCCGAGGCCGACGATGGCTTCCTCGGGCCGCCCGTGACCGTGGTGGGCGTACCGCCGCCGGTAGAGCTGGACCATCTGCCTGGTGTGGTCGGCGGGCCAGAAGATGTTGTTGTGGAAGAAGCCGTCGCCGTAGAAGGCCGCCTGCTCGGCGATCTCGGGCGAGCGGATCGAGCCGTGCCACACGAACGGCGGTACGCCGTCCAGCGGCCGGGGCGTGGCCGTGAACCCCTGCAGCGGCGTACGGAACTTGCCCTCCCAGTTCACGACGTCCTCGCGCCACAGCCGACGCAGCAGCGCGTAGTTCTCCTTGGCGAGGTTGAGGCCCTGGCGGATGTCCTGGCCGAACCACGGATAGACCGGGCCGGTGTTGCCGCGCCCCATCATCAGGTCGACCCGGCCGTCGGCCAGGTGCTGGAGCATCGCGTAGTCCTCGGCGATCTTCACCGGGTCGTTGGTCGTGATCAGCGTCGTGGCGGTGGAAAGGATCAACTTCTCGGTACGGGCGGCGATATAGCCCAGCATCGTGGTCGGCGACGACGGCACGAACGGCGGATTGTGGTGCTCACCGGTCGCGAAGACGTCCAGGCCGACCTCCTCGGCCTTCAGCGCGATGGCGACCATCGCCTTGATGCGTTCTTGCTCCGACGGGGTACGGCCATTGGTCGGGTCGGGGGTCACGTCCCCCACCGAGAAAATTCCGAACTGCACGGGTGCCTCTTCGTTCCGGTGACTGTGTGAGTGCCGGAAATGTAGGCACCGGCCGGACGGTCGTCATGCCTGTGCGCGCAGGGGAGCTTGCCCGTCAGCGCCCTCTCCCGGCCCGCGTGGTGGGCCACTGCCTGTGCGACCGCAAGTGTGCAGCATCGGGCAAATGCCGGGGCGCTCGTAGGCAATCGTCGTACCCGGTCAGCCGTCTAGCGTGTCGGTGCCACAGGGCGGCGATCGCATCCCCTCCCCCTGGCCGGCTCGGCCGCAGTGACGGTGGACCCGGCACGCGACAGCGGCCCCCACCGAACGACCCACTCGGGCAGCCCGTGCCTGATGCCTCGCCCCGCGCGGGCCGTGAACACGGCGAGCCCCGCCAAGAACCGATGCCTACCCGGGAGTGCCCATGGCTTCGTCAACCGTCGTCGAACTGTCCCGATGGCAGTTCGCGATCACCGCGATCTTCCATATGACGTTCCCCGCGCTCACCGTCGGCCTCTCCGTTCTCCTCGCCGTCGTGTACACGGTCTACGTACGCACGGGGAACCCCCTGTACCTGCAGATCTTCCGGTTCTGGAAGAAGATCTTCGCCGTTGGCTTCGGCCTGGGCGTCGTCGCGGGCACGGTGATGACGTTCGAGTTCGGCCTCAACTGGGGCGTGTACGCCCACGCGGTGGGGCCGGTCATCGGGGTCACCATCGCCATGGAAGTGATCACCGCCTTCTTCCTGGAGGCGGGCTTCATCGGCCTGATGCTCTACGGGGACGGCCGGATCCGGCCGCGCACCATGGCCCTGGCCAGCTGGATGGTCGCCTTCGGAACGCTGCTGTCCACCACCTGGATCCTGTCGGCCAACAGCTGGATGCAGGACCCCGTCGGCTACCAGAAGGTCGACGGCCAGTTCCACGCCAGGGACTGGATCAGTATCCTGCTCAACCCCGCCTTCGCCCACCGCTTCCCGCACATGCTGCTGGCCGTGCTGATCAGCGCCGCCTGGTTCGTCGGCGGAATCTCCGCCTGGTACCTGGTGAAGAACCGGGTCCACGCCCAGCCCATGGCCCGCCGCTGCCTGTCCATCGCGCTCGGCGTGCTGGGCGTGCTGATGCCGGTGCAGCTGTACGTGGGAGACGGCACGGCGGCCTTCATGGGCCGGCACCAGCTCCCCAAGCTGGAGGCTTTCGAGGGCAACTGGAAGAGCGACAACAACGGCTACAACCTGCTCGTCGTCCCCGACACGGACAAGGGCGAGAACAGGCTGCACATGCAGATTCCCTATCTCGGCTCGGTCATCGCCCAGGACCTCAGCGGCAAGACGACGACGCCCGGACTCCTGCAGACCCCGCCCGCCGAGCGCCCCAACATGTGGACCACCTTCTACGGTTTCCGCGCGATGTACTTCACCGCGCTGCTCATGTTCGGCACGGCCTTCACGGGCGTGGTCCTGCGCAAGCGGCGCCGGCTGTTCGACTCCCCGCGCTTCCTGCGGTGGATGGTGTGGATGACCCCGGCCGGGATCATCGCCATCACCGGCGGCTGGATCGTCGCCGAGACGGGCCGCCAGCCCTGGGTCGTCTACGGCCAGCTGCGCACCGCCGACGCGGTCTCCCACCTCACCACATTCGAAGTCGCCGCCAGCCTGGCGGGTTTCGTCCTGCTCTACGTCACCCTGCTGGCCATCTGGGCCCGCTACATCGTCCGCACCGTCAAGGCCGGCCCCGAAGCACTGCCCACCGGGCCCGCCTCGCCCGACGCATCGGAGGCCCTCGTTGCTTGAGTACGCCAGTTACACCCTGGTCCTCATCTCACTCGCCATGTACGTCGTCCTCGACGGTTACGACCTCGGGGTGGGCATGCTCAGCCTGACGGCCCGGCCGGAGCGTCGACGGGAGTACGGCGAGATCGTCGCCACCGCCTGGGACGCCAACGAGAGCTGGATCATCCTGGCCGGCGTCGTCCTCTGGGCCGGCCTGCCGGGCGCCTACGCCGTGATTCTGCCCAGTGTCTATCTGCCGTTGATCGGCATGCTGATCGCCATCATCCTGCGCGGGCTGGGCCTGGAGATGCAGAGTGCGGCCGCCGGCTACCGGCGAGGTTGGGCCATGCTGTTCGGCGGGGCGTCGCTCGCGGCGACCGTGTGCCAAGGTCTCGTCCTCGGCGCCGTACTCACCGGCCCGATCCAGCGCAACGGTACCTTCCAGGGCGGGGCCTTCGACTGGCTCAGCCTCTACAGCGTGCTGTGCTCGCTCGGCCTGGTCGCCGTCTACCTGCTGGCCGGGGCCGCCTGGCTGCAGGACAAGACCGAGGGCTGGTCGCGGTCGGGCGTCCGCCGCACGGGACGGTCGCTGCTGGTGGTCACCGCAGCCATGGCGGTCGCACTCGGCCTGCTGCTGCCGAGCGCCGACCCGCAGCAGTCGCAGCTGGGCCAGCCCCTGCGGGCCGTGCTGTTCTGGCTCTCGGTCGTCGCCGCTGTCGTGGCCGCTGTGATCGCCTGGTACGGCTTCGGCCGGCGCCCCGACTGGCGGCCGTTCGCCGCCGTGGCCACGATGACGGTCTGTGGGCTGCTGGGCCTGACGGTGGTCTCCGTACCGGTCGTCGTGCCGCCCGGACTGACCGTCCATCAGGCTGCGAGCCCGCACTCCTCCCAGCTCTTCCTGGTCCTGGGCGTCGGGTTGTGCATGCCGTTCGTACTGGCCTACAACACCTACGCCTGGCGGAGCTTCCGCGGCAAGTACACCGATCCGGTGGAGAGTCCGATCCCGCCGCTGCATGCCCGCACCTACCCCTTGGCGGTCTCCCCAGCACCCTCCGGCACCTTGCGGACGATCACGCGACGGAGCCTGCTGGTGGTGCTCGGCATTCTGGCGACTGCCCTGTCCCAGGACGTGTTCGGCGGTGTGGCCGACTGGATCGGCCCGGTCGGCGTCACCATCCTGGGCTGTGCGGCGCTGGCCGCCTGGATCGTGGGCGACCGCCGGGACCGGCGCGCCGGGTACTTCCGCGCGGACATCACGGATACCACGGGTATCGCCGACGTCGCGGGCATCGAGGCGGAGACCACCTCGTGAGCACCGCCGTGCTCCTGGACGAACTGGCCGCGGACAGGGCCGAAGAAGGGGTGCCCGCCGCCCGGTTGAAGGAATGGGCGGCCGTCGGACGGCGGGAGCTGCGCCGCGCGGGCCTGCTGCGCGGCGCGGCCCAGCTGGGCACGGTCATCTGGGCGGGAGGGCTCTCCTGGGGCGCCGAGCGCGGCCTGTCCGCACTCCACGGCGCCCCCGTGTCCGCCGTACTGCCACCCGCCCTGCTCATAGCGGCCGGCGTGGCCCTGCGCGCTGTACTGCTGGCCGCGGGCGACGCGGCAGCCGCGCGCGGCGCCCGCACCGTACGCGAGAGCCTGCGTGGCCGGCTCATCGAGACGGCGCTGCCCGCACGCGGCCCGGCCCGCACCGACCTGGACGACGTGGCACTGGTCCAGGCCGTCGACGGCGAGGTCGGTCAGCTGACCGACTGGCTCACCGACTACCTGCCCGCGCGGACCACCATGCTGCTCGGCAGCGGCCTCACCCTGGCCGCGATCGCCTCCCGCAGCTGGTTCGTCGCCCTGCTCGTGCTGGCAGCCACCCCGCTGCTGCCGGCCAACCTGAAGGTCATCGGCCTGGGCACGCAGACCGCTGTACGGGCCCAACTGACGGCAATCCGAACCCACCAGGCCCGACTGCTGGACCATCTGCGCGGCCTGCCCACCCTGGTCGGGCTCGGGGCGCACGACCAGGCGGCCGGTTCGTTGTCCCGGCACGACCGGGAGGTCGCCGGTCGCACCGAGAAGGTGCTTCGGATCGCCTTCCTGTCGACCGCGTGGGTCGAACTGCTCATCACCGGCACCCTCGCCGTGGTGGCGACCTACTGCGGACTGGTCCTGCTCGACTACCTGGACCTGCCCGTCGTACCGGACCACATGAGCCTGTCCGCCGCGCTGTTCGTCCTCGTCCTGGTGCCCGCCTACTTCGCGCCGGCCCGGGACCTGGCCGCCGGCTACCACGCCCGCGCCCGGGCGACCGCCGCCGCCGGTCTGCTGGCCCAGGTCCTGGACGCGTATCGCGAGGCCGTGGTACCACCTGCCCGACATGCCCGACGGGCCGCGGCGCCACCCGGGGTGCGCCTGGAAGCCGTCACAGTCCATCACCCTGGACGGGAGGCACCAGCGCTGGAACGAGTCAGCGTGCACCTCGCACCGGGGCGGTGCCTCGCGGTCACCGGCGCCAGCGGGGCCGGCAAGTCCACGCTGCTCGCCGTCGCGGCCGGGCTGTACGCCCCGCACGGTGGACGCCCGCTCCACTTGCTGGACGGCCGGCCCGTCCCCGCGGACCCCAGCCGGGTCGCCTGGGTGGGCCAGCCCGCGCACCTGCTGCCCGGCACCCTGCGCGAGAACCTCCTGCTGGCCCGGCCCGCCGCGAACGACCACGCCCTGCTGGACGCCGTCGCCTCCCTCGGCTTCGAAGACCTCCTCGCCGCACTGCCGCAGGGACTGGACACACCACTCGGCGAACGCGGCACCGGCCTGTCCTCCGGCCAGTCCCAACAGCTCGCCCTCATCCGGGCGTTGCTGCGGGACGCACCCCTGCTGTGCCTGGACGAACCCACCGCACACCTCGACCCGGAAGCGGAGCAACACGTCCTGTCCGCGCTGCGCACGCTGACCCGCGACCGTACGGTCCTGCTCGCCACCCACAGTCCCGCACTGCTGCCGCTGGCGGACCACGTCATCACGCTGGACCACGGGAGAGCCCGGTGAACCGGATCAGCGCCTGGCGGCTGCTGCGTACAGCGGCTCCGCGCCGCGCCCTCCTGACCGGCATGCTGTTCGCCGCGGCGGCAGAACTCAGCGGCGCCGCACTGCTCGGAGTGTCCGGCTGGTTCCTGACGACCTGCGCCGTGGTCACCCTCCAGGCCAACACCACCTGGTCCTGGATGTACCCCTCGGGCGCCGTCCGGGCACTGGCCCTGACCCGCACCGGCCTGCGCTACCTCGAACGCCTGGCCAACCACCGGAACCTGCTGGCCACCCAGGTGGCCTTGCGAGCTCGGCTGGCCCGCGGCGCTGCCGGCCTCACGCCCCGTCAGCTGCGCGGACAACGCGACGGGACGCTGCTCACCCTGCTCACCGCCGATGTGGAGGCCGTCGCGGGCCTGCCCGCGAACGCCGTCGCACCACTGGTGGCAGCGGTCATGACGGCGTGCCTGGTCGATGCCCTGCTGCTGTGGGCCATGCCGGTCCTGGGAATCGCCGAACTCATCGTCTGGGCAGTCGGCCTCGCCAGCGCCCGGCACGCCCACCACCGCGCGCGGACCCACCTCGCCGACGCCGCCGACGCCAGGGCCGCACTCCGTACCGTGCTGCTCGGCAGCCGGGTCGCCTTCAACGAACTGCGGTGCCTGGACGCCCTGCCGCAGGCTCAGCGGACGGCGACGAGCGCCATGGCCGCCGTCGAGTCCGCCGAATGGGCCGCTGCCCGGGCCGAGCGGCACGGCCGGCTGGCCCTGCGTCTCCTTGCCGCACTGGGGCAAGCGGCAGTACTGGTCATCGCCCTGCGCGCCGCCCCGGCCCAGCCGATCGCCGTCGTGGTGGGCGAGGTGCTGCTCGTTGCCGCCGGGTGGGAGCTACTGGAGAGGCTCCCCGGACTGATGCAGCACCTGGCCCAGGCCAGGGACGCGGCCGAGCGCCTGGCCCCCCTCGCCGCCGAGGCACACCCGGCGGGCCAACGGCGGGAGGCCGTCCGCACCGTCAAGACGGATGGCCTCCCGCTCATCGGTTCGCCCGCGGAACTCACGATGACCGTGGGAGGCCCGGGACTGGTCCTTGTCACCGGCCCGAACGGCAGCGGCAAGTCGACGCTGCTCGGCCAACTGGCCGGGCGCGTACCAGCGCCTGCCGGCACGGTGCGCCTCGACGGCACGCCCGTGCACGAACTGCCTGCCTCGGCCGTCGCCGAGACAGTCACCCTCGTCGAGGCCGACGACTGGCTGGCCGACGACACGGTCGCGGCCAATCTGCGTCAGGCGGCACCGTCGGCCGACACCACCGCGCTACGGGACGCACTGGAACTCGTCGGCTTGTCGGCCTTGCCGCTCGCCACAGCGGTGGGCCCCGGCGGGCGCCTGCTCTCCCAAGGGCAGCGCAGGCGCCTCGCAACGGCACGCGCCGTACTGAGACGTCCACCGATCCTGCTGCTCGACGAGCCGGTGGCCGGCCTGGACCGCCCCACCGCCGAGGCGCTCCTGGCCGCACTGCCCGAGGCGCTGCCCGAGACCGCGTTGGTGATCGCCCTGCAGGAGCAGGACCTCGACCTGCTGGATGACACACCGACCACCGTCGTACGGCTCGGCCGGACCGCGGAACGCCGGCACAACGGCAAGCGGACGGCCGAGCACGTACGGGGGTAGACCACGTCGGAGTCACAGCCCAGGCGATACGCGAACTGCCCGACCGGATTTCCGGACGGGCAGTCGGCGTTGGTGGGCCCTGTGTGGTGCGGGACGGCGATCCCGCGGCGGGTCACTTCCCCAGGAAGGTGAGGAGCGCCGCGTTGACCTCCTCCGCGTGGGTCCACAGCAGGCCGTGCGGGGCGCCCTCGATCTCCACGTAGTCGGCGGACGGGAGGGCCTTGTGGAACGGCCGCGCGGTCCCCTCGCCGGGCAGGATCCGGTCGCCCGTGCTGTGCATCAGGGCCGGCACGTCGATGGCCGGGATGTCGGCCCGGAAGCCGGTGTACCAGGTCGACCGCGCGGCCACGGCCGCGAAGAACCCACCGCCCGCGGCGACGTTCCAGCTGTTGCGGACCGCCTCCTCGCTGATCCTGGTCCCGAGGTTCTCGTCGAGGTTGTAGAAGTCCAGCGTGTCGCCGACCTGATCCAGGAGGCGGTCCGGGCCACCGCCCGGTGACCCGCCTCGGCTGCCGGGCGCCGCACCGTCCGGGACCGAACCGATGCCGGCTGCCATGGCCCCTGGCAGGCGCGCCGCTCACTGCTCACCCGTCCCCACCGGGACGGAGCCTTCGAGCTGTGGTGACGAATCGCGCCGACCAGCGCGGACGCCGCCTGAGCGAGACGCCCCACAGGACAGGTGGATGTGTGACTAAGCAGGTCATGCCGGTCTTGTCTGCACCCCCAGAAGATCTGCACCCAATCGACATGGTCAGGGCTCGCTCGCGTATCCGCAGGGGGCGGATCGGCCGGTCGCTGTACGAATCGCGCCGGGGCGATCCGCACGCTGGGTGCTGGTGTGTGCTGCCGCTTCTACGGCGCGTCCGTCGATCTCACGGATTCACGCGATGCCACGGCCTGATTCGCGCTCACACAATGCGTCTTAAAGAGCACTATCAAAAAACGGGGGATTCCATGGCGCCGGACTCATCGACCACTCTCCACACCACGGACTCGGTGCCAACCCACCGCAGACGGGCGTACTGGCGTGAGGCGCTGACCCAGACCTTCGGAGCCGTTGACATCAGCGTTCCTGAAGAGGTGTATTCCGGCACTGTCCGCGTGTCACCGCTGGGCCGCATCCGGCGTGTCACTGTGGAGGGCGACCCTATGCAGACCCTGCGCACCCGACGCCTCATCGCACGGAGCGCCAACGACGACCACGTCGTCGTGATGCTACTCAGCAGAGGGAACGCCCGAGTCGAGCAGGACACGCGCGACGTGCACGTGCGGTCAGGGTCGCTCTTCGTCTATGACAGGGCGCGCCCCCTGCAGCTGACCTTCCCCGAGCCGTTCCAGACGAAGTCCCTCGTCCTGCCACGGCACGTCTTGGACCTGAGCGAGTCGGACCTGCGGCGGATCACGGCCTCGCCGCTCGGCTCCGAGTCGGCGCTCGGCGCGCTGCTGACGCCGTTTCTGTCCCAGCTCGTGGACACTGCGGCGACGTATCCGCAGCGGACGGGCGAGTCGCTCGCCCGCACTGTCGTGGACCTAGTGCAGACGCTGACCGAGGAACGGCTCGGTGCGGCCGCCTCGGACACGCCGACCGCCGCCCGGATATCGCTGCTGCGCGTGCGGGCGTACATCGACCAGCACCTGACGGATCCGGACCTGACACCGGACGTCATCGCCCGGGCCAACCACATCTCCGTCCGTTATCTGCACAAGCTGTTCGAGGGGGAGGACATCACCGTCAGCCGGTGGGTCCAGCAGCGCAGGCTGGAACAGTGCCGGCGCGACCTGGCCCGCCGGTCGATGGCGGGGCTGACGATCGCCGCGGTGGGCCACCGCTGGGGGTTCAACAGCGCCGCACACTTCAGCCGGGTGTTCCGGGCCGCCTATGGCGTCTCCCCCGCCGAGTGGCGGAACTCCGCCGTGCTCGAGGCCGCCTGAAGCAACCGCCCAGACGACTGCGGACCTTGTGACTGCTTTGCCCTGTGGGTGATGGGTTGAGAGGTTTTATTCCGAGCCAGTCTGATGGCGCAGAACGCCACTGGCCGACGCGGGCGAGCTGCTCACCGACAGCGTCGAGCATCCACGTCCTGATGCGGATGCCGGGCCCCCTCGGTGGTCCTCGAGGTGCCCTGCAGCAAGAAGCCCTCCGCCTTCAACAGCGTGGCCACCGTGTCCAAAGCGACCCGGTGCCCCCGGCGCGTCAGCTCGGCCGCCAGATTCCGGGTGGACTTCACCGTCCACAGCAGCGGAGATTCCGGGTCGCCGCGCTGGTCCGGCTCAACCAGCGCCAGCAACGCGGGCACCAGCCCCGGATCGGCCTCCCGCAAGGGCTTCCCACCCGCGCCCGGTGCCCGGACCCGGCCAGCGGGCTCCTCCGCGTGCTCCAGCTCCCGCTTCCCGCGGGACACCGTGGACTCCGCCACCCCGGCCGCTTTGGCCACCATGCGGATCCCGCCGTGGCCCAGAACGCGGGCCGCGGCGCCCAGCGTCAGGCGCTCTGGCGCTCATCGAGATGCGGCAGCAACAGCCCGAACGCATCCACCAGCTCTGCCTTCGTCCCCTCCGACACCTCCGCATCCTGCGACCCAACAGCCCACGAATAACGAAGAGTTATTGATCGGCAGGCCCCAGGGCCCTTCAGGGCTGCCAATGAACGCCTGCCCCTTCTCATCGGACTGGGCGCCGTGCCGGCGATTGACGTCGGTCCCGGAGCGGCTCTCGGCCTGGGTTCGGCCGCCCCAGACGCCGAAGTTCTGATCGGAGGTCATGGCGAACAGACCGCAGGGACCACTCACGGGGCGCGACGTCCGCGGTGAGTCCATCGCCCAGTGCGGGCACCTCTGCCGGGAGGAACGCCCCGACGTCGTCAACCGGGAACTCCTCGACTTCCTCACAGACTGGAATGGCCGACCAGCACCTCATCCCGAACCCGGGGAACAGCGCAGTGAAGCGTGGGCCGGGGCCGATTGCGGCTCCGGCCCAATACCGTGCCAGGGCAACGCCGCCCAGCCGGAACCCGCCCGACAACGTGGGCACGTACAGGCCACAGCCAGGGCGCGGACAGGCAAACACGCCGCCCGGCAGTCCCTAGAGTCAACTACGTTCGACGGCCACCCGGTCAGGGCACACCGCACACCAACCGATGCGCGACATCCCACGGCAAAGGGGCACACCAAGGCAGCCCCGACCCGGCCGACAGGCCGCGCGACAGCCGACCACCCATCGCCAATTGATGAAGGAGTTTCCCCATGTCCAGTTCCGACAAGCCGACCGTCGTCCTCGTCCACGGCGCCTTCGCCGACGCCTCCAGTTACGCCCAGGTCATCCCCCGGCTAATCGCCCGCGGCCTGGACGTGGTCGCCCCGGCCGTGCCCAACCGCAGTCTGATCGGGGACGCCGCCTACGTCGCCTCCGTCGTCCGGCAGATACCCGGTCCGGTCGTCCTGGTGGGCCACTCCTACGGTGGCGCCGTCATCACGGTCGCCGGCACTGAGGACAACGTCAAGGCTCTGGTGTACCTGGCCGGTTACGCCCTGGAGAAGGACGAGAGCCTCGGCGAACTGCAGGGCCGCTTCCCGGACAGCGACCTCGCCGCCGCACTGGTCTACACCCCCTTCCCGATCGAGGGTTCGGCCACCCCCGGCACCGACGTGTCTGTGGAGGCCGAGAAGTTCCCGGCCATCTTCGCCGCCGACGTCGACCCGCGGCTCGCCGCCGTCCTCGCCGTTTCCCAGCGACCGCTGGCCGCGCAGGCGTTTGCCGACCCGTCCCCGGCCGCGGCCTGGAAGACGAAGCCCTCCTGGGGCCTGGTCGCCTCGTCCGACCACACCATCAACCCCGACGTGGAGCGCTACGGCTACCAGCGGGCCGGCATGACCACCGTCGAGATCGACTCCTCCCACCTGGTGATGCTCGCCCACCCCGAGCGCGTCGTCGACCTGATCGAGGAAGCCGTACGGGCCACCTCCGACTGACCCCACGCGCACCCGCTCGCGCCCGTCCGAGCGGCCGTCGCACCACGGCCGCCTCCACCCCTTTTGCAGAGAGCGAACGATGAACCCACCGATCTCACGCCGTACCGTGACCGTGTCCCTCCTGGCCGGCGCAGCCGCCCTGGGCACCGCAGGCGCCGCATAC
Organism: Streptomyces sp. 142MFCol3.1; assembly: GCF_000424945.1. NCBI lineage: Bacteria > Bacillati > Actinomycetota > Actinomycetes > Kitasatosporales > Streptomycetaceae > Streptomyces > Streptomyces sp. 142MFCol3.1. The sequence goes on from NZ_AUKV01000037.1 coordinate 84,115, forward strand.
TCCGCGCCGGCAGCGGCGGCCGACCGACCGGGCAATCCGCACGAGCGCCCGGACACACCCACCGTCGTCCTGATCCACGGCGCGTTCGCCGACGCCTCCAGTTGGAGCTCGGTCGTGGAGCGCCTGCAGCGGCAGGGCCGCCGAGTACTGGCGCCGGCCCTGCCGCTGCGCGGACTGGCAAGCGACTCCGCCTACATCCGCAGCGTCCTCGACAGCGTCACCGGTCCGATCGTGCTGGTGGGGCACTCCTACGGCGGAGCGGTCATCAGTCAGGCCGCCGCCGGGGCCCCGCAGGTCAAAGCGCTGGTCTACATAGCCGCCTTCGTCCCCGACATCGGGGAGAGCGCACTCCAGCTCACCGACAAGTTCCCCGGCAGCACTCTGGGACAGGCCACCGCCACCCAGTACTACCCGCTGCCCGACGGCAGTCAGGGGGAGGAGCTGGTCATCAAGAAGGACCTGTTCCGCAAGCAGTTCGCGGCCGGTGTCCCCACGAAGACCGCCCAGGTCATGGCTGCGGGACAGCGTCCGATCACCGTGGCGGCGCTCCAGGAGCCCGCCACCGCGGCCGCGTGGAAGAAGATCCCCAGCTGGGCCCTCGTGGCCACCGAGGACCGCAACATCCCGCCGGCCGCCGAGCGCTGGATGGCCGAGCGGGCCCGCGCCCACACCGTCACCGTCCGCGCCCCGCACGCGGCGGCCGTGAGCGACCCGGGTCCGGTCACCGACCTGATCCTGCGGGCGTCCCGTTCCGTCCGCACCGGCCACTGACCGGACACCTTTCTCGCCCACACCGGCGACATCCCGCACGCGGACATGGGGCCGCGATCGTGGCCTTGCGACCGAGGCCCCCTCCTCGGTCCTCATGGCGGGCCTGACCTGGCGAAGCGCCGCACGCCTGGCTGGCGGCGACGAACTCGTCAGCCCCGTCCAGGGCATCGGCGAACTGCGACAACGGTTCGTGGGCTGATCGCCCAGGCGTCCCGCGACGCGCGGCAGCCGAGGTCTCAAGAGCCCGACGCGCACTGGTGGCCCCAGCGGCGAGACCCGACCGAGCCCCACCACTTGCGATCAAAGAGAAAGAGAAGAGAGCCCACATGCCCAGATTCCTGACGGGGACGCGCACCGGCCTCCTGGCCTCGGCCGTCGCGGCGGCCCTCGCCATGACGGCGGCCGGCCCGGCAACCGCCGCCCCGAAGCCGGACGTGCGCTTCATGGCACACCTGGACATCGCCGAAGGACAGCGACCGGAGAACATCACCCTGGAGCCCGGCGGTAGTGCCGTGGTCACCTTCGCCTACAGCCGCCAGGTCGCCCGCATCCACCCCGATGGCCGGGTGCATGTCCTCGCCACCCTGCCCCAGCCTCCGGTCGGCGCCAGCACCCCTGCCCTCTCCTCGCCGTTCCTCGGCGGGATCGTCCGCGCCCACGACGGGACCCTCTACTTCCTGTACGCCACCGGCAGCAGCGACCTGACCGGCCTGTGGCGCCTGCGCCCCGGCGGCATGCCGCAGCGCATCGCCGCGCTCCCCGCCGACGGCCTGCCCAACGGCCTGGCCCTTGACCGGCACGAAGGCCGGTTGTACGTGGCCGACTCGGTCCTCGGCACGGTCTGGCGGGTGCCCGTCACCGGGGGCGCGCCCACCCGGTGGGCCACCGCGCCCGAACTGGCCGCCGCCGGATTCCTCGGAGCCAACGGCATCAAGATCCACAACGGAGCGGTCTGGGTGTCCAACCTGGACAAGGGCACCGTGCTGCGCATCCCGGTCACCCGGTGCGGCACCGCCGGCCGCGTCGAGACCCGGGCCACCGGCCTGGTCGACATCGACGACTTCGCCTTCACCGGCCGCGGCAACACCCTCCTGGCCGCGATCAACGCGGACAACGAGGTGGCTCTGGTCAGGTCGGGCGGCAGCCACACCGTCGTGCTGACCGGCGCCGACGGGCTGGAGAACCCGACCTCGCTCGCCGTACGGGGCAACACGGCCTACATCGCCAGCGGCGCCTACTTCACCAACGACGACCCCAACCTCCTGGCCGCCCGGATCAACACCGCCCGATAAGCCCGCCCTGCCCGTGCCGCCGCACCTGCCCGCTGCGGCGGCGCGGGGCCCTGGGCCATCAGATCCGCCGCACGACGAGCGGGCGGAGCTACCGCAGCACTCGGTAGATCCCAACATCGAACGAGAGGAGAGAGTGATGGATCAGCAGGACACGCAGCAGGCGGCAGCCGCCGCATCGTCCGCGTTCGACCCCGACGCGTTTCTGGTCGTCCCGGCCAGGACCTTCGAGGACCTCCGCATCGGCGAGGTCTTCCGCGCCCCCAGCCGCACCCTGACGGACGCCCACGCCGCGGCCTTCCAGACGGTCTCCGCGGACAACCACCCGGTGCACTACGACGCCGAATGGGCGCGCAGGCACGGTCACTCGGCACCGGTGGTGCACGGGCTGCAGGTACTCGCCTTCACCGCGCCGGGGGCCACCCTGTTCCCCCACTTCATCGGTGAGGTGTTCATCAACTTCCTCGAACTGTCCTGCACCTTCCTGGCTGAGGTGCACTCCGGGGACACCCTGTACCCGGCGCTCACGGTCACCGGCCTGGAGCCGCAGGGCGACAACGGTGTCGTGGTCACCGCGGCCACCATCCACAACCAACGCGGCGAACTGGTGCTGTCCGGTCAGCACAAGTACCTGCTGCGGCGTCAGTGAATACTTGAGGTAGCAACGTGACTCCGGATCCTGGTGTCGCTGGGCAGTTGAGGTTGCGGGCGCCGTGCGCCACGAGGAAGTGCAGCGCGGTCACCGGAGACGTGTCGCCCGTACCCTTCGTGGTGTCTACGGCGTCACATAGCGGGTGCCAAACCACTGGAGGCAACACCCCGTGCTGATTGCTCAGCATCCGTCCCTGACTGAAGAGGTCGTCGACGAGTTCCGCTCCCGGTTCGTGATCGAGCCGCTGGAGCCGGGCTTCGGCTACACCCTCGGCAACTCCCTGCGTCGGACCCTCCTCTCCTCGATCCCGGGTGCGGCGGTCACGTCCATCCGCATCGACGGCGTTCTGCACGAGTTCACCACCGTGCCGGGTGTCAAGAAGGACGTCACCGACCTGATCCTCAACATCAAGCAGCTGGTCGTCTCCTCGGAGCACGACGAACCGGTCGTGATGTACCTGCGCAAGCAGGGCCCGGGTCTCGTCACCGCCGCCGACATCGCGCCCCCGGCCGGTGTCGAGGTGCACAACCCCGACCTGGTCCTCGCCACGCTCAACGGCAAGGGCAAGCTGGAGATGGAGCTGACCGTCGAGCGCGGTCGCGGCTACGTCTCCGCCGTGCAGAACAAGCAGGT
>NZ_AUKV01000038.1:0-82743 GCF_000424945.1 Streptomyces sp. 142MFCol3.1
AATAGGCCGAGGGCTTGTCCTCAGTTGCTCGCGTCCACTGTGTTGGTTCTGAAACCACGAACAACCCCGTAGTCGGGCCACGGCTATGGTGCGGTTGACAGTTTCATAGTGTTTCGGTGGTCATAGCGTGAGGGAAACGCCCGGTTACATTCCGAACCCGGAAGCTAAGCCTTACAGCGCCGATGGTACTGCAGGGGGGACCCTGTGGGAGAGTAGGACGCCGCCGAACAAATATTGAAGAAGACCCCTGTACCGGGATACCGGTACAGGGGTCTTCTGCGTTTACGGTGACTTTGCGCCTTGGCTTCTCGGATTGCAGTGGGCCCCTCGCATCGAGGGGCCCTTTTTTGTTGTGGGTCAGAGTCGGCCGGCTGCCTTGAGGGCCAGATAGGCGTCGGCAAGAGCCGGGGCGAGGTCTCCCGGGGGAGCATCCACGACGGTGACACCGTGGCGTCGCAGCTGTTCCGCGGTGCGATGGCGCTCCGCCTGGGCTTGAGCCGCGGACGCAGCCGCGTACACCGCCTCGGGATTTCCCCTCGACGCCGCCATTCGGGCCACGTACGGATCTGCCACGGAGGCCACCAGGACCGTATGCCGCTGGATGAGGCGTGAGAGCACGGGGAGGAGACCCTCCTCGATGGGGGCCGCGTCGAGGCTTGTCAGCAGGACGATGAGGGAACGGCGAGGAGCCGTACGCAGTGCTGTGGCGGTAAGGCCGCGTGCGTCGGTCTCGACGAGTTCCGGTTCCAGGGCCGACATCGCGTTGACCAGGGATGACAGGAGTTCACCGGACGCGCGGCCCTGGACGAGCGTACGTACCCGGCGGTCGTATGCGAGGAGGTCCACGCGGTCGCCGGCGCGGGACGCCAGGGCCGCGAGCAGGAGGGCCGCGTCCATGGAGGCGTCCAGGCGAGGTGCGTCGCCGACCCGGCCTGCGGAGGTGCGGCCGGTGTCGAGGAGCAGAAGGATGTGTCGGTCGCGTTCGGGACGCCAGGTGCGGACAGCGACCGTGGAATGGCGGGCCGTGGCGCGCCAGTCGATGGAACGGGTGTCGTCGCCAGGGACGTATTCGCGAAGGCTGTCGAACTCCGTGCCCTCGCCACGGGTCAGCACGCTGGTGCGGCCGTCGAGTTCGCGGAGCCGGGCCAGTTTGGACGGCAGGTGCTTGCGGCTGGTGAAGGGAGGCAGGACGCGCACGGTCCACGGGACCCGATGGCTGCCCTGTCGCGCGTAGAGACCGAGAGGGCCGTACGAGCGGATCGTGACGCGGTCGGCCTGGCGGTCACCACGGCGGGTGGGGCGCAGACGGGTCGTCACACGGCGGCGCTCGCCGGGCGGGACGGTGAGGCGGTGACGCGAGGCGGCCGTCTCGGTGCCCGGCTCCCAGCTGCTCGGCGGCCACGCGTCACGGAGGCGGGCGCGCAAGGGGCGACCGGACGGGTTGGTGACGGTGAGCGTGACGTCCGCCGTCTCGCCGAGGCGTACGGAGGTGTCGCCCGAGCGGATCAGGCCGAGACGCCGCACGGGTGCCGCCAGTGCGGCGTCGCAGGCACAGGCCAGGGCCAGCGGGGCGTTCACGGCGAGGATGCCCAGCCAGCTCGGCTCCAGGATGCCGACGGGCAGTGAACCGATGGCCGCCAGGAGGGCGGTGCGTGCGGTGAGTGCCATCAGCGAGGGACGGGGACGTGGGCGAGGATCGCGTTGATGACGGAGTCGGCCGTGACGCCCTCCATCTCCGCTTCGGGGCGCAGTTGGATGCGGTGGCGGAGCGTGGGCAGGGCCAGGGCCTTCACGTCGTCCGGGATGACGTAGTCGCGGCCGGTCAGCCAGGCCCAGGCGCGGGCAGTGGCCAGGAGGGCGGTCGCGCCACGGGGGGACACACCGAGGGTGAGGGACGGCGATTCGCGGGTGGCGCGGCAGATGTCCACCACGTAGCTGGTGATCTCGGGGGAGACGGCGGTCTTGGCGACGGCGGTCCGCGCGGCTTCCAGGTCCGCGGGGCCCGCCACGGGGCGTACGCCGGCGGCGCGCAGGTCCCGCGGGTTGAAGCCCTCGGCATGTCGGGTGAGGACGTCGATCTCGTCCTGGCGCGACGGGAGAGGGATCGTCAGTTTGAGGAGGAAGCGGTCCAGTTGGGCTTCCGGGAGCGGGTAGGTGCCCTCGTACTCGACGGGGTTCTGGGTCGCCGCGACGAGGAACGGGTCGGGGAGCGGGCGCGGGGTGCCGTCGACCGTGACCTGGCGTTCCTCCATCGCTTCGAGGAGGGAGGACTGTGTCTTGGGTGGAGTGCGGTTGATCTCGTCGGCCAGGAGGAGATTGGTGAAGACCGGACCGGGCTGGAAGGAGAACTCGGCGGTGCGGGCGTCGTAGACCAGGGAGCCGGTGATGTCGCCGGGCATCAGGTCCGGGGTGAACTGGACCCGCTTGGTGTCGAGGTCGAGTGCGGATGCCAGGGCGCGGACGAGCAACGTTTTGGCGACCCCGGGGACTCCTTCAAGTAGAACGTGTCCGCGGCAGAGGAGGGCGACGACGAGGCCGGTCACGGCGGGGTCCTGGCCGACCACGGCTTTGGCGATCTCGGCCCGCAGGGCTTCCAGGGAGGTGCGGGCGGTGCCCGGATTCCCGGCGTACCCGGCGTTGTCAGTGGTCGGGTCCATCATGAACGGCGTACCTCTCTTTCGAGGGCGTCGAGTTGGTCGGCGAGGGAGACGAGGGCCGCGTCGTCGCGGGGCGGCGGCCCGAAGAGAAGGGGGTGCAGAGCCCGGCCGTCACCCTGGAGGTGGGCGGACAGGGCGGGGAGCAGGGCTTCGGGAGCGTGCGCCTGAGCGGGGGGCACGCCCACGAGGGGGGCGAGACGGGTGCGCGTGGTGGAGCGCAGGGCCGCCGCGGCACGGTCGCGGGCGTCGGCCTTGCGGTAGAGGCGGGCGCGGCCTTCGACGGTTTCGGAGGCGCGGATCGCGACGGGGAGTCGTTCGGGCACGAGGGGGCCCAGTCGGCGTGCCCGCCAGAGGGCGGTCAAGGCTGCCGCGATGAAGAGTTGCAGCGTGCCCCACAGCCAGCCGGAGGGGAGCAGTTCGAAGAAGCCCTGGTCGCCGGTGTCGGTGGCCGAGTCGTCGGAGAGCGAAGGGAGGTACCAGACCAAGTGCGTGCGGGAACCGAGCAGTTGGAGGGCGAGCGAGGCGTTGCCCTGCTCGTCGAGGCGATCGTTGTAGAAGATGTCGGGGGCGCCGAGGACGACGATGTCGCCGCTCCCGGAGGCCGCCGGGATGCGCAGCAGCGTGGGCAGGCCGTCGCTGGGGTAGCACCTGTCGGCGTCGGGGGCGGCTGTGGTGTAGCGGACGCCGCCCGTGTCGGCGCTGCCCGCCCGCCTGGCCGCAGGCAGGGCGCAGTCGGGGGAAAGGGCCGAGTCGAAGCTGACCGCGGGGTCGGCGCGGACCTGGGGGGCCAGGGTGCCGACGGAGGGCGATCCCGGGGCGACGAGGACGGTGCGGCCGCCGGAGTTCGCTGTCGCCGCGTGCAGGAGCCTCTGCTGACGTTCGGTCAGCAGGTCGGGGGCGGCGATCAGGAGCGTGGTGTCGGTATCGGCCGCTGCTCGGGCCTCGTCCAGGGTGGTGACCACGCGCGTGGAGACACCCCGGTCGGCGAGGAGTTCGGCGACGGCGCGACTGCCGTAGGGATCGGCGGAGCGCGGATCGAGGCGGCCGTGCTGGGCGTCCGAGCGGACCACGGCGATCGCGATCGCGGCGGCCACCAGGAGCACGACGGCGAGCAGGACGCCTCGGCCGCGTGTCCACACCTGGCGGGCGGTGGGCGACACCGAGGTGGACGGCAGGGTGGCCTCCGTCATGAGGCGCCTCCCTGGCGGTCGTTGGGGGTCGGGCTCGGCGCGCTGCTCGTGAGGACGGGCTTGGTGCGTTCCAGCTCGCCGTCGAGTTCGGTGAGCCGGTGGTACACGCGCGTGTCGGCGGCCCTGCCGCCGTATGTGACGTCGTCGAAGTCCCGGGCCGCGGTGCGCAGCCGGTCCGTGTGGGCGGGCAGGGCGCGGCTCGCTTCGGCGGCTGCCTCGTCCGCCGTGCGGCCGGGGCGCGGTTCGAGGAGGGCGCGTTCCTCCAGGGAGCGGACGATGGCGCGCATCCGTTCCTGGACGGCCTGGTTCCAGTGGCCCTGGGCGGCGTGCGCCTCGGCGGCTGCCCGGTGCTCGGCGGCGCTCCTGGGACGGTCGTCGAAGAGCGCGGCGGACGAGGTGGGGGTGCGGCCGGGGGTGCCCAGGCGCCACCACAGGGCAGCCACGACCGCGACCACCGCCAGCAGGATGACGACCACTCCGAGTGCTCCGCCGGGTGTCGCGGAGGAGGCGGCACTGAACAGTTCGTCGACCCACTTCCAGAAGGCGTTCAGGGCGCGCTGGACCAGGCTGGGGTCGTTCTCGTGGTACATCCGCTTGGACAGCTCGCGTCTGGCCGCCTCCCGCGCGGGATCGCGAGGCGTCGTCACCGGTGGTTCGTCGCCGCGCGGCAGCGCGAGGACGCCGGCGGCGCCGGTGTGCGGCAGTGCGAGCACCGCAGTGAGAACTCCCCCCGCCGGGCTCACCGCATCAGCTCCCCGAGGTGGTGCCGGTCGAGTCGGAGCCGTGGTTCTCGACGCCGGCGGCGCGGGCCAGGTCGAGGTCGAGGGCCTCGCGGCGGATGCGCTGGTCGATGTAGAGGAGGACGGTGACGCCCGCGGTGATCGGGAAGGTCAGCATGGACCCGATCACCGAGCCGATGCCGCTGACGATGAGGAACGTCCAGCCGAGGTCGCCGCCGCTGCTGTCGAGGAAGCTGCTCACGCCGTCGCCGCTGAGCGCAGCGGCGAGGATCGCGAAGGGGATCACGACGATCGACGCCACGATGTTCGCGATGATCGTGGCCAGCAGCTGGATGCCGAAGACCCGCCACCAGGAGCCGCGCACGAGCTTCGAGGAGCGGCGCATCGACTTCACGATGCTCTGCTTCTCCAGCATCAGGGCGGGAGAGGCGAGCGAGAAGCGGATCATCAGCCAGAGGGCGACGACCCCCATGCCGAGTCCGCCGAGGACGGCGAGCGCGGCGCCCGCGTCACCCGCGCCGGCCAGGGCGGCGAGCAGACCGGGCAGCGTGCCGACGCCGACGACGACGAGGGCGATGAGCGGCAGCAGGAAGGTGAGGCCGAACAGCTTCGGCAGCTGAGGGCGGGCGTCGTGCCACGCCTCGGCCGTCGTCACCGACTTGCCGAGCACCGCGCGGCTGGTCACGGAAGTGAGCAGCGCCGTGGCGACGATGGTGCCGAGCAGCGTGATGAGCAGGACGACGCCGGAGCTCAGCAGGGTGTCGCCAAGGGCACGGCTCAGCTCGCCGACCGTGGCGCTCGGGTCGTTGAGGACGTCCGTGTCGGTGGTGTCGTCCAGGACGAAGCCCTGGAGCAGGATGACCGCGATCTCGGTGACGACGGCGACGGCGAGCGAGATGCCGAGGACGGTGCGCCAGTAGGTGCGCATCGTGGAGACCGCGCCGTCGAGGATCTCGCCGACGCCGAGGGGGCGCAGCGGGATCACGCCGGGCTTGGCGGCGGGGGGCGGACCGCCCCAGTTGCCTCGCCAGCCGGCGGGACCGCCGGGGCCGCCGGCCCCGCGGCCGGGGCCTCCCCAGCCGCCGTACCCGCCGCCCTGGCCTCCGGTTCCGGCGGTGGGCCGTCCGCCCCAGCCCTGTGCGGGGGACGGTGGCGGAGGTGGGGCCTGGCCTGTGCCCTGCGGGCTGGGAGCGGACCACTGGCCGGGCGGGGGCTGCTCCTTGGACCACTTCGAGGGCTGCTCCGGCTGGTCCGTGCCGCTTTGGTCCGAGGGCTTGTCCGTGGGCTGCGTGGTGCCGGAGGAATCCGGCTCCTGCCCGTCGGAGGGGGCAGATCCGGGCGAGGCCCAGCCCGGAGTGTCGTTCATCGTCGCTCCTTCACGGTGCCCGTCCGCGGTCGCGGCGGCAGCTTGGCAGCCATCGTGCCACGGTGGGCTCGGCAAGTGACCGGCCGCCGTATGGGCTGCACACCTTCAATTGTCCGCCCGGTACGGGGCAGACTGGGCGGATGGCTGATCAGTACGCGCAATCCCGCGAGGACAGCGGGTCGACGGAGATACCCGCGATCCGCTGGGACGAGCCCCCCGAAGGCCCCGTACTGGTGCTTCTCGACCAGACGAGACTGCCGGCCGAAGAAGTCGAGCGGGTGTGCACCGATGCACCCGCCCTGGTGGAGGCGATCCGCACGCTCGCCGTGCGCGGGGCGCCGCTGCTCGGCATCGCCGGGGCGTACGGCGTCGCGCTCGCCGCCGCGCGCGGCTTCGACGTGGACGAGGCCGCCGCGGCGCTGGCCGGGGCGCGGCCCACGGCGGTGAACCTCGCCGTCGGTGTGCGCCGGGCCCAGACCGCGTACCGGGCCGCGCTCGTCGGCGGCGGTGATCAGGAGCAGGCCGCGGCGGCGGCGCTCGCCGCGGCGCGGGCGCTGCATCGGGAGGACGCCGAGGCCAGCGCGCGGATGGCCGGCCACGGGCTGGCGCTGCTCGACGAGCTGCTGCCGGGCGGCGGGCACCGGATCCTGACGCACTGCAACACCGGGGCGCTGGTGTCGGGTGGGGAGGGGACGGCGTTCGCGGTGGCGCTCGCGGCGCACCGGACGGGGAAGCTGCGACGGCTGTGGGTGGACGAAACGCGTCCGTTGCTGCAAGGTGCTCGCCTGACGGCGTACGAGGCGGCGCGCAACGAGATGGCGTACACCTTGCTCACGGACAACGCGGCGGGGTCGCTGTTCTCGGCGGGCGAGGTGGACGCGGTACTGATCGGTGCCGACCGGATCGCGGCCGACGGTTCGGTGGCGAACAAGGTGGGGAGCTATCCGCTCGCGGTACTGGCGCGGTATCACCACGTGCCGTTCATCGTGGTGGCGCCGCTGACGACGGTGGATCCGGACACCCCGGACGGAGCATCCATCGAGGTCGAGCAGCGCGCCGGTCATGAAGTGACTGAGGTCACAGCACCGCTGGTACCGGTGGCGGGAGTGGAAGCGGGAGGGGGGACGCCGGTGGCACCCTTGGGGACCCAGGCGTACAACCCGGCGTTCGACGTGACGCCGCCCGAGTTGGTGACGGCGATCGTCACCGAAGAGGGCGTCGTGTCGCCCGTGACGGCTGAGGCGCTTGCTGAGCTGTGTGACAGGTCAAGCCAGGTGACGATTTAGGCGATGGGATGTCGCGCTGATCGACGGAAGCGGCCCCTCCACCTGCGGCGATTCGCAGGGAGAGAGGCCGTGACATCCAAGTGCTACATCATCCGGCAGTTGGAGTCCGACCGACCAGCCTCCGACTGCCGGTTGCGAGCCGGTTGCTGCAACAGCCTGTCGAAGCGGCGTCACTGCGCCCGCTGGCCGGTCGGATAACCGCTTCCGGTCATCCTTTGCCGGGACAGGACCTGACCGCCCGTCACCGGACGGCAGCAGCTCTGGGATCGACCTCGCAGTGATCGATCATGTCCACGCGTCCCGAGCCGGCAACGGCCACCCGGTAGGTTGTTTTGTCCTTCGCGGGCACCGACACCTGATCGCCGGTGTCGATGACGGTGTAGCCGTGCTGGTCCTTGAAGGTGACTTTCACGTCGAAGATGGCGTCGCGTCCGTTCGGATTCTTGATCTCGACGGTCGCGTACGGGTCCTCCATGCTTGCGCAGTGCACGAGCACGGCGGTGCCGTCCTTCAGGGGCCGGGCCTTACCGCTGGAGGGGGACGCCGTTGGGGTGGACTGCGGACTGCCGCCGCCGTCACCGGTACTCGTCCCGGAGTCGTACGAGTCACTGCTGGGCGAGCCGCTGGACGAACTGCCGTGCGAGCCGCCGCCGCCCGACGTCGAACTGTCGTGGTCCTGGCTGGGGCTGCTGCAACCGCCCCCGTCACTGCTGTCCTGGCTGCTGTTTCCTTGGCCACGGCCCGACGAGAACCCGGTCAGGGCCAGTACGGCCATCGCCGCCACCGCTGTGAATCTGAGCCTGCGCCCCCGTATGCACATGCCCGCACCCTACTCACGGGCGCCGCACCGGTCTCGGCAGGCCGAGCAGCCCTGTCCCACGGGGTACGGGCGTGCCAGTCGCTAGTTCCGCGTCGAGCGCGTATACACGTAGCGGTCCTTGCCGCCCGCGCACATGACGCCGACGCCGTCCTTGACCACGGGGCCGCCGATGATCTCGTCCCTGGCTGCCGGCTTCCAGTGCAGTCGGCCGTCGACGGCCTTCGACGTGTCAGCAGTGCCGCGGGCGTGGAAGACGTCGTCGAGGCCGGTCCTCGTTTTTCCCTGACGACGACGCCTGGCACGCTCTCCCAGGGGGTACCCCATCGCCGCGTAGTTGGGATCGCCCACGCACGTCCGGTACACGGGCGCCAGCTCCGGGGGGACTGAGGCCCCCCTTTTCCCGACCGCCCACCATGAAGCGGAGCGCAGGATCGATCAGATCAAGAAAGTCACTCCCGCGACAAGCGCGGGCTGTCGCCCGCTAGTCGGTGACCGACGGTCGCCGAACGGGCCCGACATTCATCACCGACATCAACACCGGCGGACGAGGGCAGACAGTGACGACCCCATACGACTATCGTCACAGGCCAGTGACCTCCCTCACCAGCGCCCCGGTCACCGTTACGAGAATGGGATGATGTCGTTTATGAAGGGACGAGTCCTTGTCGTCGATGACGACACCGCACTGGCCGAGATGCTCGGCATTGTGTTGCGTGGCGAAGGTTTTGAGCCGTCTTTCGTAGCCGACGGCGACAAGGCGCTGGCCGCTTTCCGTGAGACCAAACCCGATCTGGTGCTTCTGGACCTGATGCTGCCCGGCCGGGACGGCATCGAGGTGTGCCGCCTGATCAGGGCGGAGTCCGGGGTGCCGATCGTGATGCTCACGGCGAAGAGCGACACCGTCGATGTGGTGGTCGGCCTCGAGTCGGGTGCCGACGACTACATCGTGAAGCCGTTCAAGCCGAAGGAGCTGGTGGCGCGGATCCGGGCGCGGCTGCGCCGTTCGGAGGAGCCGGCGCCCGAGCAGCTGGCCATCGGTGACCTCGTCATCGACGTCGCCGGTCACTCTGTGAAGAGGGACGGTCAGTCGATCGCGCTGACGCCGCTGGAGTTCGATCTCCTGGTGGCGCTGGCCCGCAAGCCGTGGCAGGTGTTCACCCGTGAGGTCCTGCTGGAGCAGGTGTGGGGCTACCGCCACGCGGCGGACACCCGCCTGGTCAACGTGCACGTGCAGCGGCTGCGCTCCAAGGTCGAGAAGGACCCGGAGCGGCCGGAGATCGTGGTGACCGTCCGTGGTGTCGGTTACAAGGCCGGACCGAGCTGACATGTCCCGGGACAGTGCCGCTTCGGCGCCCGGCGAGTCGGGGGTCCGTTCGGGGCGGCCTGTCGGCCGGGAGGTGACGGGCTCCCGCTGGGGACGGTTCATGGAGGGCGGGCTGCTGCAGGGCGGAGTCCAGGGCAGCCCGGTCCTTCGGTTGTTCATGCGCTGGGTGCGTCGTCCGCTGCTGCCCGTGATGCGGCTGTGGCGGCGCAACATCCAACTCAAGATCGTCGTCACGACGCTGCTGATGTCCCTCGGTGTCGTGCTGCTGCTCGGCTTCGTCGTCATCGGGCAGGTCCGCAACGGCCTGCTGGACGCCAAGGTGAAGGCGTCGCAGAGCCAGGCCACGGGTGGTTTCTCGGTGGCCAAGCAGAAGGCGGACTCCGCGGTCACGGCCAGTGGTGATGACGGTTCGAGTGCGGACGGCCGTCCGTCGAAGAACGTCGGCCAGTGGATGAGCGACCTCGTGGTGTCCCTGTCCAGTGGTGGCCAGGGCGCCTTCGACGTGGTGACGCTCAGCTCCAGCGCGGCCGGCGGCGGCGCGGGACTGGGCCCGCGCTACTCGGGCGACGTCGATCCGACCGTGAGCGTGCCGGAGCCCCTGCGCGAGCGGCTGGACAGGAACACGCTCGCGGCCCAGACCTATACGCGTGTCGTCTACAAGGACGGCAGGCCGTCGCAGCCGGCGCTGGTCATCGGCAAGCAGGTCAACGACCCGAACGGAGACCCGTACCAGCTCTACTACCTCTTCCCGCTGACGCAGGAGGAGAAGTCGCTGAGTCTGGTCAAGGGGACGCTGGCGACGGCCGGTCTGTTCGTCGTGGTGCTCCTCGGGGCGATCGCCTGGCTCGTGGTGCGCCAGGTCGTCACGCCGGTGCGGATGGCCGCCGGGATCGCCGAGCGGCTGTCCGCGGGGCGCCTGCAGGAGCGTATGAAGGTCACCGGCGAGGACGACATCGCACGCCTCGGCGAGGCCTTCAACAAGATGGCCCAGAACCTGCACCTGAAGATCCAGCAGCTGGAGGACCTGTCGCGGATGCAGCGGCGGTTCGTGTCCGATGTGTCGCACGAGCTGCGTACGCCGCTGACCACCGTGCGGATGGCGGCCGACGTCATCCACGAGGCGCGGGTGGACTTCGACCCGGTGACGGCGAGGTCCGCGGAGCTGCTGGCCGACCAGCTGGACCGGTTCGAGTCGCTGCTCGCGGACCTGCTGGAGATCAGCCGGTTCGACGCGGGCGCGGCGGCCCTGGAGGCCGAGCCGATAGACCTCAGGGAGGTCGTCCGCCGCGTGGTCAGCGGTGCCGAGCCGCTCGCCGAGCGCAAGGGCACGCACATACGCGTCGTCGGCGACCAGCAGCCGGTGGTCGCCGAGGCGGACGCCCGGCGTGTGGAGCGGGTGCTGCGCAATCTCGTCGTCAACGCCGTGGAGCACGGTGACGGCAAGGACGTGATCGTCAAGCTCGCCTCGGCGGGCGGGGCGGTCGCGATCGCCGTCCGTGACTACGGCGTCGGGCTCAAGCCCGGCGAGGCGACCCGGGTCTTCAGCCGCTTCTGGCGGGCCGACCCGGCACGCGCGCGTACCACCGGCGGAACGGGCCTCGGACTGTCCATCGCCCTGGAGGACGCGCGGTTGCACGGCGGCTGGCTCCAGGCGTGGGGCGAGCCGGGCGGTGGTTCGCAGTTCAGGCTGACGCTGCCGCGGACCGCGGACGAACCGCTCAGGGGGTCGCCGATACCGCTGGAGCCCAAGGACTCGCGGCGCAACCGGGGACTCAACGACGCGGGTCTGCCGCTCGGCGGCAGCGGCAAGCTGGCCACGGTGCCGGTGCAGCAGCAGGCGGGCGGAAGCACATCGTCCGCGGCACCGTCGCGGGGCCCGATAGTGCCGCGCATGGCCGGGGCATCGCCCACGGCCGACCCGACGGCGCTGCCGGGCAGCGGCTCACGGGTGGTACCGCGGCCGTCCGGATCGGTGCGGCGCCAGGACGACGCGCCGACGGACGGCGAGCGGACCGGGCAGGAGCGGGGGCGGGACGGCGCGGAGCCGGAGGAACTCGGGCATGGGGAGGCATTTCGTGGGCGTTGACCGCGAGGGGAGCGGTGGTAGTCGACGTCCGGTTCGGGTGGGGGCGTACGCCTGCTGTGGTGCCCTGCTGCTGACCGGGTGCGCGTCGATGCCGGACAGCGGGGACCTGCGCGGCGTCGAGTCCACGCCGAGGCAGGACTCGCAGGTCCGCGTCTACGCGATGCCGCCCAGGGACGACGCCCAGCCCGCGGAGATCGTGCAGGGCTTCCTCGAAGCGCTGACGAGCGACGACGCGAAGTACGAGACGGCGCGCAAGTACCTGACGGAGAGCGCCGGCAAGGTGTGGGACCCGTACCGGTCCACGACCGTACTCACGGACGCGCCGAACCCCGAGTCGGGCAACGCCGGAAACCGTGACGGCGCCGACGGCAACTCCCTGTACCGGCTCAGCGGCAGCAAGGTCGCCACGGTGGACGGGCAGCACGCGTACTCGCCCGATTCCGGCGCCTACAGCAAGACGGTGCACCTCACGCGGCTGAAGGGCACCAAGCAGTGGCGCATCGACGGGCTGCCGCAGGGCGTGGTGATGGGCAAATCCGACTTCCAGCGCAACTACGTGTCGATCAACAAGTACTACTACACGTCGAACTCGAACTCCGGGGCCGGCAGCCCGCTGGGGACGGTCGCCGATCCGGTATACGTGCGCGAGCAGGTGGACCCGATGACCCAGATGGTCCGGGCGCTCCTGAAGGGCCCCACGCGCTGGCTGGACCCGGTCGTCAGGTCGAGCTTCCCCTCGGGCACGGAGCTGAAGAAGGGCGTCAAGTCGCTGTCGCCCGACGACCGCAACAGGGTCACCGTGCCGCTGAACCACAAGGCGGATCACGTCGGACGGTCCCAGTGCACCAGGATGGCCGCCCAACTCCTTTTCACCTTCCAGGACCTGACGCCCACCGGTGTGGACGAGGTGGAGCTGCAGAAGCCGGACGGATCGCAGCTGTGCGTGCTCACGGAGGACGATGCCGGGAGCGTCGCCTCGCACGGCACGGGGCACCGTCCCGAGTACCAGTACTTCATCGACGACAAGCAGCGGCTCGTGCGGATGCCCAACGGCGACAAGAAGCCCGAGCCGGTGCCGGGTGCGCTCGGCGAGGGCGAGAAGAAGCTGCGGGCGGCGGCGGTGTCGCGGGACGAGAGCAGCGCGGCCGGGGTATCGACCGACGGGAGTTCCCTGTACGTGGGGTCGCTCGTGTCGGGCGGTTCGCTCGGTGAGGCGGTGCTGCACAGCGCGGGCCGCACGGAGGACGACCGGCTGACGACGCCCAGCTGGGACGGGCGAGGCGACCTGTGGGTGGCCGACCGCGACCCGAAGAAGCCCCGGCTGCTTCTGCTGCGCAAGGGCGAGGGCGAACCGCTGACGGTCGAGACACCGAGCCTCGACGGTCGCGTCGAGGCGGTGCGCGTGGCCGCCGACGGGGTGCGGATCGCGTTGATCGTCGAGAAGGACGGGAAGAGCTCGCTGCAGATCGGACGCATCGTCCGGGACACCAGCGGTGACCAGCCCACCGTGTCGATCCTCGAACCCCGCTCCGTGGCGCCTCAGCTGGAGGAGGTCACGGCGATGTCGTGGGCCGGGGACAGCCGGCTCGTGGTCATCGGACGCGAGCAGGACGGCGTCCAGCAGATGCGGTACGTCCAGGTCGACGGCTCCGCCCCGGTCGGCACGGCGCCCTCGACGCTGACGGGCGTCAAGGAGATCGCCGCGTCCGAGGACGAGCGGCTGCCGCTGGTGGCGCACTCGGAGGAGGACGGCATCGTGCGGCTCTCGTCCGGGGAGCAGTGGCAGAAGGTCGTCAAGGACGGGACGGCGCCGGTCTATCCCGGATAGGGGTCCCTCTCGCCGGACGGCGCGCCAGGCCGGCGGGCGTCCGTCCGGCCGCGTACACAGTTGTGCCGGCCCTCCGCCCGGCGGCGTGCGCTGTACGCGTACGCCAGACGTGCACCGGCCGCCAGGCCACGCCTGTAACGCCGTACGCCAGCAGGCCCCGTGTCGTACGGGTCCTCGTCCGGCGTGCACCGAGCCCCGGGCGGCCGCTCCCGACGCCTGCCCGCGTTGTCCACAGGGAGTTGTCCACAGGGGTGGCCGGTAGGTCCCCGTATTGGCACAGTGGTGGTCATGCGGGGGTGGTGGCAGGACCTCACCGACCTGGTGCTGCCGGCCGAGTGCGGAGGCTGCGGACGGCCTCGCACGGTGCTCTGCCCGGAGTGCCGTGCCGCCCTGACCGGGGCCGCACCACGCCGGGTGCGACCGGTGCCGGAGCCGTGCGGGCTGCCCGTGGTGCACGCGGCGGCTCCCTACGAGGACGAGGTGCGGGCAGCGCTGCTCGCGCACAAGGAAAGGGGAGCTCTGGCGCTCGCGGCCCCTCTCGGAGCGGCCCTGGCGGGGGCCGTACGGGTAGGCCCGGGCTGCGCGCGACGTGCTGGTCCGGGCGCACGCCACACGGCTCCGCAGGGGCGGCTCAGGAGCGGGAAGGGGCAAACGTGCGACGCGGGAGCCGGGCCGCTGCTCCTCGTCCCCGTGCCGTCGTCCCGGCGGGCCGTGCGGGCCCGGGGACACGATCCGGTGCGCCGGATCGCGCTCGCGGCGGCGGGCGAACTGCGGCGCACGGGGACACCGGCCAGGGTGGCGGCCGTGCTGCGGCAGCGACGTGCCGTGGCCGACCAGTCGGGGCTCGATTCCCGCCAGCGGCTGGACAATCTCGCGGGCGCCCTGGAGGTGGCTGCCAAGGGCGCGCGACTGCTGGTGGACGGCGGACCGGTGGTGCTGGTGGACGACCTGATGACGACGGGCGCCTCGTTGGCGGAGGCGGCACGAGCCGTCCGGGTGGCTCGATCGGCCGTACGGCAAGTGGGTGAAGAGGAGGACGGGGCGGATCTGACGGAAGTGATTCGGCGAATGGCGGGTAGGGGCGAAGTCGTGGACGGGAGGCCCGACACGACCTGCGCGGCCGTGATCGCGGCGTCACCGGACGCCTTCGAAATAAACCGGAACTGACAGAGAACTTGCATCGTTGCAGGTAATGAGAGGGTCAATTCACCTGAACGGAGGTATGCCGCAGTAGAGGGTGACGCCATCCGTCCGGGCGAGATATGTTCGGTTGTGAGGCAATGGCGCAGGCCGGACCTCGCTAATCCGAATGCCGTGCTGCGGGTTTCCGGCAATCACCCGCATCGGTGGGGTGGAGATCTTGCCCGTGGGGGAGGAGGAGGTGAAAGTCACCGAGTCCGAGGTTCCGGGAGACACCGGAGCCGGGTGCAAAAGGGAGATGCTCCGCCAGTGGAGCGGAGCTATCCGGGAACGGAGTTCTGCGTGGACATCGTCGTCAAGGGCCGCAAGACCGAGGTGCCCGAGCGGTTCCGCAAGCACGTGGCCGAGAAGCTGAAGCTGGAGAAGATCCAGAAGCTCGACGGCAAGGTGATCAGCCTCGACGTCGAGGTGTCCAAGGAGCCCAACCCCCGACAGGCCGACCGTTGCGACCGAGTGGAGATCACCCTCCGCTCCCGCGGTCCGGTGATCCGGGCGGAGGCAGCGGCGAGCGACCCGTATGCAGCACTCGATCTGGCGGCGGACAAACTCGAGGCACGGCTGCGCAAGCAGCACGACAAGCGCTACACCCGCCGTGGCAACGGCAGGATCTCGGCAGCGGAGGTCGCCGACCACGTTCCCGGCGCCGCGACGCTGAACGGGAACGGAAGCGTCGTTCGCGAGGAGGAACCGGAAGGTGTGCCGACCAAGAAGATCGGCTCGCTCGAGGTCATGGGCGAAGGCCCTCTCGTCGTCCGCGAGAAGACCCACGTGGCTGCCCCGATGACGCTCGACCAGGCGCTCTACGAGATGGAGCTGGTCGGGCACGACTTCTACCTCTTCGTCGACTCCGAGACGAAGGAGCCCAGTGTCGTCTACCGACGGCACGCGTACGACTACGGCGTCATCCACCTCAGCACGGACCCCATGGTCACGCAGGCCGGAGCGGACGCGCCGGGCGGTGCGCTCGGCGGCTGACCCTCCCGGTGACAGCTGAGCCGGTGCCCCTGGAGCGCGTGTGCGCCCCCAGGGGCACCGGTGTGCGACCACTTGGAGCACCGCTCTGTCACCGCACTGTCGTCCGGGCATGGAATCATGGCCGCACCGGCCCAACCGGTGGGCCGTTGCCTTGGGTTGGCGATGGCACAGGAACACAGGCCACGGCCTTCAGGGGGAGGAACGATGGCGGACAGCTTCGGACCGATGCGTGACGACGGCGCCGACGACGGCGTGGTCGGCATGGGCCCGGACACGGGCTCTTCGCGCAAGGAGCCCATCCGGGTCCTCGTCGTGGACGACCACGCCCTCTTCCGCCGCGGTCTGGAGATCGTGCTCGCGGCCGAGGAGGACATCCAGGTCGTCGGTGAGGCGGGCGACGGGGCGGAGGCGGTCGACAAGGCGGCCGACCTGCTGCCCGACATCGTGCTCATGGACGTGCGGATGCCGAAGCGCGGCGGCATCGAGGCGTGCACCTCCATCAAGGAGGTCGCCCCCAGCGCGAAAATCATCATGCTGACGATCAGTGACGAAGAGGCCGACCTCTACGACGCCATCAAGGCGGGCGCCACGGGCTATCTCCTCAAGGAGATCTCCACGGACGAAGTGGCCACGGCCATTCGTGCGGTGGCCGACGGCCAGTCGCAGATCAGTCCCTCGATGGCGTCGAAACTCCTCACCGAGTTCAAGTCGATGATCCAGCGCACCGACGAGCGCCGCCTGGTGCCTGCACCACGGCTCACCGACCGTGAGCTGGAGGTGCTCAAGCTCGTCGCCACGGGAATGAACAACCGGGACATCGCCAAGGAGTTGTTCATCTCCGAGAACACGGTCAAGAACCACGTGCGCAACATCCTGGAGAAGCTCCAGCTGCACTCCCGGATGGAGGCCGTGGTGTACGCGATGCGGGAGAAGATCCTCGAAATCCGCTGACAGAGGGCGTGACCGCGTGAGGGCGTGACCGCCCGGGCGCCCGGCCGGCCCCCGTCCCGGCGGAGCCGCCGGTGTCCGCCAGGGCCCGCCGTGATCACACGGGGCGGCCCCCTGTCATCCCAGGGCGCGTGCAAGCTCCCGGGCGAGCGGCTCGCGAAGCTCCGGAGTGTCGACCCGCTCCACCCGTACGTCCGTGCAGTCGACCCAGCCGGCCGCCTCCACCAGGGCCTGGGCCACCGCGGGGACGGCCTTGGGGCCGTCGAGGCCGACCTGCCTGGCGACCAGGGTGCGGCCCTCCCGGGCGGGGTCCACACGGCCGACCAGACGGCCGCCGGCGAGAACCGGCATCGCGAAATAGCCGTACACCCGCTTCGGCTTGGGCGTGTACGCCTCCAGGCGGTGGGTGAAGCCGAAGATCCGCTCGGTGCGCGTCCGCTCCCAGATGAGCGAGTCGAACGGCGACAGGAGTGTGGTGCGGTGGCGCCCGCGCGGGGCCGTCTCCAAGGCCGCCGGGTCCGCCCAGGCGTCCGCCGCCGTCCGTCCGGCCTGGCTCGCGCCGCTCCTGCCCTGCACCGGCTTGCCCCAGCCCTCCACCTTCACCGGAACCAGGCCCGAGTCCGCGATCACCGCGTCGACCTGCTCGCCCTTGAGGCGGTGATAGTCGGCGATGTCCGCGCGCGTGCCGACGCCGAGTGCCTGGCCCGCGAGACGGACGAGACGGCGCAGGCACTCCGCGTCGTCCAGTTCGTCGTGCAGCAGCTCGGCCGGGACGGCGCGCTCCGCGAGGTCGTACACCCGCTTCCAGCCACGCCGCTCCGTGCACACCACCTCGCCGTACATCAGCGCGCGCTCGACGGCGACCTTGGTGCCCGACCAGTCCCACCACTCGCTGGTCTTCTTGGCGCCGCCCAGATCCGTGGCGGTGAGCGGGCCTTCCGCCCGGAGCTGCTTGATCACCTGGTCGTACGTGCCGTCCGGCAGGGAGTGGTTCCAGTGCGGGCGGGAGCGGTAGGCGCGGCGACGGAACGCGAAGTGGGGCCACTCCTCGACGGGGAGGATGCAGGCGGCGTGCGACCAGTACTCGAAGGCGTGCGTGCCCGTCCAGTAGGCCGAGTCGACCGTCTTGCGGCCCACGGCGCCGAGACGGGCGTACGGCACGAGCTCGTGGGAGCGGGCGAGCACGGAGATGGTGTCGAGCTGGACCGCACCCAGGTGTCGCAGGACTCCGCGGACGCCGGACCTGCGGTCCGGCGCTCCCAGGAAGCCTTGGGCCCGCAGGGCGATGCGGCGGGCTTCGTCGGCGGAGAGTTCTGCGATGGGACGCGGGAGGCTCGTCATGCCCACACGGTAGGCGGTGCCACTGACAGTGGGCCCCGAGCCGGCTCACCTCGGGCCGAGGAGGCCGAGGTGCGCCGGGCCGCGCCGGCCCTCAGACCCCCGACGCGCGGTCGGCGGCGGGCAGGTACGGGGCCGTCGAGGGCAGGCCCAGGTCCGAGGGGAGCAACGAGCCGACCCAGCAGTCGCGCCGTACGCCCTTGTTGTTGATGGCCGAGCGGAGGGTGCCCTCGATGACGAAGCCGGCGCGCTCGGCGACGGCGCGGGAGCCGGCGTTGCCGACCTCGGCGCGCCATTCGACGCGGTCGACGGACAGATCCGTGAAGGCCCAGCGGGAGGCGGCGACGGTGGCCTCGGTGATGTAGCCGCGGCCGCGGTGCTCCTTCGTCGCCCAGAAGCCGACCTCGCCGACGCCGAGGGAACGCATCGTGATGCCGAGCATGCCCACCAGTTCGCCGGAGGGGAGGAAGACACCGAACGTGAACATGGAGCCCTCCGCCCAGCCGTCCGGCACCATCTGGTCGGTGAAACCCGCCGCGTGCTCGCGCAGATACGGCGACGGGATGGTGGTCCAGCGCTGGATGTCCGGATCCTGGGCGGCCTCGTACACGGCGTCGGTGTCGTGCGGGCCCACGACGCGCAGCACGAGACGGTCGGTGGTCAGGGTGACGGGGTCCATCGGGCGATTCTGCTCGGGGAGGCCGGAGGGGCGCCATCCCTTTGCCGTGAGTGACCGGTCGGTTACTTTTCGACGAGCGAACGCGGCACCTTCGGCAACCCCCGTCCGTTGTCCTAGTGGCTGTCGCGGGCAGACCTCCCGGCGCGGTGTGGTCCTCGCTTACGATGGCCGTTGCTCAAGCTGTGATTTGTAAGTGTCAGTGAAACCGACCGTCCCAGGCCCGACCGGCAAGGAGACAAACCCCCGTGTCCGTCCTCTCGAAGATCATGCGTGCAGGCGAAGGCAAGATCCTGCGCAAGCTGCACCGCATCGCGGACCAGGTCAACTCCATCGAAGAGGACTTCGTCGACCTCTCCGACGCCGAGCTGCGGGCCCTCACCGATGAGTACAAGCAGCGGTACGCCGACGGCGAAAGCCTCGACGACCTGCTGCCCGAGGCGTTCGCGACCGTCCGCGAGGCGGCCAAGCGTGTCCTGGGCCAGCGTCACTACGACGTGCAGCTGATGGGCGGCGCCGCGCTCCATCTCGGCTACGTCGCCGAGATGAAGACCGGTGAGGGCAAGACGCTCGTCGGCACCCTGCCCACGTATCTGAACGCCCTCTCCGGAGAAGGCGTCCACCTGATCACGGTCAACGACTACCTGGCCGAGCGCGACTCCGAGATGATGGGCCGCGTCCACAAGTTCCTGGGCCTGACGGTCGGTTGCATCCTCGCCAACATGACGCCGGCCCAGCGCCGGGAGCAGTACGCGTGCGACATCACCTACGGCACGAACAACGAGTTCGGCTTCGACTACCTGCGCGACAACATGGCGTGGTCGCAGGACGAACTGGTGCAGCGCGGACACAACTTCGCGGTGGTCGACGAGGTCGACTCCATCCTCGTCGACGAGGCCCGTACGCCGCTGATCATCTCCGGCCCGGCCGACCAGGCCACCAAGTGGTACGGCGACTTCGCCAAGCTGGTCGTCCGCCTCAAGAAGGGCGAGGCCGGCAACCCTCTCAAGGGCATCGAGGAGACCGGCGACTACGAGGTCGACGAGAAGAAGCGCACCGTCGCCATCCACGAGTCCGGTGTCTCCAAGGTCGAGGACTGGCTGGGCATCGACAACCTCTACGAGTCGGTGAACACGCCGCTCGTCGGTTACCTGAACAACGCCATCAAGGCCAAGGAACTCTTCAAGAAGGACAAGGACTACGTCGTCATCGACGGCGAAGTCATGATCGTCGACGAGCACACCGGCCGTATCCTCGCCGGCCGCCGCTACAACGAGGGCATGCACCAGGCGATCGAGGCGAAGGAAGGGGTGGACATCAAGGACGAGAACCAGACGCTCGCCACGATCACCCTGCAGAACTTCTTCCGCCTCTACGACAAGCTCTCCGGCATGACCGGCACGGCCATGACCGAGGCCGCCGAGTTCCACCAGATCTACAAGCTCGGCGTCGTCCCGATCCCGACCAACAAGCCGATGGTCCGCAAGGACCAGTCCGACCTGATCTACCGCACCGAGGTCGCCAAGTTCGACGCGGTGGTCGACGACATCGCCGAGAAGCACGAGAAGGGCCAGCCGATCCTCGTCGGCACGACGTCCGTCGAGAAGTCCGAGTACCTCTCGCAGCAGCTCAGCAAGCGCGGCATCCAGCACGAAGTGCTGAACGCCAAGCAGCACGACCGGGAGGCGACGATCGTCGCCCAGGCCGGCCGCAAGGGCGCCGTGACCGTGGCCACGAACATGGCCGGCCGTGGTACCGACATCAAGCTCGGCGGCAACCCCGATGACCTCGCCGAGGCGGAGCTGCGCCAGCGCGGCCTCGACCCGGAGGAGCACATCGAGGAGTGGGCCGCCGCGCTTCCGGACGCCCTGGAGCGGGCCGAGAAGGCGGTGCGGGCCGAGTTCCAGGAGGTCAAGGACCTCGGCGGGCTCTACGTCCTCGGCACCGAGCGGCACGAGTCGCGCCGTATCGACAACCAGCTGCGCGGTCGTAGCGGCCGTCAGGGCGACCCGGGCGAGTCCCGCTTCTACCTGTCGCTCGGCGACGACCTGATGCGGCTCTTCAAGGCGCAGATGGTCGAGCGCGTCATGTCGATGGCCAACGTCCCCGACGACGTGCCCATCGAGAACAAGATGGTCACGCGCGCGATCGCGTCGGCCCAGTCGCAGGTCGAGCAGCAGAACTTCGAGACCCGTAAGAACGTCCTGAAGTACGACGAGGTCCTCAACCGCCAGCGCGAGGTCATCTACGGCGAGCGCCGCCGCGTCCTGGAGGGCGAGGACCTGCACGAGCAGATCCAGCACTTCATGGACGACACGATCGACGCCTACATCGCGGCCGAGACCGCCGAGGGCTTCGCCGAGGAGTGGGACCTGGACCGGCTGTGGGGCGCCTTCAAGCAGCTCTACCCGGTGAAGGTGACCATCGAGGAGCTGGAGGAGGCGGCCGGTGACCGCGCCGGTCTGACCGCCGAGTTCATCTCCGAGTCCATCAAGGACGACATCCACGAGCAGTACGAGTCGCGCGAGGGTCAGCTCGGCTCCGAGATCATGCGTGAGCTGGAGCGCCGGGTCGTGCTGTCGGTCCTGGACCGCAAGTGGCGTGAGCACCTCTACGAGATGGACTACCTCCAGGAGGGCATCGGCCTGCGGGCCATGGCGCAGAAGGACCCGCTGGTCGAGTACCAGCGCGAGGGCTTCGACATGTTCAGCGCCATGATGGACGGCATCAAGGAGGAGTCCGTCGGCTACCTGTTCAACCTGGAGGTCCAGGTCGAGCAGCAGGTCGAGGAGGTCCCGGTCGAGGACACCGCGCCGTCCCTCGACAAGGAGGACGTCGTCCCCGCCGGTGCGCGTCCGGAGATCCGCGCCAAGGGCCTCGACGTCCCGCAGCGACGGGACCGGCTGCACTTCTCCGCGCCGACCGTGGACGGCGAGGGAGGCATCGTCGAGGGCGACTTCACCCACGACGACGAGCCCGTGCGCTCCGAGGCCGACGGCCTCACGCGCGCGGAGCGCCGCAAGCAGCAGAAGGGCGGGCGTCGCCGCAGGAAGTGACGTTCGCCGCGCGCCGCCGGTGCGTGGAAGGGCCGGGCACCTCGGGGGTGCCCGGCCCTTCGCGTTGCCCGGGGCCGCCGGTTCTCGCGTTGCGCCGGGGCATCGGCCTTTCGCGGCGTCCTGGGCGTCGCCCCGTCGCGTTGCCCGAGGCGCCGCCGTGCCAGGAGGGCCGTGGCGGTGCCCGGGTGTGCGGCGGGCTCAGTCGTGGGGCATGCGAGGGCCGCCCAGTTCGACCGCCGTGCAGCGCCAGCGGAGGTCGGGGCCCTGTTCCAGGCGGAAGGCCATGGCGCGCAGCTGGTCACCGGCGCCGATCCGGGCGAACGCCTCGATGGCGCCGCGACGTGGCACGTAATAGCCGATGTCGCGGACGACGGGCTGGGTGCCGCGGGTGCGCAGGGGGCCCCGTTCGGCGAGCCAGGCCAGCTCGTCGTACGCGCGGCCCACGGTGTGGCGCAGCATGCAGTGCACGGGACGCCGGCCACTCAGGACGGCCACGAGGCGCTCCGCGAAGAGGTCGGTGGGCCGGGGCTGCGGGGCGGTGCGTCCAGGGCCGTGGACGGGCGTGCCGAGGGCCGCGTCGCCACCCGGTGCGGTCACCGCGGCGCCCTCGGCCGTCGTCGTCGCCGTACGGCCGCGAGCGGGAGTCGTACGCGGCGGTGTGCCCGCCGGGGCGGAACGGGCGTACGTGCCCGGAGCCGGCGTGCGAGGGGGCGCGCCCGGCGCCGACGTGCGAGGGGGCGTGCCTGGAGCCGAGGTGCGAGGGGGCGCGCCCGGCGCTGTCGGACGGCGGCTTCCCGTGCCCGGCGGGGCCGGGAGGGCGCCGCCCGTGCCGGGCGGGGCCGGTGGCGGGCTGCCGCCCGGTGTCCTGCGGGGCGCACCCGGCGCCCGGGGCGGTGTGCCGCCCGGCCCGCGGGTGTCCTGGCGGCCCGGCGGGCGGGAACCCGGATGGGGCTTCGTCCTGGTCATCACCTTGTTCATACGTCGTCCCCGGTCGCTGGGGCCCGGCCGATACCGGGCGGTAACTTGCGTGCTGGGGATCTTGTACGGGTCCGGGGAAGGCCTTCGCAATGAAGCGGTGCGCGTGTCGCGGCGGCCCGGGAGGTTCACCTATCAGGGGCGTCGGGTGCACGTCGGCCCTGTCGTCACGGGGGAGTGCCGGGTGAATCCCAGGCTCGGGGTGGACGTCGTGGAGGGTGCCTCCGGGGACTCGAAAGGGGACGCCCGCACGTATCCTGAAGGCCCTTCCGGGAGGCGTTCACGTCCCTCCAGGGAGGACCGCCCTCCTCGCAGTCCGACGACGAAAGTGGCAGCCATGCGCGTCTACGTCCCCCTGACCCTCTCCGGTCTCGCCGAGGCGTACAAGACGGGGGAGCTGGCCGCGGGACCGTTCGTCGCGTACGCCGTGACGCCCGCGCTGCGCGAGTGGTACCTCTCCGAGGACATCGAGGAGCTGGAGTACGCGGCGCTGAGCCGTGCCGCGCTGGCCTCGCTGCGGCTGCTCGCCGTCGACCCGGGTGCCGTGCGGCGGCGGGTCGTCGTCGCGGTGGACGTGCCGGACCGTGCCGCCGTCGCCGACCCCGACCGGGGGCTCGATCCCGCGGCGCTCGGTGAGGTGCGGGTCTCCCAGGCCGTGACGCTGGCCAGGGCGGCGGCCGTGCACGTCGACGCGGACGACGCGGAGGCGGACGTCGCCGCAGCGGCCCAGGCGCTCGGCGCGGCGGACATGGGGGACGACGACGCCCAGTTCGTCGTGGACGGGGCCGAGGACCACGAGCTGCTGTGGTTCGCCACGCAGGAGATCCCCAACCTGGTGGGGCACGGCGACTGACGCCCGCCGCGGTACGGCCCTGGCGTAAGTCGGGGGCGCGATGTCGGTGGCGGCAGGTACGTTCTTCGTATGGGGATGCACGGAGCTGCGCACATCGTCTGGGACTGGAACGGCACGCTGTTCCACGACAATGAGGCGATCATCGGCGCGACGAACGCGGCCTTCGCCGAGCTGGGGCTGGAGCCGATCACGCTGGAGCGGTACCGAGCGCTGTACTGCGTACCGGTGCCGAAGTTCTACGAACGGCTGATGGGCCGGCTGCCCACGGACGTCGAGTGGCAGATCATGGACGAGACATTCCACCGGTACTACGCGGAGCACCGGGTCGCGTGCGGGCTCACCGAGGGCGCGACCGAGCTGCTCGCGGGGTGGCGGTCGGCGGGGCACAGCCAGTCCATCCTCAGCATGTACGTGCATGACGAACTGGTCCCGCTGGTCCGGGGGTTCGGGATCGAGTCGCACTTCATACGGGTCGACGGGCGGACCGGACCGTCCGGTGGCAGCAAGGCCGAGCACATGGTGCGGCACGTGGGTGCGCTCTCGGGTGTGGAGCCGTCCCGTGTCGTGGTGATCGGCGACGCGGCCGACGACGCGCTCGCCGCCCGGAGCGTGGGGGCGGGAGCCGTGCTCTACACCGGCGGCTCGCACGGCCGCGCCAGCCTGGAGGAGGCCGGCGTGCCCGTGGTGGACAGCCTGGCCGAGGCCGTCGAGGAAGCGCAGCGGCTGGCGGCCTGACCGCCGCCGGGAGCGGGCCTCGCCGGAGTCCGCAGGGGCTGCCCAGGACCCCTGCCGGATCGGTGAAGACCCCGCGCAAGCCCGCCCGTCGGTCTCCGTTCAGCTCGCCGGCGCCTTCGCGCGCAGCACCTTCAGGAACTCCCGCATCCAGCTGGAGTGGTCCGGCCAGGCGCGGGAGGAGACCAGGGTGCCGTCGACCACGGCCTCCGCGTCCTGGAAGGTCGCCCCGGCGGCCTGCATGTCGAGCTCCAACGCGGGATACGCCGTGACCCGCCGCCCGCGCAGGCCGTCCACGGCAGCTGTCAGCAGGGGCCCGTGGCAGATCTGTGCCACCGGCTTGTCGGTGTCGAAGAAGGCCTTGAGGATCTTGCGGAGTTCCGGGTCGTTGCGGAGGTACTCCGGTGCCCTCCCGCCGGGGATGACGAGAGCGGCGTACCGGCTGGGCTCGACCTCGGCGAAGGCGAGGTCGGCGGGCCAGGTGTAGCCGGGCTTCTCCGTGTACGTGTCGAAGCCCGGTTCGAAGTCGTGGACCACGAACCGGAGCTGCTTGCGGGCGGGGGCGGCGATGTCGACCTCGTAGCCCTCCTCGCGCAGGCGCTGGTAGGGGTACAGGACCTCCAGCGACTCCGCCGCATCGCCCGTGACGATCAGGATCTTCGTAGTCATGTCGGCCGCTCCCCTCGCCGTGTCCGAGTCGTGCGTCAGCCATGTCCCACGTCCATTGTGCTGCCGTCCCGGGCGGCCGTCCTGACGGCGTGGAGCCGAAGGGGAGCCGCGCCAAGAGGGCACGGGCGCGTTTCCGGCCGCATGCGGGGGGTGCGTTTCCGGCCACGCGGAGGCGTCCCGGAGCCCGGCCGGTCACCCCCGTCTCCGCCCTCACTGCACGCCCTCGCCCCTTTCGTCCCTGTGCATACTGTCAAAGTTCCACCCCCGGTTTTGTACACATACGGCTCATGACGGGTGCGGGGTAGGGGGCGATAGCCTTGTGGCGTGATCAGCGCGATATCTCGCGGGGGCATCGTCGCCCCTGCCCCGCGCCCGGAGAGCACGGACCACATCCGTGACCGGGCGGCAATCGCTGATCTTCGTGGGCGGGACAGGACGACGGCGAGCGGGCCGCATGCCCTCCGTACGTCGAGGACGCCCCGGGAACGGACGCCGACGAGAGCGGTGTCACAGTCCCCGGCGGTGTCGAGAATGACCGATAACCCCCCGCCCATCTCATCCTGCGGCATAGCGTCGGACCAGACCGGACACCCCGCGTCACGGCGTCTCGCCGCAAGCACTGAGACCGTACTTCCATCAACGTCACGCAACGGCGCGCGACAGGAGCCAGAGGACAATGCAGACCAAGCTGGACGAAGCCAAGGCCGAGCTGCTCGAACGGGCCGCCCGGGTAGCTGAGAACAGCCCGGTCGGGGGGCACCTACCGACTGGGACGACGGGCGAGGGCACCCCCGACCGGGACACCGTGCTCGCGTTCCTCCAGCGCTACTACCTGCACACAGCCCCGGAGGACCTCACCGACCGTGACCCGGTCGATGTCTTCGGAGCCGCCTTCTCGCACTACCGGCTGGCCGAGAACCGCCCACAGGGCACGGCCAACGTGCGGGTCCACACGCCGACCGTCGAGGAGAACGGCTGGACCTGCAGTCACTCCGTCGTCGAGGTCGTCACCGACGACATGCCCTTCCTCGTGGACTCGGTCACCAACGAGCTGTCCCGTCAGGGGCGCGGCATCCACGTCGTCATCCACCCGCAGTTCGTGGTGCGGCGCGATCTGACCGGCCGGCTCATCGAGGTGCTGCCCGCCCGTCCGGCCGCCGGGGAACTGCCGCACGACGCGCACGTCGAGTCGTGGATCCACGTCGAGATCGACCGCGAGACCGACCGTGCCGACCTGAAGCAGATCACTTCCGACCTGCTGCGCGTCCTGTCCGACGTCCGCGAGACCGTCGAGGACTGGGAGAAGATGCGCGACTCCGCGCTGCGCATCGCGGAGGAGCTGCCCACCGAGCCGACTGCCGACGACCTGCGCGACCAGGAGGTCGAGGAGGCCCGTGAGCTGCTGCGCTGGCTCGCGGACGACCACTTCACCTTCCTGGGGTACCGGGAGTACGAGCTGCGCGAGGACGACTCGCTGGGCGCCGTGCCGGGCACCGGCCTCGGCATCCTGCGCTCCGACCCGCACCACACGGGCGAGGACAGTCACCCGGTCAGCCCGTCCTTCGAGCGGCTGCCCGCCGACGCGCGCGCCAAGGCCCGTGAGCACAAGTTGCTGGTCCTGACCAAGGCGAACAGCCGGGCGACCGTGCACCGCCCGTCGTACCTGGACTACGTCGGCGTCAAGAAGTTCGACGAGCAGGGGAACGTGGTCGGGGAGCGGCGCTTCCTGGGCCTGTTCTCGTCCGCCGCCTACACCGAGTCCGTGCGCCGGGTGCCCGTCATCCGCCGCAAGGTCGAGGAGGTCCTCAGGGGCGCGGGCTTCTCGCCCAACAGCCACGACGGCCGCGACCTGCTCCAGATCCTGGAGACCTACCCGCGCGACGAGCTGTTCCAGACGCCCGTGGACGAGCTCCGCTCGATCGTCACGTCCGTCCTGTACCTCCAGGAGCGGCGCCGGCTGCGGCTCTACCTGCGCCAGGACGAGTACGGCCGCTACTACTCGGCCCTCGTCTACCTGCCGCGCGACCGCTACACCACCGGTGTGCGTCTGCGGATCATCGACATCCTGAAGGAAGAGCTGCACGGCACCAGCGTCGACTTCACGGCCTGGAACACCGAGTCGATCCTGTCCCGGCTGCACTTCGTGGTCCGGGTCGAGCCGGGCACCGAGCTGCCGCAGCTGTCGGACAACGACAAGGACCGCATCGAGGCGCGGCTCGTCGAGGCCGCCCGCTCCTGGGCCGACGGTTTCGCGGAGGCCCTGACCGCCGAGTGCGGTGAGGAGCGCGCCGCCGAACTTCTGCGCCGGTACGGCAACGCGTTCCCCGAGGGCTACAAGGCCGACCACACCCCGCGCGCCGCGGTCGCCGACCTGGTCCACCTCCAGGCGCTCACGCAGGACGCGAGCAAGGACTTCGCGCTCAGCCTGTACGAGCCGGTGGGCGCCGCGCCCGGCGAGCGCCGTTTCAAGATCTACCGCACCGGCGAGCAGGTCTCGCTCTCCGCGGTCCTCCCGGCCCTCAACCGCATGGGCGTCGAGGTCACCGACGAGCGCCCGTACGAGCTGCGCTGCTCGGACCGTACGACGGCCTGGATCTACGACTTCGGGCTGCGCCTGCCCAAGTCCGCGAGCGGCAACGGCGACGCCCTCGGCGACGACGGCCGGGAGCGGTTCCAGGAGGCCTTCTCCGCCACCTGGACCGGCGAGGCCGAGAACGACGGTTTCAACGCCCTCGTGCTCAGCGCCGGGCTGAACTGGCGGCAGGCGATGGTGCTGCGCGCGTACGCGAAGTACCTGCGCCAGGCCGGATCCACCTTCAGCCAGGACTACATGGAGGACACCCTCCGCAACAACGTCCACACCACCCGGCTGCTGGTCTCGCTGTTCGAGGCGCGGATGTCCCCGGACCGCCAGCGCGCCGGCGTCGAACTGACCGACGCCCTGCTGGAGGAGCTGGACGCGGCGCTCGACCAGGTCGCCTCGCTCGACGAGGACCGGATCCTGCGGTCCTTCCTGCACCTCATCAAGGCGACCCTGCGGACGAACTTCTTCCAGGAGGCGCTCGGCGGCAAGCCGCACGAGTACGTCTCGATGAAGTTCGACCCGACCGCCATCCCGGACCTCCCGGCGCCGCGGCCGGCGTACGAGATCTGGGTGTACTCGCCGCGCGTCGAAGGCGTGCACCTGCGCTTCGGCAAGGTCGCGCGAGGCGGTCTGCGCTGGTCCGACCGCCGTGAGGACTTCCGCACGGAGATCCTCGGCCTGGTCAAGGCGCAGATGGTGAAGAACACCGTCATCGTGCCGGTCGGCGCCAAGGGCGGCTTCGTCGCCAAGCAGCTGCCGGACCCGTCGGTGGACCGCGACGCCTGGCTCGCCGAGGGCATCCGCAGCTACCGCACCTTCATCTCCGCGCTGCTCGACATCACCGACAACATGGTCGGCGGGGAAGTCGTGCCGCCGGTCGACGTGGTGCGTCACGACGGGGAGGACACGTACCTCGTCGTCGCCGCCGACAAGGGCACCGCGACGTTCTCGGACATCGCCAACGAGGTCGCCGAGAGCTACAACTTCTGGCTCGGCGACGCCTTCGCCTCCGGCGGCTCGGCCGGCTACGACCACAAGGGTATGGGCATCACCGCCCGCGGTGCCTGGGAGTCCGTCAAGCGGCACTTCCGGGAGCTGGGCGTGAACACCCAGACGCAGGACTTCACGGTCGTCGGCGTCGGCGACATGTCCGGTGACGTGTTCGGCAACGGCATGCTGCTCTCCGAGCAGATCCGTCTGGTCGCCGCGTTCGACCACCGGCACATCTTCATCGACCCGACCCCGGACGCGGAGACCTCGTACGCCGAGCGCCGCCGCCTGTTCGAGCTGCCGCGCTCCTCGTGGGCCGACTACGACACCGAGCTGATCTCCGCCGGCGGTGGCGTCTTCCCGCGCACCGCCAAGGCCATCCCGGTCAACGCGCACATCCGTGAGGCCCTCGGCATCGAGTCGGGCGTCGCCAAGATGACCCCGGCGGACCTGATGAAGGCGATCCTCCAGGCGCCGGTCGACCTGCTGTGGAACGGCGGCATCGGCACGTACGTGAAGTCGTCCGCGGAGTCGCACGCCGACGTGGGCGACAAGGCCAACGACGCCATCCGCGTGGACGGCGCCGACCTGCGCGTCAAGGTCGTCGGCGAGGGCGGCAACCTGGGTCTGACCCAGCTCGGCCGGATCGAGTTCGCGCAGCAGGGCGGAAAGATCAACACCGACGCCATCGACAACAGCGCGGGCGTGGACACCTCCGACCACGAGGTGAACATCAAGATCCTGCTCAACGCGGTGGTGACCAACGGCGATCTGACGGTCAAGCAGCGCAACAAGCTGCTCGCCGAGATGACCGACGAGGTCGGCGCGCTGGTCCTGCGCAACAACTACGCGCAGAACGTGGCGATCGCCAACGCGCTGGCCCAGTCGCCGAGCATGCTCCACGCCCAGCAGCGGTTCATCCGCCACCTGGTGCGCGAGGGCCACCTCGACCGGGCGCTGGAGTTCCTGCCCAGCGATCGGCAGATCCGGGAGCGGATGGTGTCCGGGCTGGGCCTGACCGGCCCGGAGACGGCCGTCCTCCTCGCCTACACGAAGATCACGGTCGCCGAGGAGCTGCTCGCCACGTCGCTGCCGGACGATCCGCACCTGGAGAGGCTGCTGCTGGCGTACTTCCCGAGCGCGCTGCGCGAGAAGCTCCGCGAGCAGATCGACGGCCACGCGCTGCGCCGCGAGATCGTCACGACCGTCCTGGTCAACGACACGGTCAACACGGGCGGTACGAGCTTCCTGCACCGGCTGCGCGAGGAGACCGGCGCGTCGCTGGAGGAGATCGTCCGGGCGCAGACCGCGGCCCGCGCGATCTTCGAGTCGAGCAAGGTGTGGGACGCGGTGGAGGCACTCGACAACATCGTCGCCGCCGACGTCCAGACCCGTATCCGGCTGCACTCGCGCCGTCTGGTGGAGCGCGGCACGCGCTGGCTGCTCAACAACCGGCCGCAGCCGCTCCAGCTCGCCGAGACGATCGGCTTCTTCAGCGAGGGCGTCGAGCAGGTCTGGTCCGAGCTGCCGAAGCTGCTGCGCGGGGCCGACCTCGAGTGGTACCAGCAGATCTACGACGAGCTGACGGGCGCGGGTGTCCCGGACGAACTGGCCACCCGGGTGGCCGGGTTCTCCTCCGCCTTCCCGACGCTGGACATCGTCGCGGTGGGCGACCGGATGGGCAAGGACCCGATGGCCGTCGCCGAGGTGTACTACGACCTCGCCGACCGCCTCGGCATCACCCAGCTCATGGACCGCATCATCGAGCTGCCGCGCGCGGACCGCTGGCAGTCCATGGCCCGTGCGTCGATCCGTGAGGACCTGTACGCGGCGCACGCTTCCCTGACGGCGGACGTCCTGGCAGCGGGCAGCGACTCCGCCACTCCCGAGCAGCGCTTCAAGGCCTGGGAGGAGAAGAACGCGGCGATCCTCGGCCGGGCGCGCACGACCCTGGAGGAGATCCGGGGTTCGGACGCGTTCGACCTGGCGAACCTGTCGGTGGCGATGCGGACGATGCGCACGCTGATGCGGACGCATTCGTAGGCCGTCCCTCAGGCCGCAGGGCGACGCGGCGATACGCCGAGGGGGCGCCCCGGACCTCGTACGAGGTCCGGGGCGCCCCCGTTCGTGTTTTCCGGCGCGGCCTGATCGGGCTCTTCTTTCCGACCTTCGAAGGGAATCCGGCCCTGAATTCACCTATTCATGCTAAATAGGACATTTGGGTTAGTTTTGGCCCGATGGTCGACGGCTGGCTGGAGGACTCGGACCCGTGACAGTGCAACTCGGCGAGCGGCGGGCCACGGTCGCGACCGTGCCCGCTCCCCGCTCCAGGCCGTTCGTGCGCACCCGCCGGCTCGCCCTCGAAGTGGCCCGGTTCTCGGTGGTCGGCGGCACCGGTGTCGCGGTCAACATCCTCTTCTTCAATCTGCTGCTGCACGTTCTGGTGCGGCCCCCGATGGTCGCCACGGTGCTGGCCAGCTGTGTCGCCATGGGCGCCAATTACCTCGGATTCCGGTTCTTCGCCTATCGGGACCGCGCCTCGCGCACCACGCGGCAGATCGTCCTCTTCTTCGCGTTCAGCGGCCTCGGTGTCGCCATGGAGAGCGCCCTGTTCTATCTCGGCTATCGCAGTCTCGGGATGAGCGGTCCGCTCGCCTCGAACGCCGCCAAGGCGCTGTCGATCGTGCTGGCGTCGGCCTTCCGCTTCGTGGTGTACCGGACCTGGGTCTTCCAACACGCGAAGCACGGTCGATAACGCCGCACAGCGGAACATTGTGTCTACGATTAATAGGATGAATGTGGATCAATGTCGCGCGCCGGCCGGCCCCGCCGTCTCCGTGGTCGTCATCGTCTACAACGACGCCGGCCGACTGCCCACGGCCGTGCGCTCAGTCCTGGACCAGACGCTGCACGGCGTCGAGGTCGTCATCGTCGACGACCGCAGCACGGACGGCTCGTACGAGACGGCGCGGCTGCTCGCCGCCCAGCACCCCGACCGCGTCCGCGCCTTTTGCCTGCCCGAGAACAGCGGCGGCTGCGGCGCCCCCCGCAATCGCGGCATCGCCGAGGCCCGTGGCGACTACGTCCTCTTCCTCGACAGCGACGACGTGCTGGAACGCAACGCCTGCCGCAACATGCTGGAGGCCGCCGAGACCACCGGCGCCGACCTCGTCTCCGGCCTGTGCGTACGGGTGCACGTCGACTCGCGCACACGCAAGCAGGTCAAGTGGTACCCCTGGCTGTACGAGCGCACCCGCACCCTGGAGTCGATCACCGAACTGCCCGACCTGATGGTCTTCGACACCCTGTCGACGAACAAGTGCTATCGCAGGCAGTTCCTGCTCGACGAACGGCTGGAGTTCCCGGTCGGCATCCACTACGAGGACCTGCTCTTCTCCGCCCAGGCCTACGCCGCCGCCCGCCGCATCACGCTCATCCCCAACCGGGTCTACGAATGGCGGGTCGTGGAGAAGCCGGCCGAGACGGCGGCGCGGTCCATCAGCAACCGGCGCGACGAGATCGCCAACTTCGCGCACCGCATGGAGATCCACCGCCGGGTGGACCGGCTCCTCGCGGAACGCGGCATGCTGGAGCTGAAGTTCGCCAAGGACGTGAAGTTCCTCAAGCACGACCTGGTGCTGCACCTTCGGGAGCTGCCCTCCCGCGACGCACCGTACCGGCGGGAGTTCGCCGGGATCGCGCGTCAGTACCTGGAGTCGATCGACCGGGCCGCCTTCGACGAGGCCGAGCCCATCCACGCCATCTGCGCCTATCTCCTCCAGATGGGCGACTGGGACAACCTGCTGCCCGCCGTGGACACGCTCACCAACCGGGACAAGATCTCCTCCTCGCTCGTGGAGCGCGACGGGCGGGTGTACTGGTGTGCCGAGCATCTCGGCGACCCGTTCGGCCGGCACATCCTGGACGTCACCGAATTCGGCTACCACACCAGGCCGGTCGAGAGGATGTTCCTGCGCAACGCGCTCACCCACTACGAGGGGCCCCGGGGGGCCGGCGGCACCGTGCGCCTCGCCGGGCGCGTCGTCAACCCGCTCGGTGTCGTCCCGCCCGGCGCGCGGCTCACCGCGGAGCTGGAGTTCTACGCCCGCCGCGCC
The DNA here is from genome assembly GCF_000424945.1 of Streptomyces sp. 142MFCol3.1. Lineage (NCBI taxonomy): Bacteria > Bacillati > Actinomycetota > Actinomycetes > Kitasatosporales > Streptomycetaceae > Streptomyces > Streptomyces sp. 142MFCol3.1. The sequence continues at coordinate 32,409 of NZ_AUKV01000038.1, forward strand.
GGTGTGCGCTTCCAGACCTTCCGCTTCCCCGTGGCGAGCGTGCGGCACGAGGGCGAGTCCCTCGTCTGGGAGGCCGTGCCGGACCTGACGGCCCTGCGGCCGCTGGGCCTGGTCGACGCGGTGTGGGACGTGCGTCTGCGCCTGGACGTCGACGGTGCACGCACCTCGACCCGGCTCACGGCCGCGGGCCCCGGCCCGTTCGCCGGCCGGGTGCCGGTCCGCCCCCGCCTCACCCGGCTGGTGGCCGACCGCATCGAGCCGGTTATCTCCTCGCGCGGCCACCTCGCCTTCCGGCTGGTCCCGGACAAGAAGGCCAACGAACTCCTCCAGAGACAGGTGCACGGCAAGCTCGCCCGACTGGCCAAGTCCCGCTACCGCAAGGCCAAGTCCCTGCGCAAACGGCTCGACTCCGGCGACACCAAGATCCGGCTGTACCACGAGGTGTTCAGCAGGCTGCCGGTCCGCAAGGGCCTGGTCGTCTTCGAGAGCCACCTGGGCCGGCAGTACAGCGACAGCCCCAAGGCCGTCTACGAGGAGATGCGCCGCCAGGACCTCCGGTTCGAAGCCGTCTGGTCGTACGCGGGCAGTCCCGACGGATTCCCCGCCGACGCCACGCTCGTGCGCCGCTGGTCCCTGCCGTACCTCAAGGCACTCGCCCAGGCCGAGTTCTGGGTCGACAACCAGAGCTATCCGCTGAAACTCAACAAGCGCCCGGAGACGACGTACATCCAGACCTGGCACGGCTCGGCGCTCAAGCGGATGGGCTTCGACGAACCGGGCTGGAAACTCAAGTCCCGTGCGCAACAGGAGGCCCAGCAGCGGGTCCTCGACCGCTTCGACCGGTTCCTGATCCGCTCCGAGCACGACGTGCGCACGCTCGCACGGGCGTTCCGGCTCCAGGAGCGGACCCTGCTGCGGGTGGGCTACCCGCGCAACGACGAACTGGTGCGGACCAGGGAACTGGAGGAGTCGTCGGGACGGCGCGTACGCGGCCCGCTCGCCGCCGAGCTGGGCATCCCCGACGACCGGCAGGTCCTGCTGTACGCCCCGACATTCCGGCAGCACGGCGGCGCACCGCGGCGGTTCGAGCTGCCCTTCGACGTGGAGTGCTTCGCCGACACCTTCGGCGACCGCTACGTCCTCCTCGTGCGCTCCCACTACCTCAACCACGTCGTGCTGCCGCCCTCCGTGCGCGGCCGGGTCGTCGACGTGACCGCGCACCACGACATGACCCCGCTGCTGGCCCTGGCCGACGGACTGATCACGGACTACTCGTCCGTGATGTTCGACTACGCCCTGCTGGACCGGCCGATGTTCTTCTTCGCCTACGACTACGACGAGTACGTGAACGAGGGCCGCGGCACCTACTTCGACCTGATGGAGCGCGCGCCCGGTCCCGTGGTGCGTACCGAGGACGAACTGCACGCCGTCCTCGGCTCGCTGGAGGAGCAGGCGGTCAAGTACGCGGCCGCGCGCGAGCAGTTCACCGCCGAGTTCGGGGAGTACGACAAGGGGACCTCGGCCCGCAGCGTGGTCGACCAGTTCTTCGCGCAGTGGAGGCGTGCATGACCGACCAGGCGTGGCTGACCGAGCGGCCGGCGGCGAGCGTCGCGACCGGCACGAGCGAGCGTCCACGGGACGTCTTCATCGTCTCCAACAGCGTCGACGAGCTGGGCGGGGTGACCAGCTGGTCGCACCAGATGGCCCGCCTGTTCACCGGGCGCGGCCACCGCGTGCACGTCGTCGGCATCACCGAGCCCGAAGTCCCGCAGGAGCTGGGCGAGACGGCGTACCCCACCACCACGCTGTACGACGTCCATCCGCCCCAGATCGGACCCATGCGCGGTCTGAAGGGGCGGCTCAACGTGGCCGAGCGCAGACGGCGCGCCGCGCGCGCGGAGGGCATGCGGGAGCAGGCCGCCAAGCTGACCGCGCTCTTCCGGGCCGCGCGTCCCGGCGCCGTCGTGATCGTCACCCAGGTGTGGGCCATGGAATGGGTGGCGCTCGCCGACACGACCGGTCTCCTCGTCGTCGGCATGAGCCACGAGTCGTTCGCGTACTGCCGGAAGACCTCCCGCTTCGGGCGGGTGCAGCGGCACTACCGGAACGTCGACCGAATGCTGGCGCTCACCCGGGAGGACGCCGATCTGTGGATCCGGCAGGGCATGAACAACGCCTCCTTCATGCCGAACCCGATCCCGTTCATGCCCGAGTCGCCGTCCCCGCGCACCGAGAAGGCCGTCGTCAGCATCGGCCGGCTGCACGACCAGAAGGGCATCGACATGCTGCTCGACGCCTGGGCCGAGGTCGCGCCGAACCACCCCGGGTGGCGGCTGCGGATCTATGGCACGGGGGAGGACGAGGAGATCCTGCAGGAGCGGTGCACCACGCTGGGTCTCGACGGCAGCGTCGACTGGATGGGCCCGACGAGCGATGTGCCGGGCGCGCTGCGCGACAGTTCCGTCTTCGTGCTGCCCTCGCGCGGCGAGGGCTTCCCGCTGGCCGTCATGGAGGCCATGGCGGCGGGCGTGCCGTGCGCCGCGTTCGACTGCGCGCCGGGCGTGCACGAGATCATCCGCGACGGCGAGGACGGTCTGCTCGCCACCCTCGGCAACACCGGCGAACTCGCGCGCCGGATGGACACGCTGATGTCCGACAAGGGGATGCGGGACGCGATGGGTGAGGCGGCCCGGGTGAACATCCAGCGCTACGCGGCTGAGGAGATCGTGCGCCGCTGGGAGGACCTGTTCGCCTTCCTGGAGAGGTGAGCCGCCGGGGTGAGGCGGGCCCGCGCGGGTGCTCAGGCCCGCGCGGGCGCCGCCCGCGCTACTTGCCCGTGAACTTCTCGTACTCCTTGAGGACGTCCTCCGTCGGCCCGTCCATGCGCAGTTCGCCGCGCTCCAGCCAGAGCACCCGGTCGCAGGTGTCCCGGATCGACTTGTTGTTGTGGCTGACCAGGAAGACGGTGCCCGCGTGCTTGCGCAGCTCGCGGATGCGGGCCTCGGAGCGCTTCTGGAAGGAACGGTCGCCGGTCGCCAGGGCCTCGTCGATCATCAGGACGTCGTGGTCCTTGGCGGCGGCGATGGAGAAGCGGAGCCGGGCGGCCATGCCGGAGGAGTACGTGCGCATGGGGAGCGTGATGAAGTCGCCCTTCTCGTTGATGCCGGAGAAGTCGACGATCTCCTGGTAGCGCTCGCGGACCTGTTCCCTGGACATGCCCATCGCGAGACCGCCGAGGTGGACGTTGCGCTCGCCGGTGAGGTCGTTCATCAGGGCCGCGTTGACGCCGAGCAGCGAGGGCTGGCCGTCGGTGTAGATCCTGCCGTTCTCCACCGGCAGCAGGCCGGCGACGGCCTTCAGGAGGGTCGACTTGCCGGAGCCGTTCGTGCCGATCAGGCCGATGGCCTCGCCCTTGTACGCGGTGAAGGACACGCTCTTGACGGCGTGCACCTTGCGGACGCCCGCCGCCTTCTCGGCGTGTTTGCGGCGCAGGATGCGGTTGAGCGCGGCGGTGGCGCTGCCGCGGCCCGCGCCGGTGCCGTTGACGCGGTAGACGATGTCGACGCGGTCGGCGATGACGGTGGGCACGCGGGCCTCGGCCGCAGCGGCCGGGTCCTGGGGCCGGATGTCCTCGGTCAGGGTGATGGTGTCAGCCACGGCCGTACGTCTCCTCAGCCTTCCAGAAGTAGATGAAGCCGCCGGCGCCCGCGACGAGCGCCCAGCCGATGGCCAGCGCCCATACGTGGTGCGGCAGTTGGTGCGCGTGGAAGCTGTCGATCAGGGCGAAGCGCATCAGGTCTATGTAGACGGCCGCCGGGTTGCTCTCCAGGAGGACCATCGCCCAGTGCGGCAGGTCGCTGCGGCTGAGCACCTTGTCGATGCTCCACATGACGCCGGAGACGTACATCCAGGTGCGCAGCAGGAACGGCATGAGCTGCGCGATGTCGGGCGTCCTGGCGCCCATCCGCGCCATGATCATCGCGATGCCCGCGTTGAACGTGAACTGGAGGACCAGGATGGGCACCGCGAGCAGCCAGGAGAAGCTCAGCGGGACGCCGAAGCAGAGCAGGATGACGACCAGCGCGGCCATCGAGAACAGCAGTTGCTGGAGCTGCTGGAGGGCGTACGAGACGGGCAGTGCCGCCCGGGGGAAGTGCAGGGCGCGGACCAGGCCGAGGCTGCCGGAGATCGCCCGGGTGCCCGCCATGATCGAGCTCTGCGTGAAGGTCCAGACGAACACGCCGGTGACGAGGAAGGGGATGTAGTCCGGCACGCCGTGCTTGGTGCCGAGCAGCACGCCGAAGATGAAGTAGTAGACCGCCGCGTTCAGCAGCGGGGTCATCACCTGCCACACCTGGCCGAGTTTCGCCTGGCTGTACTGCGCGGTCAGCTTGGCGGTGGCGAAGGCGGTGATGAAGTGGCGCCGCGCCCACAGCTGGCCGACGTACTCGGGCAGGGACGGGCGGGCGCCGCTGACGGTGAGTCCGTACCGGGCGGCGAGCGCCGCGGCGTCGTCGGAGGGGCGGCCCGGTGTCGCTGTCGGGGGCGGCGTGTCGAGGACCTGGCTCACATCCGCTGCTTTCGCTCGGGGGGTGGGGGTGCGAGAGGGGTCCGCTCGACGTGTCTCATGTCGTTCCTGCCGTCTTCTTGCGTCGGGACGGGACCGTATCGTCGCAACGCGAGCGTAGGGCTTCTCGACGTCGGAACGCAACCGTTTCGTCGTAACGGCCTATGCTGGACGGCATGACGAACGCCGATGCCACCGCGAGTGCCTCCGCCAAGGCCCCGCGCCGCCGGGCCCCGGCCGGCGCGGCCGTCCTCCGTGAGGACGTGACGGAAGCCATCCGCGCCGCTGTCTTCGAGGAGCTCGCCGCCGTCGGGTACGCCCGGATGTCGATCGAGGGCATCGCGCGCCGTGCGGGCGTCGGCAAGACCGCCGTGTACCGGCGCTGGCGCTCCAAGCTCCATCTGGTCCTGGACCTGGTGTCGGCCGTCGCCGTCCAGGGGCTGCCCGCCCCCGACACGGGCTCGCTGGAGGGCGATCTGCGGCTGCTGTACGAGGTCACCTCGCGCGCCCTGCGCCACCCCGTGGCCGGCCAGATCATCCCCGACCTCCAGGCGGAGGCCGCGCGGAACCCGGACATGGCGGACGCCATGCAGAAGGCGCTGCGCGAGGGGCAGCAGAGCGTCGCCAGCGGGATCGTCGCGGCGGCGGCCGAGCGGGGCGAGGTGCGCGCGGACGTCGACCAGGAACTCGCGCTCGACCTGATCTCCGGCCCGCTGTACTGGCGGGCGGTGGTGGTCCGCGGGCCCAAGCTGCCCAAGGGCTACCTGGCCAGTCTGGCCCGCGCCACGGCAGCGGCGCTCAAGGCGCTGTGATCACGCCGTAGCCGGAATCCCGCGGCGGCGGGCCCGGCGAGGGCGGTCAGGACCGGCTGGCCTCCGGGTGCAGGCGCACCCAGCCCGCCCACGCCGAGGTGATCATGTCCTGGACGTCGTACTTCGCCTTCCAGCCGAGCTCGGTGGCGATGCGGTCGGCGGAGGCGACGACGCGGGCCGGGTCGCCGGGCCGGCGGGGGGTGGTCACCGGCGGGCGGTCGTAGCCCGTGAGGGCGTTGATGCGGTCGATCATCTCGCGGACCGAAACCCCTTCGCCGCGGCCGATGTTGAGGGTCATGTCGCGGCCGGGGGACGCCTGGAGGGCGCGGGCCGCGGCCACGTGCGCCTCAGCCAGGTCGACCACATGGATGTAGTCGCGTACGCACGTTCCGTCGGGGGTCGGGTAGTCGTCGCCGAAGATGCGCGGCGGCGCGTTCTCCGTGAGCTTCTCGAAGACCATGGGGATCAGGTTGAAGACGCCGGTGTCGGCCAGCTCCGGCGTCGCCGCGCCCGCCACGTTGAAGTACCGCAGGCAGGCCGTGGACAGGCCGGTGGCACGGCCCGTCGCGCGCACCAGCCACTCGCCCGCGAGTTTCGTCTCACCGTACGGGCTCATCGGCGCGCACGGCGTCTCCTCGCGCACCAGGTCCACGTCCGGCATGCCGTACACGGCGGCGGAGGAGGAGAAGACGAAGGAAGGGACCTGCGCGTCGGTCACGGCGGACAGCAGGACACGCAGACCCTCGACGTTCTCCCGGTAGTAGTGCAGGGGGAGGTCCACCGACTCGCCGACCTGCTTCTTCGCGGCCAGGTGGACGACGCCGGTGACGGAGTGCTCCCTGATCGTCCTCGCCAGCGTCTCGGCGTCCAGGGTCGAGCCGATCACCATCGGCACGTCGGACGGCACGCGCTCCGGGATGCCGGTCGACAGGTCGTCGTAGACCACCGCCCGCTCGTCCGCCTCGAGCATGGCGCGGACGACGTGCGCCCCGATGTAGCCGGCGCCGCCGGTGATCAGCCAGGTCATGTGGGCCGTCCCCTCGTCAGTGAGCCCGGTGCTGCACGATTCGTTCGGTCGCGTATCAGTGAAGCAGGCGGCGGAGGCGGCGACGCACCACCACGGTCATTCCTCTCCATCCGGGCGCTGTGCGCAACGCCAGCGCGCCGGAGTGCGTGCGGTACGGGTGCACCAGCAGTACGCCGTGACGGGCGTCCGGGACGGCGCGGCGGCGCAGCAGACCGCGCCCGGCGACCGCGTGCGCCGTGACGTCCCGGGCGGAGCCCTCGCGGAAGCGGAGCCTCAGCCGCAGGTCCCAGGTGCCCGCGCCGAGCGCCGACAGGTCCACCGGAGCCTCGGCCGACCACAGGCGACCGTACCGGTCGGGCCGCAGAAGGACCTGGCGGCGCAGACCCACCCGCCCGTCGTCCCGGTGCACGAATTCCACGTCCATCGAGGCCGGACCGGCCTCGGCCAGCCGCCCGTACAGCTCGTGCAGACGCAGCCGCAGACGGGTGCCACGCGTGCGTGGCCGCAGTTCCGCGTCCACGGCGGCGGGCAGCAGATGGGCGGGGCGCACCAGGAAGTGGTCCAGCGTGATCCGGGGCAGGTCGTCCGACCAGACGGGCGTGCCGTCGCCGGCGCGGGCGTACGGCGGGAGCAGCCGGGCCGGGCGGGCCGCCAGCTCCGTGAGACGGGGCAGGTCGCGGGGGACGGGGGAGGCCAGCACGACCCGGGCGACCAGCCGGCCCGGGGCGGTCGGGTTCACCGTGAGGTCGGCCGCGTCGAAGGTCGCCAGGTACGCGCGCGTGAGGTCCCACCACGCGCGGCGGTGCTCGGGTGTGCGCAGCTCCAGCTCGCGCGTGTACATCCGCAGTTCGTGGTCGAGGAACTTGGCGTGCACGGCCCGCGCCAGCCCCTTCTCGCCCGCGCCGAGGAGGATGTCGTGGGCGGCCCGGTTCGCCTCGGTCCGCGCCCGCCAGTTGCCGACGTCCGCGCGGTCGAGGGAGATGGACAGGCGGTCGGCGTCGCGCCGTACGTGCCAGACGTAGACCGTGTCGGGGACGAGGGCGATGCGCGGTCCCGCGGCCAGGACGCGCGCGCCGAACACGAAGTCCTCGTAGCGGAAGCGGCCCTCGGGGAAGCGGATGCCGTGCTCGCGCAGGAAGCCGGTGCGGTAGAGCTTGTTGACGCAGAGCGTGTCGTGCACCAGCCGGGCGCGCCGCGCGGGGTGGGGGACGAGGGCGGGCCTCGCGTAGAGGGCGCGCTCCCAGGGGGTCTCGCGGCCCGAGGGCAGTTCGCGCCGTACGCACAGGCCGGCCGTGACCTCGGTGTGCTGTTCGTCGGCCGCCGAGAGCAGCGCGTCCACCGCGCCGGGCGGCAGCACGTCGTCGCTGTCCAGGAACATCACGTACGGGGCGGTCGCGGCGTCGATCCCGTCGTTGCGCGGGGTGCCGCAGCCGCCGCTGTTGGCCGTACGGCGGATCACCCTCAGGCGTGGCTCGTCCGCGGCGAGGCCGTCGAGCAGGGCCCCGCTGCCATCCGTCGAGCAGTCGTCCACGGCGAGCACCTCGTGCACGGCCGGGCCCTGTGCGAGTGCCGAGCGCACCGCGTCCGCGACGTGGGCGGCGTCGTTGTACCCGATGACGACCACGCTGACCTGCGACTGCTGAGGTTTCATGGGATCCCGTGGCCCGAATCGTAGGCTTTTGGGGCAATTATCCGTTAAGGGGTGGTCAGTGTCCTGCGCGGGAGGGCACGGGAGTTTCGCCGGCCGCACGGGCGTGCCGGTCAAAGGCCGCCGGGTCCGGCAGGGCCGCGCCGGGGCCCTGCCGCCACAGCCGCACCAGTGAGAGGCCCGCCGCCGTCGCCAGCAGACCGTTGCGCACGACCATCAGCGCGCAGCCCGTCCAGCTGCTGTGGACCACCTCGCCGTACAGGACCGGATAGATCACCGAGCTGACCGCCGTCGCGGCCACCAGCAGGGCCACCACCGGTCGTTGCGTGGTGTGCCGCGAGGTCAGGCACACGGCCGACAGGCCCAGCAGCCACACCATGTACTGGGGGCTGATCACCCGGCTCGTCACCGTGAACAGCAGCACGGCGGCGAGCGCCGCGTCGTACGGTGTCGCCGTCGTCCAGTGCCGCGCCCGCACCCGCCACAGCAGCAGGAGCCCGAACGCGGCGACGGTGAGGGCCAGCGAGACCGCGGCGACCTCGGCGACCCAGGGGCCCACGAACTCCATCGCGCCGTACCGGTAGCGCGCCCTGCCCGGCCATCCGGCGCGGCGCGCCAGGCCCAGGACCGTTCCGCCGAGCGACTCGATCTGCACGCCCCGGCCGCCCTGCTGGCGCAGGAAGTCGAAGGAGTTGCGAAAGAGGGCGGCGAGGAGGGCGAGCAGCGCGACCGCGGCGACCGCCGCCGACGTCCACGCCTCCCGGGTGGTGCGGCCGCGCGGCGTGCCGATCAGCGCCAGCGCGGGCCAGACCTTCACCAGGGCGCCCAGCGCGGCGAACGCGCCGCACGCGCGCGTGGAGCGGGTCAGCGCCAGCAGGGAGAGGACGGCGAAGGCGGTGACCTGGACGTCGTACCGGGCCAGCGGCAGATGCAGGAGGAGCGGGAGGGCCAGCACCCACAGGGCGGCGCCGCGCAGGCTGCGGCCGGGCCGGAGCCCCGCGCGCGCGAGGGCCCATGTGATCACCGCGTCCGTCGCGAGCGTGAGCGTCACGAAGGCCGTGAAATACGTCAGCGCCGGCAGCAGGGCGGGTGCGAGCAGCACCGGGCCGGCGCCCGGCGGGTACTGCCACAGGTGGTCGCCCGCCGGGAACGCACCCTGTTCGAGGACGCCGTACCAGCCGAAGTACAGGTGGCGCACCTCGCGCGAGACTCCGCCCCGGCCGAGCGGTGCGAGGTGGTCGTGCGCGAGCAGCCACACCATCAGGGCGCGGGTCGCCATCCAGGCGGCGGCGACGGCCCATGGGCGGTGCCGCCCGCGCGGGCTGTTCCCCCGGTCCGGCGGGCTCTGGCCGTCCGGAGCGCTCTTCGGGTACCGGGGGCTGCTCCTGAGGTTCTTCAAGGTGCTCATCAAGCCCGGATCGTAAGCCGCGCGAAAGCCTCAGCGGAGTTGATACGCCGTCAATGCCCCGCATAGGTTGGTTAATAGTAAAAACTTGGGCGCATGGTCGGTGCGTGGCTGAGGCGTGTCGGGGGCGGACATCCGGAAGCGGTGGCCGTCCTGCTGCCCGTGCTCGTGATGACCGCGGTCGGACTCTGGGGGCTCGACCGCGGCGGGATGTGGCGCGACGAGGCGGTGACCTTCCAGGTCGCGCAGCGCTCGGTGCCGCAGATCTGGCACCTGCTGCACACCGTCGACGCCGTGCACGGCCTGTACTACCTCCTCATGCACCCCGTCCTCGCCGTGCACCCCGGCGAGTTCGTCCTGCGCCTGCCCTCCGTCTGCGGTGCGGCGGCGGCCGCGGCCGGCGTCGCCGCGCTCGGCGTCCGGCTGTGCCGCCCGCGCGTCGGACTGTGGGCGGGACTGCTGTACGCGGTCACGCCGATGGCCGGGCACTACGCCCAGGAGGGGCGGTCGTACGCGCTCGTCGCGGCCGGGGCGGCGGGGGCGACCCTGCTGCTGGTCCGGGCGGCACGGACCCGGCGGGCAGGCGGCTGGTGGGCGGCGTACGGCGGGACGGTGGCCGTCACCTGCCTGCTGCACGAGCTGGCGGCGCTCGCGCTGCTGGCGCACGCGGGAACGCTGGCGCTGGCCCGGGTGCCGGCGCGGGTGTGGTCGCGGTGGGCGTGCGCGGCCGGGGCCGCGGTCGTGGCGCTGGCGCCGCTCGTCCTCGTCTCGCGAGGGCAGTCCGCGCAGGTCGCCTGGCTGACACCGCCCGGTCCGGGCAGCGTGGGACGGCTGCTCGGGGCGTTCACCGGCCCGGCGCTGCCGGTGGCCGTCCCGTACCTGCTCCTCGTCACCCTCGCCGTGCGGCCGTCACGGCTGCGGTACGGCGGGCTCTCGCTCCCCGCGGTGGCCCTGCCGCTGACGGTGGTCCCGCCGGCCGTGCTGATGACGGTCTCGCGCGCCTGGCCGCTCTACGACGAGCGGTACGTGCTGTATTCCCTCGCCGGGGCGCCGCTGCTGGCCGCGGCCGGGGCGGAACGCGCGGCGGCGCTGATCGCCGGCGCACGGGCCGGAGCCTGGGTGCGCTCCCGCGCGAGGGGCCGTGCCGACGCCGGGCTCGGGTCCCGGTCCGCGACGAGGGGCGCGCGGCTCCTGGGCGGGGTGCGGCGGCGCCCGCGTCCCCGACCCGCCGGTGCCACGGCCGTCACGCTGACCGGTGTGCTGACCGTCGCCCTCGCCTTCGCCGTCCAACTGCCCCTGATGCGCCGGGACCGCACGCCCGAGCATCACGGCGCCGACAATCTCGCCGCCGTCTCCGCCGCCGCCCGGCGCGCACTGCGCCCGGGGGACCCGGTGCTGTATCTGCCGTCGATCGTGCGGCGCTCGGCACTGGCGTACCCGCGGGGGTTCTGCGGGGTGCGCGACGTCGCCCTGAGGGTGCCGGGCCCGCTGTCCGGGACGCTGTACGGACAGGAGGCGGGACCGGAGGAGCTGCGTCGCCGGCTGGACCGGCTCGACCGGGTGTGGATGGTGGCCGAGCCCTTCGCGCTGAGCCCGTCCTGGTACCCGCACAGCGCGACCGAGCGGGTCAAACTCGCCGTGGTCGACGAGGAGTTCGTGCCCCGGGAGCAGGTGGTGCGGGAGGGCGTGACGCTGCGGCTGTACGTGCGCAGGACCTCGCCGGCCGGCTGACGGCTCAGTCGCAGCCCGGGGTCTCCTCCAGCGCGGCGCTGTCCAGGGCCGCGGTCAGCCGGTCCAGGCGGGCCCGCAGTTCGCGGATCTCCTCCAGGCCGGCGCCCGTCGCCGCGGCGATCCGGCGCGGCACCACCCGGGCGCGCTCGCGCAGCGCGGCGCCCTCGTCGGTGAGGTGGACCTGGACGGAGCGCTCGTCGCGCGCACTGCGCTCGCGCCGTACGAGACCGGCCGTCTCCAGGCGCTTGAGGAGCGGCGACAGTGTCCCGGAGTCCAGCCGCAGGCGTTCGCCGAGCTTCTTCACGGGCTGCTCGCCGTGCTCCCACAGCACCAGCATCACCAGGTACTGCGGGTAGGTGAGTCCGAGGTCCTTGAGGAGTACCCGGTAGACGCCGCCGAAGGCGCGCGAGGCGGCGTTCAGGGAGAAGCAGATCTGCTCGTCGAGACGGAGGAAGGCGTCGTCGGACGTGTTCTCGGGGCTCGGGGCGGGCGTGGCGGTCATGGGGCAAGGATAGCCCCGGCGAGCCATTTGGTTGTACGCAATTGAATTGTGTGCTCTAATAGTGCTCGCAAGGCGGCCGGACCGGCCGCCCCGGCAAGCCCCCCGACTTGAGAGAGATGGTCTCCATGGACGCGCTCTACACCGCTGTCGCCACCGCCACCCACGGCCGTGAGGGCCGCGCCGTCAGCTCCGACGGCAAGCTGGACATCCAGCTGGCCCCGCCGGTGGAGCTGGGCGGCAACGGGCAGGGCACCAACCCGGAGCAGCTGTTCGCCGCCGGCTACGCCGCCTGCTTCGCCAGCGCCCTCGGCCTCGTCGGCCGCGCGGCGAAGGTCGACGTCAGCGAAGCCGCGGTGACCGGCGAGGTCGGCATCGGCAAGCAGGGCGAGGGCTTCGGTCTGAAGGTGACGCTCCGCGTCGAGCTGCCCGACACCGTGGACGAGGCCACCGGCCGCAAGCTGGTCGAGCAGGCCCACCAGGTCTGCCCCTACTCCAACGCCACCCGCGGCAACATCCCGGTCGACCTCGTCGTCGAGTAGTCGCCCGGCAGGGTGTGACGGCTCAGGGCCCCACCCGGGCCAGCACCTCGCCCGTCTCCCCGCTCCACGCCACCACCGTCGCCTCCTCGGGAACCTTCCGCCAGCGCGTCAGCAGCAGCCAGCGGACGTGGTACCGGCGGGCGACGGCGGTGCGTTCGGCCCGGGTCGACGCCGGGTCGAGATAGGAACGGACCGCCGCGAGCCGCCGCAGCCGCTCGCCCTCGTCCAGGGCGGGGTCGGGCCAGGCGGGCGCGGCGAGGTCCGGTCCGTAGCCCGAGATCAGGTGGACGGCGTAGTACCCGTCGGTGATGACCGCCTCGCCGGGCTCGATGTGCTGCGCCGCCCAGGCGTACGCCGGCCACCGCGGCGGCTGGTCGAAGCCGACCGGGTCGAGCGCGGGCGGCACGACCGCACCGGCCTGCACGGTGAGGAAACCGGCGCACGCCCCCGCCGCCGCCACCAGGCCGAGGCCGCTCCGCCACCGGGGCCACGGCCTCGGCGCCGCCAGTTCCACCCCGAGCGCGAACTGGAGCGGCACCAGCGTCAGCCCGAGGATCCTGCCGTACGTGTAGTGCCCGCTGGCCCAGCCGTACGCCACCGCCAGGCACTCCAGCGCGAACATCAGCACCAGCGGGTCACGCCACCGGTGACCCGCCTCCCGCTCCGCCCGTCGCGCCCGCAGCCACAGCGCGGGAACCCCGGTCAGCGCGAGCCAGAAGTGCCCGGGCATCCCTTCGTAGAGCCGCTCGTGCATCGCGTCCACGCTGCGGTCGCCGGCCAGCGCGAAGACGTCGAAGTACGGCCAGCAGGCGGCGACCAGCAGGGCCGCCGCACCGGCCACCAGCCAGCGGCCCGCGACCGCCGCCGCGCTCCGCGCCGCCGGTCCGGCGCCGGTCCCCGTCCCGCGCCACCATCCCGCCACGAACGCGACCGCGCCGAGCACGGCCGCGATCGACGTGATCGGGTGCACGAGCACGATCAGCCCGTACAGGGCGCCGACCCCCGCGTATCCGGAGGCGCTGCCGAGTCCGCTCGGTCCGACGTAGCGGACGGGGCCGCCGGTCCCCCCGGCGCGCGCGCCCGTCAGCGCCCAGGCCCAGAAGGCCAGTCCGATGGCGAACGTCGACGGGTAGCCCAGATTGCCCGTCATCGACATCAGTCCGAGATAACCGCTCCACCAGGCCCGTTCGGTGCCCCACAGCAGCACCATCGCGCCCAGCCCCAGCACCGGCGCCCACGGACGGGGCGTCAGGACACGGACGAACCGGCCGATGCCCGTCAGCAGCACGAGCAGGTTGAAGGGCCCCGACAGCCGTACCATCGCCCAGCCGCCCAGCCCGGTCAGCCGGGCGAAGGCCCCCTGCGCCACGGCGTACGGCGAGTAGTACGGACTGCCCGCGCCGGGCAGGTCCGCCATCGGATGCCGAGGGTTGAGCAGATGCGCCTTGAGGCGTTCGACGACGGCCGCGTGCTGGCCGGCGTCGCAGCACAGCGGGACACGCCAGTACGCCACCGTCATCACCAGGAAGAACAGACCGCCGAACAGCTGGTACGGGGTGGGCCACCAGGGTGATCGGCAGCGCAGCGCGGTCGCGCCGCGCGCGGCCCGCCGGACGAGGACGTCGGCGCTCACCGGAGCCGCCCCGCCGGTGCCGGGACCCGCCCGGGAAGCGGGCGGGGCCGAGTGCGGGCCCGCGGGCGGAGGCGGGCACGGGCAGGCGGGCGGACCAGGGCGGGTTGCGGCATTTGCCGTATATTCCCGCGAACGTCAACGCGCTAGCCGAGTGTCACCTCATCGAGCGACCTCGGTGCCCCTGCGCAGCGGTCCCGGCACGGTGGCGCCCGCCGCCCGCGGCCGCGGCCGTACGGCCTCCTCCAGGAGAAGCGGCAGTCCCACCACCGGCAGCAGCCACACCAGCACGATCAGCCGGTCGCCCCAGATGTTGATGTCGGGGTGCCCGGCCTGGTTGAGGACCCCGGTGAACGCCGCCGCCAGCAGGAGGACGCCGAAGGCAGGACGCCGGCGCAGCACGCCCCACGCGGCGGCCGCCAGCGCCGCCGGCAGCAGCGGCTCCCACAACTGGCGGCGCAGCCACTCCAGCCAGAAGTTCAGCTGCAGATGGAAGAACTCCGGCCACACCTGGACGCGGTCGGGACGCGCGAAGTGGTTCGTCAGCAGATCCTGGAGACTCTCGGTCTCGGACGGGTAGTGCAGCACCCGCGCCAGCAGGACCGTGGCCGCCGCCCCGCACCCGCCGGCCACCGAAAGCGTCCGCAGCGGGCCCGACCACCGCCGCCGGCGCAGGCAGAGCAGCGCGCAACCACCCGCGAGACACAGGCCGAGGAACAGCGCCTGCGAGTGCTTCACCGTGAACAGCAGCGCCAGAGCCGCCACGACGAGCCAGGTCCCGGCCCGCGCCCGGCACTCCAGCACCAGTGCGCAGCCCCACAGGGCGGCGAGGGTCAGCGTCAGCAGCAGCCCCTCCGTCATCGGGCGCATGGCCGTCGTGCCGCACGGAAGGACGTAGAACAGGGCCTGCCCGGTCAGCGCCGTCACGGTGGAGGCGCGCAGGCTGCGCAGCACGAGGAAGGCGAGGACGCCCCCGGCGACGGTGATGACGACGGCCGACGCCCACAGCCCCCACGTCACCCCCAGCACCGTGATGAACGGCACCAGCAGCACCGGATAGCCCGGCCGCACCTCGAAGATCCGCATGAACCGCGGCGGCATGAACGGCACGGTGTGCCCGGCCGTCTCCCCGGCCGCCAGCCGCTTCGACACCCCACGCCACTGGTCGCGCCGGCACTCCTCCAGCACCCGGGCGTCGGGGCTCGCGGCGTGGAAGCGGATCACGTCCACGTCGTGGTTGCGGTGCGCGATCGCCACCTTGCCCGCACAGGCGTAGTCGATCGTGGCGGCCGCGGCGTCGTGCTTGCTCTCGCCGCGCAGACTCAACGCGTAAGAGAGGTAGTTCTTGGTGTCGGGGGTGTCCCGGCCGGTGACGTTGGCGAGCTGGAGCAGCGCGAACACGGCGGCCAGGACGAGCACCCAGAACCGGGGCGAGCGCGGCTTCACGAGGCGGTGACGGCGTCGTGCGCCGCCTGCGCGGGCACCGTGACGACCGAGGCCGGCTCCCCGGGCCGCTCGCCGAGCATCAGCGTCCGCACCACCCGCTCGGCGGCCCGCCCGTCGTCGAACTCGCAGAACCGCGCCCGGAACCCGGCCCGCAGCCGTGCCGACTCGTCGTCCCGCCACGCCTGGGAGGCGAACAGCCACGCCAGTTCCCGGTAGGAGCGCGCCACATGGCCGGGTGCGTCGGCGGTGATGTCGAAGTACGCGCCCCGGCTCGCCGCGTAGGCGCCCCAGTCGTCCGCGTACACGACGATCGGCCGGTCCAGGTTGGCGTAGTCGAACATGAGGGCCGAGTAGTCCGTGATCAGGACGTCGGAGGCGAGCATCAGGTCCTCGACGTGCGGTTCGTCCGTCGCGTCGACGACGACGCCGCGCCGGTGCAGTTCCGACAGCCCCATCCCGCGTGCCGGACCGTCCGCGAGCGACGGATGCAGCCGTACGACGAGCGTGCGGCCCTCGCCGAGGTCGTCGGCGAAGCGGGCCAGGTCGAGCCGGTCCGCGTGGCCGCCCCGGACGTAGTCGCGACGCGTCGGCGCGTACAGCACCACCTGCCGGCCGTCCGGGATGCCGAGGCGGGCGCGGACCGCGGCAGCCGCCGTGCCGTCCCCGGACCGGGCGCGCACCAGGACGTCGTTGCGCGGACTGCCGGTGCGCAGCGAGGCGAAGTGGCAGGGGTAGGCGCGGTCCCAGACCAGTTCGGAGTGGCGGTTGGCGACCAGGCTGTAGTCCCAGCGGTCGGCGCGGCGCAGCATCTGCGGCACGTCGATGCCGTGCCGGGCGCCCGGCTTGTCGAGCAGATCGGCCGCCATGTGCTTGAGCGGGGTGCCCTGGTGGGTGTGGATGTGGACGCTGCCGGGGCGCTTGACCAGCGCGCCGGGCCAGTTGACGTTGTTGACGAAGTACGTGGCCCGCGCGGTGATCCGGCGATAGCGCGGCGAGTCGAGCAGCACATGCTCGACGTCCGGGGGCAGCAGTGCCGCCTGCTGTTCGTCGCGCACCACCCACACCCCCCGGATGTGCGGGGCGAGTTCGCGCGCCGCGCGGTACACGGCCGCCGGGTCGCCGAGCACACCCCGGTGCGAGAACGCCGAGTACACCGCCAGATCCGGGTCCAGCGGCCGGTGCTCGTGGACGGCCGACCAGGCCCGCCCGGCCCGCGTCGCGGCGGCCCTGCGTGCCTGTGCGCCGCGACGCCCGAGCTCACGGACCGCCCGGCCCGCCTCACGCCGGGCCCGGTAGCGCGTGAAGCCGCCCTCCAGGACGCGCAGTTCCGCGGGTACGGGACCGCTCCGGAAGGTGCGGAACAGCGCCGCCGTCAGCCGGAAGAACTCCCGTTTGTCGGACTCGGGGAGCCGGTCCGGCTTGGAGAGGATGTCGAGACAGTGCTCGCCCATCTTGCGGTGCAGGTAGGGACGCCAGCCGGCGAGCTCGGGACGGGCGTCGACGAACGCGAAGACCCGCTGGTACTGGTCGTGGATGTCGAAGTGCTTGCGGCTGGTGGTGGACAGGATGTTGCCCTGGCGGCGCTGGCGGTAGGCCAGACAGATCCGGTCCAGCGTGGCGATCCGCCTCGCGCTGAGCATCACCGGGAACGTCCACGGCGTGTCCTCGTAGTAGCCGGGCGGGAACGCGAAGCCCTCGCGCTCGACGAACTCCCGCCGGTAGACCTTGTTCCACACCACCATCAGCAGGTCGAGGATCTCGGGCTGCTCGGCGGCGGTGAAGGTGCCCTCCGTCGCGAGGAGCCGGGCGAGCACGTTCCTGCGGGTGCCTCCCCACCAGTAGGTGCGGGCGTAGTCGAAGACCAGCACGTCCGGGTCGGCGGTCTCGTCGAGACGGTCGGCGATGGCGCGCAGTGCGCCCGGCGTGAGCGTGTCGTCGCTGTCCAGGAAGAACAGGAAGTCGCCGGTGGCGTGCGGCATCCCGGCGTTCCTGGCCCGGCCGAGCCCCACGTTCTCGGGCAGGTGCAGCACCCGGACGCGCGGGTCGAGGGCCGCGTACTCGTCGAGGATGGCGCCGCAGCCGTCCGGCGAGCAGTCGTCCACCGCGACGACCTCCAGGTCGGTGTACGACTGCTCCAGGACCGAGTCGAGGCACTCGCGCAGAAAGCCCTGCACCTTGAAGACGGGGACGATGATGCTGAAGCGGGGCACGTCAGCTCCTGACCAGGGTCGCGGCGGGGGCCGGGATGCGCTCGGCGAGCGGCACGACGGGCGGGATCGCCTCCGGCGGCTCGCCCAGCAGCACTCTGCGGACGACCCGTTCGGCGGCCCTTCCGTCGTCGAACTGGCAGAAGCGCTCACGGAACCGGGCCCGCAGGGAAGTCGAGACCGCGTCCGACCAGATGCCGTCACCGAAGACCCGGGCCAGCTCCCCGGGTGTGCGCGCCACCGGCCCCGGGGGCGCCTGGAGCAGGTCGAAGTAGACGCCCCGCGTCTCCCGGTAGACCTCCCAGTCGTCCGCGTACACCACGATCGGCCGGTCGAGGTTGGCGTAGTCGAACATGATCGACGAGTAGTCCGTGATCAGCGCGTCGGCGGCCAGACAGACGTCCTCCGAGGACCGGTGTCCGGTCACGTCGATGATCCGGCCGCTGCCGCGCGCGGTGCCCGCGTCGTAGAAGTAGTGGGCGCGCAGCAGGACGACGAAGTCGTCGCCGAGCTGCTCGCAGAAGGCCTCCAGGTCGAGCCGGGACTCGAAGCCGGTGCTGTAGTCGCGGTGCGTGGGCGCGTACAGCAGGGCCGTCGCGCCCTCGGGGACGCAGAGGGACCGGCGCACCCGGGCCACGTCCTCGGCGGTCGCCGTGTAGTAGACGTCGTTGCGCGGATAGCCGTACTCCAGCGCCTCGTACGTGCCCGGGAAGGCCCGCTCCCACATCTGCGTGGAGTGACGGTTGGAGGAGAGGTTGTAGTCCCAGCGGTCCACCCGGTTGAGCAGCTTGGTGAAGCTGCCGGTCGCCGCGGCCACCACCGGGTACGTCGACTGGTCGACCCCCATCTTCTTCAGCGGCGTCCCGTGCTGGGTCTGCACGTGCACGCTGCCGGGGCGCTTGACGACGGCGTCCGCGAAGTTGGCGTTGTTGACCAGGTACTTGGCGCGTGCCAGCACCTCCCAGTACCGGTGGCTGCCGATCACCGCGTGGTCGACGCCGGGCGGCAGCGCGTCCACCGCGTCGGGCTCGACGAGGAACACCGAGCGGATGTGCGGGGCGAGTTCGCGGGCCTTGGCGTGGATCGCGGCCGGGTTGCAGGCGTAGCCGCGGCCCCAGTACGCGCAGTACACGGCGAGGTTCTCGTCGAGCGGGCGGCGCAGCTGCGCCGCGTAGCGGACGCGGGTGCGCAGGCCGCGCGGTCGCGGCAACCACTGCATCGTCCTCGCCGCCCCCTGGTTGGCGCCCCGCAGCGCACGGAACGCTCCGTATGCGCCGGCCGCGAGGAGCCGGTGCTGCACCCCGAGACTGCCCTCGGGTGGCCGGAAGCCGTCCGGGCGGTGGCGCCGGTAGAGCCGGCCGGCGCGACGGAAGAAGGACCGGCGGCGGCGTGCGGGCACCCGTGCCGGATGGGCCGCCGACTTCAGCACCAGGGCGAACAGCCCGCCGAACAGTGCCTGCGACACGGCCGCGGGCACAGCCGCGGTCCGGGAGGCACGGGTGAGCACCAGCTCCACTTGGTCGAGGAGATCGAGCTGGTGCTCACCCGGCGCGTTGAGGCGGCTGCCCTGGCGCCGCAGGTGATGCCGCACGCACACCGAGCGCAGGACCGCCGTCCGCCCGCCCGCCAGGGCCATCAGGCCGCCCCAGCCGGCGTCCGTGAAGTGCCCGTCGGGAAAGGTGAGGTCCTGCTCCTGGAGGAAAGCCCGCCGGTAGGCCGCGCTCCACGCCGGGACGTGTACGCCGATGACCTGCGGGCCCTTGTCGAGCGGCGGGACGCTCGACTCGCCCTCCCACCAGTGCACCCGCTCGTGCGCGAAGCAGAGGACGTCCGCGTCGTCGTCGCGCAGCCCGGCGTCCAGGTCCGCCAGCGCGCCCGGCACCAGGACGTCGTCGCCGTCGAGGAAGAGCAGATACGTACCGGTCGCGACCGCCATCCCGGCGTTGCGCGCGGCGCCGAGCCCTCCCGACGGCGGCGAGTGGACCGGTGAGACCCGGCCGTCCCGCGCGGCGTAGGAGGCGGCGACCTCGCCCGCCGGGGACCGGGGTGCGTCGCAGACCGGGATCAGCTCGACGTCGCCGAAGGACTGGGTGAGGACCGAGTCCAGGGCCTGGGACAGGCGCCCGGCGACTCCATGGGTGGGCACGATGACGCTGAAGCGGGGCATTCTGCTCTTTCTCTCAGGGGCGCCGGGATCGGTTCTCAACGCCCGGGGCGTCCGGTGGGCCGCCACGTGGTGGGTCGCGTCGGGGTGGGTCGCGACGAGCTGGAGGGCACGTGGCCTGCGATTCAGAGGTTCTCGGTGACGGTGACGGGACCACCCGGTGCCGGGACGGTCGTGAGGGCGGCCGTCGGGCGGGCGGCCATCGCCGAGGGGACCGGGTGGCGGTCGGCGAGCGGGACGAACGGCGGCAGACCGGCGCTCTCGCCGAGCACCACCCGGCGCACCACGCGTTCGGCGGCCTGCCCGTCGTCGTAGGGACAGAACCGGTCACGGAACGCGGCGCGCAGCTGTGCCGAGCGCGAGCCGCGCCAGTGACCGGTGGCGAAGATGTCGATCAGTTCGTCCTCGCTGCGCGCGACCGCGCCCGGCGGGAAGGCCCGCAGGTCGAAGTAGGTGCCGCGGGAGGCCTCGTACGTCTCCCAGTCGTCGGCGTGCACGACGATCGGCCGGTCGAGGCTCGCGTAGTCGAACATCAGGGACGAGTAGTCGGTGACCAGCGCGTCCGAGGCGAGGCACAGCGACTCGACGCTCGGATGGTCCGACACGTCGATGAGCCGCCCGCCCGCCGCCTGGGCGAGCGGCGCCTCGTACGAGTGGTGGGCGCGGGTCAGCACCACGAAGCGCGGGCCGAGCCGGCGCAGGACGCGTTCCAGGTCCAGGGTGCGCCGCTGGGTGCGCCGGTAGTCCCGGTACGTCGGCGCGTACAGCACGGCGACCGTGCCCTGCGGGATGCCGAGCGACTCGCGCAGCCGCGACACGTCGGCCGAAGTCGCCTGCTGGAACACGTCGTTGCGGGGCATGCCGTACTCCAGCGTCGTGAAGGAGGACGGGAAGACGCGTTCCCACACCAGCGTGGAGTGGCGGTTGGCGGACAGGCAGTAGTCCCACTTGTCGGCGCTGCGCAGCAGCTCGGCGAAGTCGGTGCCGCGCGCCGCCGCCGGGCGGTCCTGGAGATCGAGGCCCATGTGCTTGAGCGGCGTGCCGTGCTGCGTCTGGATCATGATCTGGCCGCGCCGCTTGACCAGCCTCCGGTCGAAGTTGACGTTGTTCACCAGGTACTTGGAGCGGGCGAGCGCCGTCCAGTACGCGGCCGTGCCGGGCCGCAGTCGGCGGGTCGCGGCCGGGATCGTGTGGTGGTGCTCGGGGTGCGCGATCCACGCGGTGGTGATGTGCGGGGCGTGGCTGCGGAAGGCGGCCTCCAGGGCGCCCGGGTTGCAGCCGTGGCCGCGGCCCCAGTAGCTGGAGAAGACGGCGCGGTCGGAGCGCAGCGGAAGGCGGAGCTGGACGCGGTAGTGCAACTGGAGCGCGGCCGCCCGTACGGCGCGCAGCAGGGCGGCGCAGCGGCGCAGGGCCAGACGGCCCGAACGTGACGCCAGGGACAGCAGCCGGTACGTACGGTGGGCGCCCAGGCCGACCAGGGCGTGCCGCAGCCGGGTGCGCGGGCGGACGGGGGCGCCCGGGGTGCGGTGACGGCGGTAGTGGACACGGGCCTTGCGCAGGAACTCGGCCCGCGAGCCGCGCGGCAGCCGGCCCCGCTTGAGGAACACCGTCGAGAAGTGGTCGGTCATGCGGCGGAACAGGACCGGGCGCCAGCGCGTCAGTTCCGGGTGGGCGTCGATGTACGCGAAGACCCGGTCGTACTGGTCGAAGATGTCGAAGTGCTTGCGGCTGCTGGTGCCGAGGATGCTGCCGTGCCGCCGCTGCCGGTAGTGGACGCAGACCCGGTCGAGCGTGGCGATCGACTCGGCGGACATGAGCACCGGATACGTCCAGGGCGTGTCCTCGTAGTAGCCGGGAGGGAAGGTGAAGCCCTCCCGCTCGACGAACTCCCGGCGGTACGCCTTGTTCCACACCACCATCAGGACCCGCAGCAGCCCCGGCCGGTCGTCGAGCCGGAACGGCGCCGGGCCTTCCTCGGTCAGCTGCCCCGCGAACTGGTTGCGGACGGCCTCACCGGACCAGTACGTGCGTGCGTAGTCGTAGACCAGCACGTCCGGTTCGGCGGTCTCCTTCAGCCGGTCGGCGATGGCGCGCAGCGCGTCCGAGGTCAGGGTGTCGTCGCTGTCCAGGAAGAGCAGGTAGTCGCCCGTGGCGTGCTCCAGGGCCGCGTTGCGGGCGCGTCCCAGGCCCACGTTCTCGGGCAGGTGCAGGGCCCGCACGCGGGGGTCGCGGGCCGCGAACTCGTCGATGATCGCGCCGCAGGCGTCCGGTGAGCAGTCGTCCACGGCGATGAGTTCGAGGTCCGGGTAGGACTGTCCGAGCACTGATTCCAGGCACTCGTGCAGGTATGCCTGAACCTTGTACGCGGGGACGATGACACTGAACCTGGGCACGGGACATCCATGGGTCGGCGCGGGCATACCTGCCCGGCAACGGCCGAAGGGGTGACTTGGTTACGCCAGATGTGGCATCCGGGGGATGCCGGGTGAACGACGAAGGGCGGGCCGGCGTCCGGCCCGCCCCTCAACTGCGCTCCTCCGTGTCCTACTTGACGGCGCCCGCCATCACACCGGACACGAACTGACGCTGGAACGCGAAGAACACGGCCAGCGGGACGACCATCGAGATGAACGCGCCGGGGGCCAGGACGTCGATGTTGTTGCCGAACTGGCGTACCTGGGTCTGCAGCGCGACCGTGATCGGCTGGCTGCCCGAGTCGGAGAAAACCAGCGCGACCAGCATGTCGTTCCACACCCACAGGAACTGGAAGATCCCCAGCGAGGCGATCGCCGGGCCGCCGAGCGGCATCACGACCCGCACGAACAGGCGCAGTTCACCCGCGCCGTCCAGCCGGGCCGCCTCCAGGAGCTCCCGCGGGATCTCCGCGAAGAAGTTCCGCAGCAGGAACACCGCGAAGGGCAGACCGAAGCCCACATGGAACAGGACCACCCCGATCACGGACCCGAAGATGCCGATCTTGCCGAAGAGTTCGGCGATCGGGATCAGCGCCACCTGCACGGGCACCACCAGCAGGCCGACCACGCCGAGGAACCACCAGTCGCGGCCCGGGAACTCCATCCAGGCGAAGGCGTAGCCCGCGAGCGCGCCGATCACCACGACGAGAAGGGTCGCTGGCACCGTGATCAGCACCGTGTTCACCAGCGAGTCGGTGATGTCGCCGTTCTCCAGGAGCTTCTGGTAGCTGTCCACGGTGAGCTGCGACGGCTCGGTGAAGACCTTCCACCAGCCGCTCGCGCTCATGTCCTGCGGATCGCGCAGCGAGGACAGCAGCAGCCCGATCGTGGGCACCAGCCAGAACAGGCCGACCACGATCAGGAACAGCCGCAGCAGTCCGCCGCTGACGCCCTCCGCGAGCCGGGCGCCCAGCGACCTCCTCGCACGGGACTCCGCGGTGGGACCCGTCTTCGTGGGACTTCCGGTGTGCGCCGTCATCGCCGCACCTCCCGCCTGAGCCGCCTGACGTTGAACAGCATCACCGGGATCACGAGCAGCAGCAGGAACACCGCGATGGCGCTCGCGACGCCCGGCTGGTCCTCGGAGAAGCCCTTGCGGTACAGCTCCAGGGCCAGCACGTCGGCGTCGTCCTGGGACGAGCCCGGCGCGATGATGAAGACCAGGTCGAAGACCTTCAGCACATTGATCATCAACGTCACGGTGACCACCGCGAGCACGGGTGCGAGGAGCGGCACGGTGATCCTGCGGAACACCTGCCACTCGTTCGCGCCGTCCACCCGCGCCGCCTCCAGGAGCTCACGCGGCACACCCGCGAGCCCCGCCGCGATCAGCACCATCGCGAAACCCGCCCACATCCACACGTACGAGCCGATGATGGCCGGTGTGACGAGCGACGGGCCGAGCCAGTCCAGCCCGTTGTACGGTTCGCGGAAGTTGTCCGCAGGGAGGCGGAGCAGCGCGCCGTCGGCCTTGTCCGAGAGGGTGAAGGTGCCGTCGTCGCGGACCTTCGCCGACTCCACGACCTTGCCGTCCTTGACGGCTTCGATCTTCATGCCCGGGTAGCCGAGTTCGCTCGCGTCGACCTGGCCGAGCCTGCCCACGCCCTTGCCGCGGGTGAAGTCCTGCCAGGCCGTGCCGGTGACCTTGCCGGGCTCGGTCCTCGCCTGCGCGGCCTTCTTCGCGTTGCCGGGCATCTGGTCGGGGGCGACACCGACGAGCGGGAGGGAGACCGGCTGCCCGGCCCGGACGGGCTGCCTGGTGATGAACCCGCCCTGGTCGGGCCGGAGCGGCGACTGCCGTCCCGGATGGGCCTTCGGGAAGGCCGACGACTCGGCGAAGGTGTCGTGCACACCCACCCACACCGCGTTCGCGACGCCCTTCTCCGGGTCCTGGTCGTAGACCAGCCGGAAGATGATGCCCGCGGCGAGCATCGAGATCGCCATCGGCATGAAGACGACCAGCTTGAACGCCGTGCCCCAGCGCACCCGTTCGGTGAGCACCGCGAAGATCAGACCGAGCGCGGTCGCGACCGTCGGGGCGAACACCACCCAGATGATGTTGTTCTTCAGCGCGGCACGGATGCCGTCGTCGGTGAACAGGGACTTGTAGTTGTCGATCCCGGCGAAGCCGTCACCGGACTGGTCGTAGAAGCTGCGGACGACCGAGTACCCGATCGGGTAGACCACGAGCGCGCCGAGCAGCACCAGCGCGGGCAGCAGGAAGAGCGCCACCACCGTTCTGCGGGTGCCGGTCACGCTCTTGTGCCGCGGTGCCGCGGGAGGGGCCCCGGAGGCCCCTCCCGCCGTAGCCGACGTCATCGCCGGATCAGCCCTTGTACGCCGCGGTCGCGTCCGCCTCCAGTTTCGCCTGCGTCCCCGCCACGTCCTTCGGGTTCTTCAGGAAGTCCTGCAGGGCCTTCCACTCGCCCTTGCCGGGTGTGCCGCCGAAGGCCTGCGGGGCCTGGTCGGACATGTCGAAGCGGAAGTCGTCCCCGGCGGCGATCAGGGCCTCGGCCATCTTCTGCTGCACCGCGTTCGGGTACGCGGACGGCGCGACGGCCTTGTTGGGGGAGAGGTAGCCGCCGAGCTTCGCCTGGACGGTCGCCGCGTCCGGGGAGGCCAGGAAGGTGGCCAGTGCCTGCGCGGCCTTGGAGTCCTTGAGGATGACGGCCGCGTCACCGCCACTGACGACGGGCGCCTTGTCGCCGACCGCCGGGAACGGGAACACCTTGGCGTCCGTGCCCACCTTCGCCTTGGTCTCCGCGATGTTGACCTGCGCGAAGTCGCCCTCGAAGACCATGCCCGCCTTCGGCTGGTCGCCGCCGGTGAACGTCTGCGTCACCGAGGCCGGGAACTCGGTCTGGAGCGCGCCGTCCGGGCCGCCCGCGATGTAGTCCTTGTTGCCCCAGAGTTCGGCCAGTGTGGTCAGGGCGTCCTTCACGGACGGGTCCGTCCACTTGATCTTGTGCTGGGCGAGCTGGTCGTACTTCTCCGGTCCGGCCTGCGAGAGATAGACGTTCTCGAACCAGTCGGTGAGGGTCCAGCCGTCGGCGCCACCGACGGAGACAGGGGTGACGCCGGAGTCGTACACCGTCCGGGCCGTGGCGAGGAAGTCCTTCCACGTCTTCGGCTCGCTGGCGCCCGCGTTCTCGAAGACCTTGTTGTTGTACCAGACCAGGGACTTGTTGGCCGCCTTGTAGTAGACGCCGTACTGCTTGCCGTCGACCTTGCCGAGGTCCTGCCAGCCCTGCGAGTAGTTCTTCGCGAGCTGGGCCTGGGCCTCGCTGCCGACGGGCTTGGCCCACTTCTTGTCGACGGCCTGCTTGATGGCACCGACCTGGGGGAGCAGCGCGACGTCCGGCGGAGCACCACCCGCGATCTTCGAACCGAGGAAGTTGATGATCGGGTCCTGCGCGGGTACGAAGGTGACCTTGGCGCCCGTGCGCTTCTCGAACTCCGCCAGCACCTTCTTGAAGTTGGCCTGTTCGGATCCGGTCCACACGGCGGCGACCTCCAGGCTGGCCCCGTCGAGTCTGGGAAGGGAGACGGAGCCGCTGCCGCCGCTCTGCTTCCCGCCGCTGTCGTTGTCCTTGTCCTTGTCGCCGCCGCCGCACGCGGTGAGGAGGAGAGTGCCCGCGACGACGGCGGCCGCGGCGGCCTGAGCGGCCCTGGGTGTACGAAGATTTCTGCGCATCACTGCCCCGTTCTTCGAGCCTCGTCGAACGTCTGAGCGCTGTCCCGTGCGATCTGGTCTACGCCCGGTGGCTTGAAAGCTGCAAGAGCGCCTGCGCTGTCAAGAGAGCGATCGTGATTGGGTCGTGACGTGCTCCCACCCGTACGGCGGGTGCGCGTGGACGCGCCCGTCCGACGGGCGGTGGTCCGCAAGCGGAGTGCCCGGGCATCGGAGGGCGGGGCGAGAGCCGTCTTGCTCACCCCCTTCACGTGCCGGGACGGACCGGTGGCTAGAGCAGCGACGGTACCTCGGCCGCGCAGACCGAGCGCGCCGCACGCTCCAGCGCGCTGGCGAGCAGGGCCAGGTCCGTCGGGCCGTTGCCGAGTTCGCGGACGGGGCGACGGGCCGGAGGGTCTCCCATGCGCTGCCACTCCAGGGGGACGACCGTGGGACGCAGGGTGGCCGTCCGGGGGATGCGTCCGGTGACCCGGCCGCCCTGGAACGGTGTCTCCCTTCCGTCCGGGCGGTGCAGGCTGCCCCGGCCGGGTGCCGGCTCCTCGGGCCCCGGCGACACCGTGTCGAGGACGATGCGCAACGCGGCGCAACGAGCCAGTCCCGACGCCTCCGTACGGCCGTTGGTGCCGGACGCCGCCACCAGGTGCACGCCGAGCCGCTCGCCCTCACGGGTGACCGCCTCCAGTGCCCGTATGACCGAACCGGCCGCGGGACGGCCCGGCGACCCCAGCGCGGGGGCCAGCAGGGCGTCCAGGTCGTCGACGACCACGACGAGCCGGGCCAGCGGCGGTCCCGGCTCGGTGCGCTCCCGCGCGGCGGCCGGCCGCAGCCGAAGCGTCGAGCTCGGCGGCGCGTCGAGATCGGCGGCACCGGAGGGGGCGCTACCGGAGGTGACGGCGGGCGACGACGGGGCCGAGCGCTGGGCGACGATACGGCCCGGCACCCGGCGCCGGGTGTGCCACTCCGTGAAGTCGACCCGTCCGAGCAACTCGGCCCGCCGCTTCAGCTCGGCACTGAGGGACTGGGCGAACTCCCGCATCCGCACCGGGTCGTTGGCGGTCAGGTGGGTCGTGACGTGCGGGAGGTCCGTACACGCCTGGAGACCTTCGCCGGCCTGGGCCGGGTGCCCCGCGCCGTGGCCGCTCGTGGCGTCCCGGCCGTCCATCAGCACGATGCCGAGCCGGTCGGGCCGCTCCGCGGCGGCGAGCGACGCGACGACGGAGCGCAGCAGCTCCGTACGGCCGCTGCCCGCGGGGCCCTCGATCAGCAGGTGCGGTCCCTCCACGGCGAGGTCCACGGCGACCGGACCGCGCGGACCGGCGCCGAGGACGGCGCGGGCCCGCCCGCCGAGCGCCCCGGTGTCGTCCGCCGCGTCCGCCCAACGCGTCATCAGCGATGCGGGGGTGGCCCGTGCCAGCCCCAACTCGTCGAGCAGCCGCGCCGATTGAGGCAGCGGGGCCGACACCCGCACCTGCCGGTCGGCCTGCGTGCCGTCCGTGCGCAGAGGCGCGAGCGCCCGCGCGAACCGCTCGGCCCAGGCGACCGACACGGCGTCGACCGCGGCGACCGTCCCGTGGCCCACGGGGCCGCGCGGCAGCTGTCCGGTGCCACCGGGGGAGACCCGGCCGCCCCGGAACGGACCGGTGTCGTCCGCGGACCGGTACGGGTCCGCGCGTGTGCCGCCGTACGCGCCGGGCATGCCGTGATCGGATCCGCCGTGCGTGGTCCCTTCGAGCCCGGAGCCGCCGTACGCGGAGCCCGCATGCGTGGCGTCGACCGAACGGCCGCCCCCGGGCGAGCGGTGCGCCGCGTCGGCGCCGCGTCCGCCCCGGCCGGTCTCGCCGCCCTCGCCGCGCGCCGCACCCGGGGTGCCGTCCGGCCGCTGCCCGGCCGGACCGCCCGGCGCGACCCGCAGCAGGCGCAGCGCCGTGGCCACATCACCGCTGAGCAGGGCGACCGCGCCGCACTCGCGGAACGCTGGCGACACCTGGCACGCCGCCTCGTACGTCTCCGTCACCGGCGACGCCGGCGACGCCGCGGCCGTCTCGGCGAGGCACACCACGTGGATCCCGGCCCGCGCACCCTCGTGCGCCAGTCGCGCCACGGCCTCCCGCACGTCCGCGCCGCCGGGGTCGCCGTCCACCACGAGCACGGTGTACGGCCCGTCGAAGCGGTCGTCGTCCGCGTCGTCGTCCCGCGCCCAGGAGGGCCGCCGCGCCGCTTTGCGCACCCCGCCGTCCTCCGCGGCCGGCAGGCCCGCACGGTCGTCCGGTGCGGGCCGGGCGCCCGCGCCCGCGGTGCCGTCAGCGCTGTCGCCGCCCGAATACGGACGGCCTCGCGGTGCCCGGCCCGTCTCCGCGAGCTGCTCGTCCAGGCGGCGCAGGAGCTCGTCCGTGCGGGCCGTGGCCTGCTCGCGGTCGTAGGCGAGGAGGAGACGGCAGTCCTGGCCGTGCGCCGGGCGCAGGTGGGGGAGCCAGCCGAGCCAGGACCACTCGGCGGCGCGCTCCTGCGCCGTGCGGGAGCGGTCCGTGCTGATCAGGACGATCTCCAGGGTGTCCGGCGAGTGCAGCGCGGCGAGCTGCGCGAGGACCGCGCGGGCCAGACCCGCCAGACGCGCCCGCGGCCCGGCCAGGCCCAGCGAACCGACCTCCCGCAGACCGGCGGTCACCGGCACCGCGGGCAGCAGGCCCGAACCGTCCGGCGCCGCCCGGTCCGCGGTACCCAGCCGCACCGTGAGCGCCTCCGGGTGCCGGGGGCCGCGCTCCCACAGCCGGGACCCCGGTCCCAGCGCGGTGAGCAGCAGGGTCGCGGGGTCGGGCCAGCTCTCCGGGGACCGGGGCGCGGCGGGCAGCGGTTCCCGCTCCGCGGCCTCCCCTTCCTCGTACACGTCCGGCCCTGCCGCGGCCGGGCCGGGCCGGGCGCCGGCCAGCCGCCGGGCCCACGCGCCGATGCCGCCCCGCCTGCGCACGACCGAAGGGATGTCGGTGCCGCGCATCGGGGTGCCCTTGCGGGTGCCGGAGGTCTCGTCCGCTCCGGACGGGTCCGATGCCCCCGCCGGGTGCGGTGCGGACGCCGGAGCACCGTCCGGTCCGGTGCCGCGGGGCCTGCTCTCGATGCCCGGTGCCCCGCCCTGTTCCGGCACGGACGCCGGTACGCCGCGGCGGTGCTCCTGGGCCCCCGGGACGCCGCCTCCCGCGGAGCCCCACTGGGCCGCTCCGTACGCGTGATGCGTGTGAGGGGTGTCGCCGCCGGCGGGGGTGCTCCCGTCGCCGGTGAGCCCGTCCGGGGTGCCCTCCGCGCTGTGCGGCACGGCGGCGGTCGGGTCCGGCCGCGGGGCGGCGACCCCGTCGGCGTCGGTCCCGGCCGCCGTCACCCGCACATGGCCCTCCCCGTCCGGAGCCGTCCGCAGGGCCCCGGGTCCCCCGGGCGGCGCAAGCCGCAGCGCGGACTCTCCGACGCGCAGCAGCGAGCCCGGCGCGAAGCGGACGGGGCGGGTGCCGACGGGACCGCCGTCCAGCGAGGTGCCGTTCGTCGAGCCGAGGTCGGCGACCGAGACACGGCCCTCGGGTGTGACGGTGACCTCGCAGTGCAGCCGGGAGACGTCGGGGTCGTCCAGGGGGACGTCCGCGTCGGCGGAGCGGCCGATGTGGATCTTGCCGCCGTGCAGCAGATGGACGCCGCCCGCGTCGGGGCCCGCGACCACGTGGAGCTGGGGGGCGACGTCGTCCACCTCGGGGCCCGGTTCCGCGGGCGCGCCCAGGGACAGCACCGCGCCGTCCGTCAGCGGCGGCTCGCCGAGGGTGCAGCGCTGCGCGTCGAGCCGCTCCGCGCCCGCGTACAGCACGACCGGGCCGCCCCCGAGGTCCCGTCCCCGCTCGGCCGGGGCGCCGCCCGCGTCCCCGCCGACCGCCGAGGCCAGCCCCGACGCGACCGCTGCCAGCGCCGTCCCGGCGGGCGCGGTCACCAGCACATCGCAGGCCGCGGCTCGCCCCCGTGGCTCCGAGGGCGGCCCCAGCGGGTCTACGACGGTCAGCCGGATCTGCATCGCCGTCCGGGGTCCCTTCCGCGCAGGTGTCCGCGACGAGGACGAGGCTGCGCTGCGGTCCCCCACCGCAGCATTCCCCCACCGCACACGGGCACGTCGGCCAGTACTGAGGGCATCCTCGCACCTGCCACCGACAACACGCCCGCCCCCCACCGGTAAGTGATCTTGATTGGTCGGCTCTGCCCGCAAAAGTGCCTGACCAGTGCCCGACCGGCGTCCGCTTGAGATCGGTCACGTCCGGGGTTCGGCAACCAAGTGACCGGACCG
This sequence comes from Streptomyces sp. 142MFCol3.1, assembly GCF_000424945.1. Taxonomy (NCBI): domain Bacteria; kingdom Bacillati; phylum Actinomycetota; class Actinomycetes; order Kitasatosporales; family Streptomycetaceae; genus Streptomyces; species Streptomyces sp. 142MFCol3.1. The sequence goes on from NZ_AUKV01000038.1 coordinate 62,561, forward strand.
AGCGTCTTTCCATCGAACATGCACGGGAACACGTACGTAAGCGCTTGTGCGAGGCACGGGCGCGCGTGGAACCCATGGGAAGCACACGAAGACGACAGCCCGGTGCCGCGTACGGCGGCACTAGAGTGGGTCGGAACACCTCTACCACGGTGATCACGGTGGACGGACCAGGCAAGCAAGCAACAGGGAGCGCATGACGTGCGGCCGGTAGGGAGCAAGTACCTCCTTGAGGAGCCGCTTGGGCGCGGCGCCACAGGCACCGTCTGGCGAGCCCGCCAGAGGGAGACGGCGGGCGCCGAGGCGGCCGTCGCGGGCCAGCCCGGCGAGACCGTGGCGATCAAGGTCCTGAAGGAGGAACTCGCCGGCGACGCGGATGTCGTGATGCGGTTCTTGCGGGAGCGCTCGGTGCTGCTCCGGCTGACCCATCCGAACATCGTGCGGGTGCGGGACCTCGTCGTCGAGGGCGATCTGCTCGCGCTCGTCATGGACCTGGTCGACGGGCCCGACCTGCACCGCTACCTCCGCGAGAACGGTCCCTTCAGCCCGGTCGCCGCGGCCCTGCTCACCGCCCAGGTCGCCGACGCGCTCGCCGCAAGCCACGCCGACGGCGTCGTGCACCGCGACCTGAAGCCCGCGAACGTCCTGCTCAAGCAGGACGCCGGCCAGATGCACCCGATGCTGACCGACTTCGGCATCGCCCGGCTCGCCGACTCCCCGGGCCTCACGCGCACGCACGAGTTCGTCGGCACGCCCGCGTACGTCGCGCCCGAGTCCGCGGAAGGACGTCCGCAGACGTCCGCGGTCGACATCTACGGTGCGGGCATTCTGCTGTACGAGCTGGTCACGGGCCGCCCGCCGTTCTCCGGCGGCTCCGCGCTCGAAGTGCTGCACCAGCACCTGAGCGCCGAGCCGCGGCGCCCGTCGACCGTGCCGGACCCGCTGTGGACCGTCATAGAACGCTGCCTGCGCAAGAACCCGGACGAGCGGCCCAGCGCCGAGAACCTGGCGCGCGGACTGCGCGCCGTCGCCGCGGGCGTCGGAGTGCACGCGAACGCGGCGCAGATCGCCGCCGCGGAGGGCGTGGGGGCGCTGCTCGCCCCCGACCCGGCACCGGCGACCGTCCCCGGAACGCCCGGTGCGGCCGACCCCACGCAGGTGCTGCCGCACGGCGCCCCGGCGGGCGCGTACGACCCGAACGCCGCGACCAGCGTGATGCCGCACACCGGCGACGCCGACCCCACGTCCGTCCTGCCGCACCGCGGCGCGGCGGACCCGACCGCCGTCATGCCGCCCGTGGCGCAGCATCAGCAGGGCGGGCAGGGCGGGCAGGGCGGGCAGGGCGGACAGCCCGAGGACCCGCACCCCTGGCAGAACCAGCTGCGCGCGGCCCGCGACCGCAACGAACAGACCCAGGTGCAGTACCTGGACCCGAACGAGGACCCGCTGCGCCGTCGTCCGCAGCGCCAGGTCGCGCGGCCCCAGCAGCGGCCCCAGCGCGGCCAGCAGCCGCCGCCCGGGTACGGCTACCCCCAGCAGCAGCCGCAGCAGTACGCGCCGCAGCAGCCGCAGCGCTACGCCCCCGCTCCCCAGCAGCAGCCCCAGCCGCAGCGCTACGCCCCGCCGCAGCAGCCGGCGCCGCGCCAGCCGCGCGAGCCCCGTCAGCGCAGCTCCAACCCGATGAAGATCCCGGGACTCGGCTGCCTGAAGGGCTGTCTGTTCACCATCGTCATCCTGTTCGTCGCCGGATGGCTGATCTGGGAGCTGAGCCCGCTCCAGGAGTGGATCGGGACCACGAAGGGCTACTGGGCCCAGCTGGGCGACTGGTTCGACACGGTCACCGGATGGATCGGTGACCTCGGCGGCGGTTCGTCCGGCCGCTGACCCTGCGACAGGAACCTCCGCCGGCGGACTTCCGCCGGCGGAGTCTGCCGTGTCCGGCCCTCGGGGAAGCCGACTCTGGTGATTTGTCGACACCTGGCGGGTGATTTCCGTCTCCGCGGTGAAGGTTGGGGTCACGGACGCGTACTTTTAGCGGCAACCACGCGTCTGTAGGAGCAGTCTTGGCACGGAAGATCGGCAGCCGGTACACCGCGAACCAGATCCTGGGACGAGGCAGCGCCGGCACGGTGTGGCTGGGCGAGGGCCCCGAGGGGCCCGTCGCCATCAAGCTGCTGCGCGAGGACCTCGCGTCCGACCAGGAGCTCGTGGGGCGCTTCGTGCAGGAGCGCACGGCGCTGCTCGGACTCGACCACCCGCACGTCGTCTCGGTGCGCGACCTGGTGGTGGACGGCAACGACCTCGCGCTCGTCATGGACCTCGTCCGCGGCACCGACCTGCGGACCCGCCTCGACCGGGAGCGGCGCCTCGCCCCCGAGGCCGCCGTCGCGATCGTCGCCGACGTCGCGGACGGGCTCGCCGCCGCGCACGCCGCCGGCGTCGTCCACCGGGACGTGAAGCCGGAGAACGTCCTGCTCGACATGCAGGGCCCGCTCGGCCCCGGCGGCTCGCACCCCGCCCTGCTCACCGACTTCGGGGTGGCCAAACTCATCGACTCGCCCCGGCGGACCCGCGCCACGAAGATCATCGGCACGCCGGACTACCTCGCCCCCGAGATCATCGAGGGACTGCCCCCGCGGGCGGCCGTCGACATCTACGCCCTCGCGACCGTGCTGTACGAGCTGCTCGCCGGGTTCACGCCCTTCGGCGGCGGCCACCCGGGGGCGGTCCTGCGCCGTCATGTCACCGAGACCGTGGTGCCGCTGCCCGGCATCCCGGAGGAGCTGTGGCAGCTGATCGTGCAGTGCCTGGCGAAGGCGCCGGCCTCGCGCCTGCGGGCGTCGGAGCTCGGGGCACGGCTGCGGGAGCAGCTGCCGCTGCTCGCCGGGATGCCGCCGCTGGACGTCGACTCCCCCGACTCCGAGTCGGCGGAACCGGACGAGACGTACGAGGAGACGGCGGAGCCGTCCGCCCCCGTGGCGCGGCAGCGGCGCGGGGCGGTGCCGCTGGTGCCGGGGGCCGCGCCAGACTCGAACCGGGACACGCACACGTCGATGCGGGTGCCGGCTCCGGACGAACTGGCGGGGGGTGCGCGCGGGACCGCTCGCGCGCCGCGCGCCACCGGGGCGCCCCGGCCGGGCTCCGCACGCCATCGGGCCTCCGCCCGGCGCCGGCGGATCACGCTCGGGGTGGCGGGGGCGGTGCTCGTCGCCGCGATCGGGGTGGGGACCTGGATCGCCGTGTCCGGCGACGACGCGGACGCCACGCCCCAGGACACGAAGAACTCGGCGCCCGCCTCGCCGTGACGTACGCCTCCGCGTGACGCCCGTACGCCTCCGCGTGACGCCCGTCTCCGCGTGACGCCCGTCTCGCCGTGACCCCGGGGTGCCGTGTGCGGTGGGCGGTGCTCTTGGGGCCGTGTCCAAAGGTGCCGTCCTCGGGATCGCCGGCCGGAGCTGGGCGACGGGCCTTTCCCGCCCCCTCCGCCCCTGCCCGTCCCCTCCGCCCCTGCCCGTCCCGTCCCCGGGGCTCCGCCCCGGACCGCGCTCCTCGAACGCCGGAGGGGCTGATGTCGGGGGCTGAGGGGCTGAGGGGCTGATGTCCGGGGCGTCCGGCAGCAGACGCGTCCGGGGTCCCCGCCCGGCGGGGGCGAGCGGCGAGCCCCGCTTGCCGTAGCCGTTACGCTGGAGGCGTGGCAGTCGTCGATGTATCCGAAGAGCTCAAGTCCCTCTCCTCGACCATGGAGTCGATCGAGGCCGTCCTGGACCTCGACAAGCTGAGGGCAGACATCGCCGTGCTCGAGGAGCAGGCGGCGGCGCCGTCCCTGTGGGACGACCCCGACGTGGCGCAGAAGATCACCAGCAAGCTGAGCCACCTCCAGGCGGAGGTCAGGAAGGCCGAGGCGCTGCGCGGGCGCATCGACGATCTCGCTGTGCTCTTCGAGATGGCCGAGGAGGAGGACGACCCGGAGACCCGTGCCGAGGCCGAGACCGAGCTCACGTCCGTCCGGAAGGCGCTGGACGAGATGGAGGTCCGCACCCTCCTGTCCGGGGAGTACGACTCGCGTGAGGCGCTCGTCACCATCCGTGCCGAGGCCGGCGGCGTCGACGCCTCCGACTTCGCCGAGAAGCTCCAGCGCATGTACCTGCGCTGGGCGGAGCGCCACGGCTACAAGACGGAGCTCTACGAGACCTCGTACGCGGAAGAGGCGGGCATCAAGTCCACCACCTTCGCCGTCCAGTCCCCGTACGCGTACGGGACGCTGTCGGTGGAGCAGGGCACCCACCGCCTGGTCCGCATCTCGCCGTTCGACAACCAGGGCCGGCGTCAGACCTCGTTCGCGGGCGTCGAGATCCTGCCCGTCGTCGAGCAGACCGACCACATCGAGATCGACGAGTCCGAGCTCCGGGTCGACGTCTACCGCTCGTCGGGCCCCGGCGGCCAGGGCGTCAACACGACCGACTCCGCGGTGCGGCTGACCCACCTCCCCACGGGCATCGTCGTCTCCTGCCAGAACGAGCGGTCGCAGATCCAGAACAAGGCCAGCGCGATGAACGTGCTCCAGGCCAAGCTGCTGGAGCGGCGCCGTCAGGAGGAGCAGGCCAAGATGGACGCCCTCAAGGGCGACGGCGGCAACTCCTGGGGCAACCAGATGCGTTCGTACGTGCTGCACCCGTACCAGATGGTCAAAGATCTGCGCACGGAGTTCGAGGTCGGCAACCCCGAGGCCGTGTTCAACGGCGAGATCGACGGCTTCCTCGAGGCCGGAATTCGCTGGCGCAAGCAGCAGGAGAAGTAAGCGGGCACTGACGGGTCCTGTTCGGACCTCTTTGTCGACAAGGCAACTGCCGTCCAGTGGACGGCAGTTGCCTTTTGTGTGGGGGTTGTTTGGGTTTTACGTCACAGTCACATGTCCTCACGGCAGGCAAATGATGTTGATACGGACATCGCGTACGCAACGACCTTGACGATGCTTTGAAAACTGGGAAGGGTAACGCGTGGCATGCGTATCACTGGGGCGCATGTGCACCGGGGGGCTTGAGCCCAAGTCGCCTGTGAGGCCGTGGCCCTGGACGCTGCTCCATTGACGATCAGCTACTGGGGGTAGCAGGCAGATGACCAAGAAGACGCGGATCCGCGTGGCGCGGATAGCCGCCGGTGCGGTGATTGCCGCAGGCGCTTCGCTGACCGCCGCGGGTGCGGCCTCGGCGCTCGACCTGAACGTCGGCATCGGTGTCGGCGTCGGCGACGAGGACCCGACCCCGACCCCGACCGAGACGGGCATCCCGACCGAGCCCACCGGTGAGCCGACGGAGCCCACGGAGGAGCCGACCCAGCCCACGGAGGAGCCGACCGAGCCCACCGAGGAGCCCACGGAGCCGACGGAGGAGCCGACGGAGCCCACCGAGGAGCCGACCCAGCCCACCGAGGAGCCCAGCGAGTCCACGGAGCCCGGCGGCGGCAGCACCAGCGGCCCCGGTGGCGGCAACAATGCCGACCCCGACGGTGGCTCCTCCGCCCAGGAGGAGGGCTCCTCGGCCCTCACCGACACGGGCTCGGACACCTCGGCCCAGGGCAAGAAGGACGGTGAGCTCGCCGAGACCGGTGCCGGTCAGACCACGTTCCTCCTGATCGGCGCCGCGACGATGATCGCCGGCGGCATCGGCTTCCGGATGATGCCGCGCGTCATGGGCGGCCGCGGCGGTGCCGCCGCCTGACGGGCGCACCACGCACGAGAGAAGGCCCGGAGCGGCTCGCTCCGGGCCTTTTCGTGTTCTCGGTCACATGTGGTCTTGCTCACGCCCGCGTGAGGGCGCCCGGACCATGCATGCGGTACGGCCGGCTCCGCCCGGGATCCCGGCGGTCTCACACCGTCTGGTGGGCCACCAGGGCCAGGGCCGCGATCAGCACGGCGAGCAGCGCGATCAGCGCCATCGGGTTCAGGCCCGCGAAGGGGCTCTCCTGCTGGAGCCGCTCACGGTTCGCGCGGCAGACCGGGCAGCGGCCTTCGCTGACGGGCGCCGCGCAGTTCGCGCACACCAATCGGTCGTACGTCATGCGCTCGCCCTCCTTGCGCCATCTCCGCGTACACAACGCTGTACATAACGCTGCGGGGTACGCAACCGTTCCCCCTCCACTGTGCCAGGTTCCGCGGATTTCGGCGCGGCTCGCCTTATCCTGCCCCGCGCCGGCGGCCCCCAGCCCCGAGAACGGCGACATCCGGAGGCCCGGGCTCCCCCGGGTCCGGCCTCCCGGACCGGCGTCCCCGGACCCTCGTGAATCGTGCGGCCCCCGCCCCTTCAGATCCCTGACAAAACGTGCAAGCCTCGCGCAAACCCCGTACGCCGACTGCGGACGCGCACCCGGTTCGCGTATGGTCACGCACACCTACCCCCGGCGACCCGTGGTGCATCCGTGATCCGATTCGACAATGTCTCCAAGGTCTACCCCAAGCAGACCCGCCCCGCTCTCAGGGATGTCTCCCTGGAGGTCGAGCGTGGTGAGTTCGTGTTCCTCGTGGGGTCCTCCGGCTCCGGAAAGTCCACCTTCCTGCGGCTGATCCTCCGCGAGGAGCGGTGCAGCCACGGTCAGGTGCACGTCCTGGGCAAGGACCTCGCGCGCATCTCCAACTGGAAGGTGCCGCACATGCGCCGCCAGCTGGGGACCGTGTTCCAGGACTTCCGGCTCCTGCCGAACAAGACCGTCGCCGAGAACGTGGCCTTCGCACAGGAGGTCATCGGCAAGTCGCGCGGCGAGATCCGCAAGTCCGTCCCCCAGGTGCTCGACCTCGTCGGCCTGGGCGGCAAGGAGGACCGGATGCCCGGCGAGCTGTCCGGTGGTGAGCAGCAGCGCGTGGCCATCGCGCGCGCGTTCGTCAACCGCCCGAAGCTGCTCATCGCCGACGAGCCGACCGGAAACCTCGACCCGCAGACCTCCGTCGGCATCATGAAGCTGCTCGACCGCATCAACCGCACGGGCACGACCGTGGTGATGGCGACCCACGACCAGAACATCGTGGACCAGATGCGCAAGCGCGTCATCGAGCTGGAGCAGGGCCGTCTCGTCCGCGACCAGGCACGCGGCGTCTACGGCTACCAGCACTGATCATCGTCCACGGAAAGGTCTGAAGAAGACGCCATGCGCGCCCAGTTCGTTCTGTCGGAGATCGGTGTCGGTCTCCGCCGCAATCTGACGATGACCTTCGCGGTCGTCGTCTCGGTCGCCCTGTCCCTCGCCCTGTTCGGCGGCTCGCTCCTGATGAGCGACCAGGTGAGCACGATGAAGGGCTACTGGTACGACAAGGTCAACGTCTCGATCTTCCTCTGCAACAAGAGCGACGCCGAGTCCGACCCCAAGTGCGCCAAGGGCGCCGTGACCGCCGACCAGAAGAAGCAGATCCTCGCCGACCTGGACAAGATGACGGTCGTCGAGAAGGTCTCGTACGAGTCCTCGGACCAGGCGTACAAGCACTACAAGGAGCAGTTCGGCGACTCCCCGCTGGCCAGCTCCCTGACGCCGGACCAGATGCAGGAGTCGTACCGGATCAAGCTGAAGGACCCGGAGAAGTACCGGGTCATCGCGACCGCCTTCAACGGGCGGGACGGCGTGCAGTCCGTGCAGGACCAGAAGGGCATCCTCGACAACCTCTTCGGGCTGCTCAACGGCATGAACTGGGCCGCACGCGCGGTGATGGCGATGATGCTCGTCGTCGCGCTGATGCTGATCGTCAACACGGTGCGCGTCTCGGCGTTCAGCCGCCGGCGGGAGACGGGGATCATGCGCCTGGTCGGCGCCTCCGGCTTCTACATCCAGGCGCCGTTCATCATGGAGGCCGCGGTCGCCGGGCTCATCGGCGGTGGTGTCGCCTGCGGATTCCTGCTGATCGCCCGGTACTTCATCATCGACCACGGTCTGGCCCTGTCCGAGAAGCTGAACTTGATCAACTTCATCGGCTGGGACGCCGTGTTGACCAAGCTGCCGCTCATCCTCGCGACAAGTCTGCTGATGCCCGCGCTGGCCGCGTTCTTCGCGTTGCGCAAGTACCTGAAGGTGTGACACATGCCAAGAGGGCCGCACCGTCAATCGACGGTGCGGCCCTTCGCCTTGTCCTAGACTCACCGGCATGTCAGGCCGTGACCCGTTCTGTGATCCCCGCCGCATCCGCCGCGGGGCGGCCCTGACATTGGTGTTCGCGAGCGTCCTCGTCGCCGGCGCGGCGACCGGGTCCTTCTCCGACGCCGGCCGCGGACCGCGCACTTCCGGCTCCCCCGGCGCCCGTTCCACGCCGGCCGCCCACCAGGAGGACGTCACCGCGGCCGCCGCCGAGGCGATGGCCGACGGCAAGTCCCCCATGGAGGCCGCCGAGCGCGCCGTCAGCCGCAGCGGGGACCGCTGGGGCGCGGTGTACTCCCAGGGCGAGTACGAGGAGTTCCAGGAGGCGCTCGACGGCCAGTACACCGGCGTCGGCCTGTCGGCCCGGCGCGAGCGCGACGGACGCATCGAGGTGACGCGCGTCCGGCCCGGCTCGCCCGCGGCGGGCGCCGGCATCCGCGAGGGCGACCGGCTGCGCAGCGTGGACGGCGAGAAGGTCGACGGCCGTCCCGTCACCGAGGTCGTCTCCTTACTGCGCGGCGACGCGGACGACGCGGCGGCCGGCACGGAGGTCTCCCTCGGCCTGGAACGCGGCACCCGCGAATGGACCGAGACCCTGCGCCGGGCCAGGCTCTCCACGGATCCCGTGACCGTGCACCGGCTCCCCGGCGGCGTCGTCGTGATCAAGGTCGCCGCCTTCACCAAGGGCGTCGGCGACCGGGTACGGACCGCCGTCACGCAGGCACCGAGCGAGGCGGGCATGGTCCTCGACCTGCGCGGCAACTCCGGAGGCCTGGTCTCCGAGGCCGTCACCGCCGCCTCCGCCTTTCTCGACGGCGGCCTCGTCGCCACGTACGACGTGGACGGACGCCAGCGCGCCCTGCACGCCGAGTCCGGCGGCGACACCGCCAGACCCCTGGTCGCGCTCGTCGACGGCGGCACGATGAGCGCGGCCGAGCTGCTCACCGGAGCCCTCCAGGACCGTGGCCGCGCGGTCGTCGTCGGCTCCAGGACCTTCGGCAAGGGCTCGGTCCAGATGCCGAGCCGGCTGCCCGACGGCTCCGTCGCCGAGCTGACCGTCGGGCACTACCGCACCCCGTCCGGGCGCGGTGTCGACGGCCGGGGCATCACTCCCGACCTGGAGGCGGACAAGCAGTCGCTGGAGCGGGCCGAGACCGTGCTGAGCGGTCTCGGAGACGCCCACTGACCCGCTGCCCGCGGTCCGCGAAATCGGCTTTCCCCCACACCCCTGTGTAGTGCGAAAATGGCCAGCACTATGAGCAAGGGAATGTACGTACCGAAGGAGTCCCAGCCCAAGCAGGGCGGGGGCGGCTCCGCCAAGGCCAAGGACGGCAAGCGCAAGATCGTCGCGCAGAACAAGAAGGCGCGCCACGACTACGCGATCATCGACACCTACGAGGCCGGGCTCGTGCTGACCGGCACCGAGGTGAAGTCGCTGCGCCAGGGACGTGCCTCGCTGACCGACGGCTTCGTCCAGATCGACGGGAACGAGGCGTGGCTGCACAACGCCCACATCCCCGAGTACAGCCAGGGCACCTGGACCAACCACACCGTGCGGCGCAAGCGCAAGCTGCTGCTGCACCGCGAGGAGATCGACAAGCTGGAGTCCAAGTCGCAGGAGACGGGTCACACGATCGTGCCCCTCGCCCTGTACTTCAAGGACGGCCGCGCCAAGGCGGAGATCGCCCTCGCTCGCGGCAAGAAGGAGTACGACAAGCGGCAGACACTGCGTGAGAAGCAGGACCGGCGGGAGTCGGACCGCGCGATCGCGGCGGCCAAGCGGAAGCAGCGGGGCGCCTAGGCCGCCGCCCGCAGGAATAGGCTGGCATCGTCGTGCGTTGGTCACGTACGATGGCAACGCACCTCACAGAGGGTGCGCGGACCGAAAGGTCCAGGGGCCGGAAGGTCCCGGTTTGAAAAAACAACATGGGGATGATCGGTTTCGACAGCGGCTGTTGAAGCAGGGGAAGCGTGTCGAGGAAGCGGCAATGATCTCGTAAACCATATGTCGCAAAAAATAATCGCCAACACCAAGCGCGATTCCTTCGCCCTCGCTGCCTAAGTAGCGACTTGCGAAGTGTCAGCCCGGGGCTGTTCCCGACCCGGATCCTGGCATCAGCTAGGGAACTAAACTTCTGAACCCGGTCGCGGGGTGCAGAAGGAAATCAAACAGCGACTGAGCCCGTCGGCGACTTGTTCGCGTGATCGCCGGGGCTGAGAAAATCACAGCGAACTGCACACGGAGAAGCCCTGATTTTGCACCGTTGGACGCGGGTTCGATTCCCGCCATCTCCACTCATCCCATGTTTTGTACACAGAGGAAGAGCCCCGCTGCCACGGCAGCGGGGCTCTTCCTTTCGGCGGCCCGGCCGGCGCCCTCGGGCCTCAGCGGATCACCTCGGCGGGCCGGCTCCCCGCAGTGTGAACGACGACAGGCGCAGACCGCCGCTCAGCACCAGATAGACGTCCTTGCGTCCCGCGCCGTCGGCCACGGTGGCGGACACCGTCTCGTACGAATACGGGGACGCCGTGCCGTCCGTGTGCGCGGTGCCGAGCAGCGTGCCCGTCGGCGAGCCGAGGCGCACCTCGACCGTGCCCGCCGTCCCGGCCACCCGGGCGGTGAACCGTCCGGTGCCCGGTCCGAGCCGGGCGTCCGCGAACTTCAGCCACGCGCCGTCGCCGGCGGCGCCCACCGCCGTACCGCGCACTTTGGACTCGTCGACCAGCCGCACCCCGGCGTAGTCGTCGAAGTTCTCGGCCCGCGTCGCCCTCGTCAGGTCCCGTGGCGGGATCGTCTCGCCCCGCACCGCGAGCGAGGCACGAGCGCGGATGTCGGACGAGGACGCCCCGACCAGCACGTCGTACGTGCCGCTCTCCACCACCGGGCGGGAGCGCGTGACGTCCCAGTGGGCGAGGTCCTCGGTGCGCAGCCCCAGCCGCACCGTCTTGGTCTCGCCCGGCTCCAGCGACACCCGCGCGTACGCCTTCAGCTGCTTCAGCGGCTGTTCGTCGCGCGAGATCCGCTGGTGTGTGTACAGCTGCACGACCTCGTCGCCCGCCCGGGAACCGGTGTTCTTGACGGCGACCTCGTAACCGCCGTCGACACGCTTCAGCCCGCCGTAGCGGAAGGACGTGTAGGAGAGGCCGTGGCCGAACGGGTAGAGCGGCCGGCCCTTGAAGTACTGGTACGTGCGGCCGGACTTGATGATGTCGTAGTCCAGGATCGAGGGGAGGTCCGACTCCGAGGCGTACCAGGTCTGGGTGAGACGGCCCGCCGGGTTCGCGTCCCCGTACAGCAGGTCGGCGAGCGCGTTGCCGGTCTCCTGGCCCGCGTGGGTGGTCCACAGCACGGCCGGGACCTTCTTCTGGAGGGCGCCGAGCGTGGTCGGGTAGCTGTTCTCGACGACCACGACGGTCCTCGGGTTGGCCGCGCGCACCGCCTCGACCAGGGCTTCCTGCGCGGGAGCCAGACCCATGTCGGTGCGGTCGTGGTCCTCGCGGCCGTTGATCGACGGCATCGAGCCGACCACGACCACCGCGGCGTCCCGGCCCTTCACCGCGGCCACCGCCTCGTCGACGCCGCTGCGCACGACGTCCTTGTCGTAGTGGGCGGCCCGTTCCTTCGGAACCAGGCCGAGGGTGCCGTCGTCGCCGGTCGGACCGAGGTAGACGGGGTTCGACCACCAGGACTCGGCGGTCTCGTATCCCGCGTACCGCAGGAGACTGCTGCCGTCGTCCTGCCGTTCCAGCACGAACTGCTGCTGCACGTACCAGCCGTTGGGCTGGACCTGGTCGTTGACGAAGCCGGACCAGTTGTAGCCGACGTACTTGCCGTTGGCGGCGGAGCGCAGCGTGACGATGCCGGAACCCCAGTCGAAGACGTCGAACCGGGACGCGGTGCCGTTCTCGGCGCTCTCCTTCAAGGACGCCCCGTCGGCCGTCGCTCCCGCGGTGACGTACCGGCCGGTCGCCGTGTTCCTGAGGGTGATGCGGTCCGCGCCCTCACTGCTCGCGACCGAGGTGCCGAGCTTCGCCGCGATGCCGTCCTTCGGGGTGACCGCGTACGGCAGCGTCCCCGAGTACCAGTCGGTGTAGAGGGTGTCGGCGAGCGGGCCGACGACGGCGACGTTCCTGGCCGACGCCTTCAGCGGCAGCGCCTTGTCGTTCTTCAGCAGGACGGCGGCCTTCGTCGCCGCCTCGCGGGCCAGCTTCCGGTGGGCCGGGCTGTCGATCACGGAGCTGTCGATCGAGCCGTACCGGCCGCCGCCCGGATCGAACTCGCCGAGCCGGACACGGACGGCGAGGATGTGGGACACCGCCGTGTCCACGTCCGACTCCTTCAACAGGCCCTGTTCCAGGGCAGACTTGACGGCCGTCGTGGTCGGGCCGGGGTCGGCGCTGTTGTCGGTGAAGCTGTCGATGCCCGCCTTCAGCGCGGCGGCGTCACCCTCGGCGAGCGTGGGGTAGTAGTCCTGGTTGCCGGGGAGCAGATTGCCGGGGGCGAAGGCGTCGGTGACGTTGAGCAGATCCTTGTCCGTCCAGCCGCGCACGACGTCGTCCAGGTCGGGATTGACCGTGTCGGGACGGCCGTTGACCAGGTTGTACGAGGACATCACCCCCGTCGCCGCGTCCGCTGCGATCGCCGGCCGGAAGGCCGCCTCGTCGTACTCGTGCAGCACCCGCGGGCGCAGGTCGGAGGAGGTGGTCGTGCGGTGCGTCTCGTTGTTGTTGGCGAGGTAGTGCTTGAGGGTGGGCGCCGTCTTGAGGTGGTCGGGGTCGCCGCCCGTGAGACCGTCGCCGTACGCGGTGGAGATCGACCCCGTCAGATACGGGTCCTCGGAGTAGCCCTCCTCGTTGCGTCCCCAGCGCGGGTCGCGCAGCAGGTTCACCACCGGTGCCCACAGGTTCAGGCCCCAGCCGTCGGGGCGCTCCTGCTGGAAGCCGCGCGCCTCGTCGCCGACCGCCGAGCCGACCCGTTCGATCAGGGCCGGGTCCCAGGTCGACGCGAGCCCGACCGCCTGCGGGAACACCGTCGCCTTCCCCAGCCAGGCGACGCCGTGCAGGGCCTCGGTGCCGGTGCGGAACGCCCCGATGCCGAGGCGGGGGATCGCCGGCTCGTACTGGTGGAGCAGCGAGACCTTCTCGTCGAGGGTGAGGCGGGCGAGCAGGTCGTCGACGCGCGCGGCCACCGGGAGGTCCGGGTCGCGGAACGCGGGAGCGGCGTCGGCGTGGGCGGGGAGGCAGACGCCGGGGCCCGCGAGCAGGGCCAGCGCCACGACGAGGGCGGCGCCGGGTCTTCTTCTCGTGCCTTTCATGTCACGGCTCCTTCGGGTAGGGCCTTGCACGGGGCGTTCGGGACGTTCAGGGGGCGTTGCGCGGTGCGGTGCTCGCGCGCTCCGTCAGCCGGGGCGCCAGCAGCGTCGCCCCGGGCACGTCGGCGCCGTCCAGCTTCCGCATCAGCAGCTCCACGGCCCGCGCGCCGACTTCGGCGGACGGCAGGGCGATGGAGGTGACGGGCACCCGCGGGCCCTCGGCGACCTCGTCCGGGCAGATGGCGGTGACGGAGAGATCGCCGGGAACCCGCAGCCCGAGCTGCTCGAACGCGTCGATCAGGGGTTCCAGGACCGGCTCGTTGTGGACGACGACGCCCGTCAGCGCCGGGTGCTCGCGCAACAGCTGCTCGGCGATCCGGCGCGCGGCGGCCGGCGAGGCCTCGCAGGGATGGACGGACGACGACAGACCGTTGCGGTGGGCGGCGGCCGTGAACCCCTCCACCACCCGCTGGGCGAACGCCGTCCCCCGCACGTACACCTCGGGCGGCGAGCCGACCAGCGCCACGACCCGGTGCCCGAGCCCCGCCAGCCGCTCCACGCAGAGCTCGCCCGCCGCCTTGAAGTCCAGGTCGATGCAGGTGAGCCCGTCCGCGGCGGCGGGGAAGCCGATGAGCACGGAGGGCCGGTCGAGCGCGCGCAGCAGCGGCAGCCGGGCGTCGTGCAACTGGACGTCCATCACGATCAGCGCGTCCACGAGAGCGGTGTCGGCGACCCGCCGCAGCCCCTCCTCGCCCTCCTCCTGGGTGAGCAGCAGGACGTCGTGGTCGTGCCGGCGGGCCGCCGTCACCACCGACACCGCGAACTGCATCACGACCGGCACATGGATGCCCGCCCGCAGCGGCACCACCAGCGCCAGCACGTTCGACCGGCTGCTGGCCAGCGCCCGCGCGCCCGCGTGCGGCCGGTAGCCCAGCTCGCGGATGCTGGCCTCGACGCGCTGCCGGGTCTCCTCGGAGATCGGGCGCTTGCCGCTGAGGGCGTAGGAGACGGTGCTCGGGGACACCCCGGCGTGCCGCGCCACATCGGTGATCTTGACCATCAGTCGGACTCCAGCTCCAGCGACAGGAACCCGGTGCCGGCTCGCGCCCGCACCTCGCGCCCCTGCGCCGCGAGCCCCCACGGCGCCGCCGGATCGCTCGACGAGGCGCGCAGCGTGTTCCCCTCCCGCACGACGGTGAAGGTGACGCCGCCGACCGCCACCGTGACCTGGGTGCCACGGCCCAGGCCGTACGCGCGCAGGGTGACGCCGTCGGCGTGGTCGTACTCGGGCCGGTCGTCCACGGCGCCCACCGGGATCACCGCCCCGGGCCGGACCAGGAGCGGCACGCTGAGGAACCCGTGCCGCTCGCGCACCCAGCGCGGCCCGGTCACCGTCCGCCCGCTCAGGAAGTGCGTCCAGGTGCCCTCCGGCACGTAGTACGACACGTCGCCGTCGTCGCTGAAGACCGGCGCGACCAGCAGATCGGGGCCGAGCATGTACTGCCGTTCCAGGTGCGCGCACCCCGGGTCGTCGGGGAACTCCAGGACCATCGCCCGCATCACCGGCACGCCCTCCACGTGGGCGGCGCGCGCGGCTTCGTACACGTACGGCATGAGGCTGAGCTTCAGCCGCGTGAACAGCCTCAGGACATCGACGGCCTCCTCGTCGAACAGCCACGGCACGCGGTACGACGACGATCCGTGCAGCCGGCTGTGCGACGACAGCAGACCGAAGGCGATCCACCGTTTGAACAGCGCCGGCGACGGCGTCCCCTCGAACCCGCCGATGTCATGGCTCCAGAACCCGAAACCCGACATGCCGAGGCTGAGTCCGCCGCGCAGCGACTCCGCCATCGACTCGTAGGTCGCCTCGCAGTCGCCACCCCAGTGCACCGGGAACCGCTGGCTGCCGGCCGTCGCCGAGCGGGCGAAGACGACCGCCTCCGCCTCGCCCCGGTGCTTGCGCAGCACCTCGAAGACGGTCCGGTTGTAGAGGTGCGCGTAGTAGTTGTGCATCCGCTCGGGGTCCGAGCCGTCCGCGTACGCCACGTCGACGGGCACCCGCTCGCCGAAGTCGGTCTTGAAGCAGTCGACGCCCTGCGCGAGCAGCGCCTCCAGCTTGGCCGCGTACCAGGCCCGGGCGTCCGGGCTGGTGAAGTCGACCAGCGCCATGCCGGGCTGCCACAGGTCCCACTGCCACACACTGCCGTCGGGCTTGCGAAGCAGGTGCCCGAGCGCCTTGCCCTCCGCGAACAGGGGCGAGCGCTGCGCGATGTACGGGTTGATCCACACGCAGATGCGCAGGCCCTTCTCCTTCAGCCGGGCCAGCATGCCCTCCGGGTCGGGGAAGACCCGGGGGTCCCACCGGAAGTCGCACCAGTTGAACTCGCGCATCCAGAAGCAGTCGAAGTGGAAGACGGAGAGCGGCAGTTCGCGCTCCCGCATGCCGTCGATGAAGGAGGTGACGGTCTCCTCGTCGTAGGAGGTGGTGAACGACGTGGACAGCCAGAGTCCGAAGGACCAGGCGGGCGGCAGCGCGGGACGCCCGGTGAGGGCCGTGTACTTGCGCAGGATGTCCTTCGGCGTCGCGCCGTGGATGACGTAGTACGTCAGCTGCTGGCTCTCCACGCTGAACTGCACCCGCGACACCGCCTCCGAGCCGACCTCGAAGGAGACCCGGCCCGGGTGGTCGACGAAGACTCCGTAGCCCGCGTCGGTCAGGTAGAACGGCACGTTCTTGTAGGCCTGTTCGGTCGCGGTGCCGCCGTCGGCGTTCCACATGTCGACGACCTGGCCGTTCTTGACCAGCGGGCCGAAGCGCTCGCCGAGGCCGTAGACGCTGGTGCCCACCCTCAGGCCGAGCTGCTCGCGCAGGTAGTGGGAGCCGCCGCCGTCCCTCATGATGCCCATGCCCTTGGGGCCGCTGCTGGTGAGCGTGCGGCCGTGGGCGAGGAAGTCGACGTGCCAGGGTCCGTTGCGGGCGACCCGGACGGACAGCGCGCCGGACGTCAGCGTCGCGTACTCGTCGTCGTGCGACACCTGCGTGGCGCCCTCCCCGGCCCGCACCTCGAACTCGGGGCCGCGCGGCTGTTCGCCCTCGAAGTGCGTCAGGGTGACACCGATGACGTCCGGCATCGGCGCATGGGCGGTGATCGTCACGACCGGTCCCTTCAGCAGGTCGCCGCGGTGGCGGATGGGCTGGGTCGGCGCGTGGATCTCCAGGCTGCCGGGTCCGGAGGTCACGTCTAGGACCTCGACCGGATGGGCCGCGGTGACGCCCTCGCGCAGCAGCCAGTAGCCGTCCGTGAACTTCACTGTCGTACCCCTTACTTCACTGCGCCGGCGGCGATGCCGCGGGTGAGGGTCCGCTGGAAGACGAGGAAGAAGACGATGGCGGGCAGGACGCCCAGGAGAGCGGCCGCGTTCGTCATGGTGGCGTCCATCAGGCGCTGGCCCTGGAGGACGCCGAGGGCCACCGACACCGTCTGGTTGTCGTTGGAGATCAGCATGACCAGCGGCAGCAGGAACTCGTTCCACGTCCAGATGAAGAAGAAGACGAGGAGCACGCCGATGGTGGGGCGGCTGACCGGGACGACGATCCGCCACAGCACCTGCCACTTGTTCGCCCCGTCGATCCGGGCGGCCTCGATGATCTCGCGCGGGAACCGGCCGAGGACGGAGGAGAGCAGATAGGTGCCGAAGGCCGCCTGGATCACCGTGAAGACGATGATCACGCTGAGCCTCGTGTCGTACAGGCCGGCCTGCTTGCTCAGGTAGTAGACCGGGTAGACCAGCGCCTCCTGCGGCAGCATGTTCGCCAGCACGAAGAAGGCGAGCACCCAGGTGCGGCCCCTGACCCGGCCGATGCCGATCGCGTAGGCGTTGAGGACGGACAGGACGGCGGCGCCGACCGCCACCGACCCGGAGATCAGGACGGAGTTGACGAGCTTGCGGCCGAAGTCGACCCGGTCCCAGAAGTCCTCGATGCCGTCGAGGTACAGACCCCGGGGCAGGCTGAGCGGCCCGTTCTCCGCGTACTCGGCCGGCGACTTGACGGCGTTGACCGCCACGACGAGGAACGGCAGCACCATGAACAGGGCCGCGATCACCAGGGCGACGAGGACCGGATAGCGGGCGAGTACGGCGCGGGCGGGCCCGCGCGTCCTGACCGCGCCGGTGCGGACGGCTGTCATGTGCGGACCCCTTCCTCCGCGTCCTCCGCGCGGGTCTGGAACCTCAGCCCGGCCAGGGCCAGGACGAGGATGATCACGGTGAGCACGGTGGAGATCGCGGCGCCGTAGCCGACCTGGGTCTTCTCGAAGAAGGTCGTGAAGGAGAAGTACGAGGGGACGTCGGTGGCGCCGCCCGGTCCGCCCTTGGTCAGGACGTACACCGCCCCGAACACCTTCAGCGCGGCGATCGTGCACCACAGCAGCACCACGTAGATCTCGGGCCTGATCTGCGGCAGCGTGACGTGCCAAAAGCGCCGCCACCAGCCCGCGCCGTCCAGTTCGGCGGCCTCGTGGAGCTGCGGGTCGACGCGTTGCAGGCCGGCCATGAAGACGACGAGCGGGAAGCCGAGCTGCACCCACACCATCACGCCCATGACGCTGTACAGGGCGAGGTCGGGGTCGCCGAGCCAGTCCTGCTGCCAGGAGCCGAGACCGACGGCCTTCAGGAGTTCGTTGAGCGAGCCGTTGTCCGGAGCGAGGATCCAGCTCCAGACGATGCCGGCGACCGCGATGGGCAGCACCTGCGGCAGATAGAAGCAGGCCCGCAGTACGGAGGCGACCGTGCCGCCGAAGTGCCGCCCGACGAAGTCGAACAGGGCGGCGGCGACGACCAGTCCGAGCACGGTGGGTACGGCGGCCATGGCGACGACCATGAACAGGCTGTGCCGGAACGACGCCCAGAACTCCGCGTCGTCCATCAGCTCACGGTAGTTGGCGAGCCCGGACCACCTGGGACTGCCGACGCCCTGCCAGTCGGTGAAGCTGACAGCGGTGTTCATCAGGAACGGGACGACGACCACCGCGAGGAAGGCGAGCACGCCGGGCAGCAGGAAGGGCAGGTAGGAGTCGCGGGGGCGGCGCGGGCGCGGTGCGCTGCCGTGCTGCTTGCGGACGACCCGGCCGCCCCGCTCGACGGTGACCGTCATGTCTTCGGTACACCCTTGTCGTACGCCTTCTGCAGCGCGCTCAGATAGGCGTCAGGCTTCTCACTTCCGGTGATCAGCTTCTGGGTCTCCGAGACGAGCACGTCGTAGAAGCCGGCGACGGGCCAGTCCGGGTAGAAGGCCAGTCCGTCCTTGCCGGAGAGGGCGTTGAAGTCGGCGATCAGCGTCTTGGCCTGGGGGTCGGTGATGGCGGCGGGGTCGGCGGCCACCGGGATGCCGCCCTTGTTGCCGAGCAGGTTCTGGATCTTCTTCGACATGGTGATGTCGATGAAGTCGTAGGCGAGTTCCTTGTTCTTGGCGCCCTTGGGGACGACCCAGAGATTGCCGCCGGAGCCGAGCGTGAGATCGCTGCCCGGCCACAGGAAGGTGCCCCAGGCGAACTTGTTCTCCTCCTTGAAGCGGCCGTACCACCAGCTGCCGCTGAACAGGATGGGGCTCTTGCCCTGGATGAAGGAGACGCCCGCGTCCTCCGCCTTCACACCCGTCGACTTCTTGCTGATGTAGCCCTTCTTCACCCAGTCGGCGAAGGTCTCGGCGGCATACGTCCAGGCGGCGTCGTGGAAGTCGGTCTTTCCCTTGTAGAGCTCGTAGGCGTCGACCCAGGAGCGGTCCGCCTTGGAGAGCGCCAGCTGGTAGAGGTACTGCTGGGCGATGTACTCGGCCCCGCCGTTCGCGAGCGGGGTGACGCCCTTGGCGACGAAGGCGTCCATGGCGGAGGTGAGTTCGCCGAGCGTGGTGGGTTCGGCGACGCCGTACTTCTCGAAGAGGTCCTTGTTGTAGTAGACCATCGTGTACTCGGCGTAGTTGGGTACCCCGTACCACTTCCCGGAGCCCATGACTCCGTCCGTGTCGTACTGGCTGATGGTCCGCACCCCGCCGCTGATCTTCTTGTCCCAGCCGTGCCGGGTGACCTCGGCGGTCAGGTCGGTCAGCAGTCCCTGCTGGGAGAGCTTGCCCGCCGTCGCGTTGCCCTTGTTGTACTCCATGAGGTCCGGCGCGTCGCCGGAGTTGAGGACCATCGGGGCCGTCTTCTGGATCTGTTCGAAGCCCTTCTCCTCGAACTTCACCTTCACGCCCGGGTGTTGCGCCTCGAACTCCTTGATGGCCTCGTTCCAGGCCACTCCCATCGCGCTGTTCGGCGCCTCGTAGTGCCACAGCCGCAGCGTCTTGCCGTCCTCGGCCCCACTGTCCGAGCCGCCGCAGGAGGCGAGCAGCAGGGAGCCCGCCAGGGCCGCCGCCACCGTCGCCGCCATGCGCCTTCGTTTCGTCGACATCCATTGCCTCCGGGGGAGTCGGATGGGTCACGGAAGCGTCACGCAACAATCGTCGAATCGTTTCGATGCGTGACGTCGAAGCGCTTCGACGGGGGAAGGTATGTGGGGGCCGTGGGCGCGTCAATGGGGTGCGCCGGAATTGGGGCGCGGGTTCGACGGGCCGGACGGCACGGCGCTCGATCGTGGACGGCACGGCGCTCGATCGGGGCCGTCCGGTGGGTGGGTCGGGTCCGTGCCGGTGATCCGCCCGTTGCAGCCGTCGTGTGGTCCGGTGTGTCGGTGCGGTGGGTTCGTGTTGCCGTCCGCAACGGG
>NZ_KE384280.1:0-9716 GCF_000424945.1 Streptomyces sp. 142MFCol3.1
CGAGCGCAGCGCCTCGTAGGCCATCGCGGGGCCCAGGTCGGAGCCGCCGATGCCGATGTTCACCACGTTCTTGATGCGCTTGCCGGTGTGACCGGTCCATTCGCCCGAACGGACCCGCTCGGCGAAGCCGGCCATCTTGTCCAGGACCGCGTGCACGGCGGGCACCACGTTCTCACCGTCGACCTCGACGATCGCGTCCCGCGGGGCACGCAGCGCGGTGTGCAGCACCGCCCGCCCCTCCGTCACGTTGATCTTCTCGCCCCGGAACATGGCGTCCCGCAGCCCGAACACGTCCGTCGCGGCCGCCAGGTCGCGGAGCAGGCGCAGGGTCTCGTCGGTGACCAGGTGCTTGGAGTAGTCGATGTGCAGATCCCCGACCTGGAGCGTGTAGCCGGTGCCACGTCCGGGTTCGGCTGCGAACAGGTCCCTCAGACGGGTGTCCGCGAGCTCCTCGCGGTGCTTGGCCAGAGCGCTCCACTCGGGGGTCTGGTTGAGCCTGGTACGGCTTTCTGCGTTCATCTCGGACTTCAGCCTTCTTTCCTGCCTGTGCTGCTGCGTACCTTGCCCCACTGCCGGTCCCAACCTAATTGATCAGGGCTTGACGCGAGCTGTCGTCGCGCCGTCGTCCGGCTCAACAACAGATACGTCCGGCTTGAGCGCAGGTATCAGCGAGGTGACGGCGAGGGCGAAGAGTGCCGCCGCCAGCAGGGCGGGCCCGTTCAGCCCGTACGCCCCGGCCACGGCGCCGCCCAGCAGGGCGCCGAGCGGGGCCCCCGAGGTCGAGGTGGTGCGGAATGCGGCGCTGATGCGGCCCACCATGGATTCCGGGCTGCGCTGCTGCATCAGCGTGACCTGGTTGACGTTCCACAGCATGTTCATCAGTCCGAGCAGTGCCATGCCCGCGAGGAGGGCGCCGATGTGCCGGACCGTGCCGACGAGCAGCAGCGACGACGTCTGGACGCATCCCGCCGCCAGCAGGCTCCGGGCCCGTCCGACCCGCCCGGCGACACGCTGGGCGAGGAAGCCGCCGCAGAAGCTGCCGACCGCGTACGCCGTCATCGCCGCCGCGTACCCCGCGTCCCCCGTGTGCAGCCAGTGCGTGACGTGCAGGACGAGGGTGGCGATGAGCGCGCCCATGCCGATGTTGCACAGCAGGGTGGCCGTGCACACCGCGCGCAGCACCCGGTCGCCCCACAGGGCGCGCAGGCCGGCGGCCACCTCGGCACGGAGCGTGCTGCCGGCGGGGCGGGGCTCCCGCCGGGGCGGCCGTATCCGCAGTGAGGCGACGAGCCCGGCGGCGAGCAGGTAGGTGACGGCGTCCGCCGTGAACGGCACGGCGGCCCCGGCGGCGAGCAGCAGCGGCACGAAGGGGCCGGCGAGCAGGCCGCCCGCGAGCTGCTGGCCGGTCATCAGCCGGGCATTGGCGCTGCCGAGGGCCTCGCGGTCCACCAGGGACGGCAGCAGGGCCGTGGACGCGTTGTCGAAGAGCGTCTGGAGGGTGGTCAGGCTGAAGGCCAGCGCGATCAGCAGGACGATCGAGGCGTGGCCGAGCGCCACGGTCAGGGCGAAGCCGGCCACCAGTGCGCCGCGCACGGCGTCCACGGCTCCCATGGCCCGCCGCTGGTCCACCCGGTCGGCGATCGCGCCCCCGAGCAGCCCGAACAGGAGCCAGGGGAGATAGCCGCAGGCCGTGACGGAGGCGATGACGAGCGGGTCGTCGGTGAGCCGCACGGCGAGCAGGGGCAGCGCGGAGTTGCGCAGGGCGTCCCCGAACCGCGACACCACGGCCGCCGTCCACAGCCTGCCGAATCCGCCGCGCCACGCGGGCGGGCGCACACCCGCCACCTCCGCCGCCGTCGTCACAACGCCCCCTCCGGTTCCACCACTTCGAGAACCGTAAGGGCCGCCACTGACAATCGGCCCGCAGAGCGGCGGGGACACAGCATGCCCGGCTCCGCTGCCCGGCCGCACACGCTGGCCGCGACCTCGGCACGGCCCGAGCCCACGGGCCACGCACTCCGTCACCGCGCTGCCCGAGCCACCGGGCCACGCACACCGGCACGGCCCGAGCCACCCGACCGCGCACTCCGGTCCGGCCCGCCGTCCTCTCATGGTCCGGCCGACCTGCACCGCATCGGCTCCGGACGCGGGACCGCCGAGGCCGTGCAGCGGCCGGCGGCCGCTTGCGGCGGTGCGTGCCGTGGGGGCCGCGGAACAGCTCCGGCCAGGCACCTGTGAGTACCCGGCCGGTGTCAACTTCTAGATCTCGCCCCGCAGTTTGGCGAGCGCCTCGGCGAGGATCGCCTCGCCGTCCGCGTCGCTGCGGCGCTCCCGTACGTACGCGAGGTGCGTCTTGTAGGGCTCGGTGCGCGGCGGGTCCGGCGGGTTGTCCCGGTCCTGTCCTGCGGGGAAGCCGCAGCGCGGGCAGTCCCAGGTCTCGGGAACCTGCGCGTCGCTGGCGAAGCTCGGCTGAGTCTCGTGTCCGTTGGAGCACCAGAAGGAGATGCGCAGCCGGGGTGCGGACTCGCCGCGCTCGGCCTCACCCATCGGCCCCGCCCCGACCCGGCTTCCTCGGATCGCGTTGCCACTTGCCACGGTCGTAACTCCCTGCGTGATGGTGCCGCGAAGCGAGTCGGCGTGACGCTTCGCTGCGAGCGCCTCAGTCTACGTAAGGCCCAACGCGCGTCCAGTGATTGGAGTTACATCCCCACCCCTAGACGCAAGCCCCATGATAGGCCGCGCCTGAGGGCGCGTACCGGACATGGGGCCTTACGTGCGGAATGTGCTTGCCTGATGTGCAGTTGTTCTGCCGTACCGATGTCGGTCGATGATCAGTTGTTGACCTTCATCAGGATTCCGAGCACGACGATGCACGCGAACCAGAGCAGACCGATCACCAGGGTGATGCGGTCGAGGTTGCGCTCGGCGACCGAGGAGCCACCGACGGACGACTGCATGCCGCCACCGAACATGTCGGAGAGGCCGCCGCCCTTCCCCTTGTGCATCAGCACGAGCAGCATCAGCAGCAGGCTGAAGACGATCAGGGCGATCGAGAACCCCAAAACCACGGCTGGACTCCCTTTCCGAGAAATTCCCTCGGATCTTGATGGACGACGGGGGCCGAAGCCTACTGGGTGAGCGGTCCGCTCACTTTTCGAGGCTCCCGGCCCCCGCAAGGGTACGACGTATCGCGGCTACCGCATACTCACTGGTCGCGGAACCGGACGATCTTGACGAACTCGTCGGCGTCCAGGGAGGCACCGCCGACCAGGGCACCGTCGATGTCGGGCTTCGCCATGATCTCGGCGACGTTCCCGGACTTCACGGAGCCGCCGTACTGGATGCGGACCTGGTCGGCCAGCTCCTGGGTGTACAGCTCGGCGAGCTTGCCGCGGATCGCCGCACAGACCTCCTGGGCGTCGTCGGCGCCGCAGACCTTGCCGGTGCCGATCGCCCAGACGGGCTCGTACGCGATCACGACGGACTCGGCCTGCTCGGCCGGCAGGTCCTTGAGACCGCCCTCGACCTGCGCGAGCGTGTGCGAGACGTGGTTGCCGACGTCGCGGACCTCCAGCTCCTCGCCGACGCACAGGATCGGCGTCAGGCCGTGCTTGTAGGCCGCCTTGACCTTGGCGTTCACGATCTCGTCGGTCTCGGCGTGGTACTGGCGGCGCTCGGAGTGCCCGACGGCCACGTAGGTGCACTTCAGCTTGGCCAGCATCGAGCCGGAGATCTCGCCGGTGTAGGCACCGGAGTCGTGCGCCGAGAGGTCCTGGGCGCCGTACTTGATCTTCAGTTTGTCGCCGTCGACCAGCGTCTGCACGGAGCGCAGGTCGGTGAAGGGCGGCAGGACGGCGACCTCGCAGGCCTCGTAGTCCTTGTCGGCCAGGGCGAAGGCGAGCTTCTGGACGTGCGCGATGGCCTCAAGGTGGTTGAGGTTCATCTTCCAGTTGCCCGCCATGAGCGGCGTGCGCGTGCTCATGCTTGGTCAGTCCTCCAGTGCGGCGAGGCCGGGGAGCGTCTTGCCCTCGAGGTATTCGAGGGAGGCGCCGCCACCGGTCGAGATGTGGCCGAATGCCTTCTCGTCGAAGCCCAGCGTGCGGACGGCCGCGGCGGAGTCGCCACCGCCGACGACCGTGAAGGCCGGGGAGTCGATGAGGGCCTGGGCGACCGCTTTGGTGCCCTCGGCGTAGTCGGGGTGCTCGAAGACGCCCATCGGACCGTTCCAGAAGACGGTGGCCGCGTCGGCGAGCTTCGAGGCGTACAGCTTGCGGGTCTCGGGACCGATGTCCAGACCCTCCTGGTCGGCCGGGATGGCGTCCGCGGCGACGGTGGTGGGGTTGGCCGGGGCCTTCGTCCTGAGGTCGGGGAACTCCGTGGAGACGAGGACGTCCACGGGGAGGACGAGTTCGACGCCGTTCTTCTCGGCGCGCTCCATGTACTCCTTGACGGCCGGGACCTGGTCCTCCTGGAGGAGGGAGATGCCGACCTCGTACCCCTTGGCCTTGAGGAAGGTGTAGGCCATGCCGCCGCCGATGAGCAGGCGGTCGGCCTTGCCGAGCAGCTCGTCGATGACGGCGAGCTTGTCGGAGACCTTGGCGCCGCCGAGCGCGACCACGTAGGGGCGCTCGACGTCGTCGGTGAGCCTCTTCAGGACGCCGACCTCGGTGGCGATGAGGTAGCCGGCGTAATGCGGGAGGCGAGCCGGGAGGTCGTACACGGAGGCGTGCTTGCGGTGCACGGCGCCGAAGCCGTCACCGACGTAGACGTCGGCGAGGGCGGCGAGGCGGTCCGCGAACTCGCCGCGCTCGGTGTCGTCCTTGGACGTCTCACCGGCGTTGAAGCGGAGGTTCTCGATGACCGCGACCTGGCCGGGCTGGAGGCCGTCGACGGCGTCGTGGGCGGCGGGGCCGACGGTGTCCTGCGCGAAGGCGACGGGGGCACCGAGGAGTTCGCCGAGCCGCTCGGCGGCGGGCAGCAGCGAGAAGGCCGGGTCGGGCGCGCCCTTGGGGCGGCCCAGGTGCGAGGCGACGATCACCTTGGCACCCGCGCCGGCGAGAGCCTTGACGGTGGGCAGGACGGCACGGATACGGCCGTCGTCGGTGATGCGGCCGTCGGCCAGCGGCACGTTCAGGTCGGCGCGGACGAAGACCCGCTTGCCGTCCACGCCCGCGGCGAGAAGTTCGTCGATCGTCTTCATGAGTGGACTCCTAGGAGGGCTCTATCCGGAGAGCTGGACGATACGTGCACAGAGCAGGGCCCGGACAACGCGCCTTTGCGCTGCCCGAGCCCTGCTCTCACGTCTGGGTACCTGCTCCGGACTTAGAGCTGGCCGCCGACGAAGACCGTGAGGTCGACGAGGCGGTTGGAGTAGCCCCACTCGTTGTCGTACCAGCCGAGGATCTTCACCGAGTTGCCCTCCTGGACCATGGTCAGGGAGGAGTCGAAGGTGCAGGAGGCCGGGTCGCCGACGATGTCCGAGGAGACGATCGGGTCCTCGGTGTAGGTCAGGTAGCCCTTGAGGTCGCCGTCGTCGGAGGCCTTCTTGAACGCGGCGTTGACCTCGTCCTTGGTGACCTCGCGCTGGAGCGTCACGACCAGGTCGGTGGCCGAGCCGGTCGGAACCGGGACGCGCATCGCGATGCCGTCCAGCTTGCCCTTGAGCTGCGGGAGCACCAGGGCGGTGGCCTTGGCGGCACCGGTGGTGGTCGGGATGATGTTCTCGGCGGCGGCCCGGGCGCGGCGCAGGTCCGAGTGCGGGAAGTCCAGGATGCGCTGGTCGTTGGTGTACGCGTGCACCGTGGTCATCAGACCCTTGACGATGCCGAAGTTCTCGTCGAGGACCTTCGCCATGGGCGCCACACAGTTGGTGGTGCAGGAGGCGTTGGAGATGACGTTGTGCTTCGCCGGGTCGTACTTGTCCTGGTTGACGCCCATCACGATCGTGATGTCCTCGTCCTTGGCCGGAGCCGAGATCAGGACCTTCTTGGCGCCGCCGGCGATGTGCTTCTCGGCGTCGGCCTTCTTGGTGAAGATGCCGGTCGACTCGATGACGATGTCGACGCCCAGCTCGCCCCACGGGATGTCGGCGGGGTTGCGCTCGGACAGCACCTTGATGGTGTGGCCGTCGACGGTGATCGTGTCGGCGGTGTGCGACACCTCGGCCTTCAGACGGCCCAGGATGGTGTCGTACTTGAGCAGGTGAGCGGTGGTCGCGGTGTCACCCAGGTCGTTGACAGCCACGATCTCGATGTCAGCACCCTGCTCCAGCAGCGCGCGGAAGTAGTTACGACCGATGCGGCCAAAGCCGTTGATGCCTACGCGGATCGTCACGAACCGATCTCCTCGTTGGTACGCCGGTTTCGAGACCGGCGAGCTGTATGGGATGTCCCCGACCGCCTACGACCCTACCTCCCTGAGGCGGCTGTGGTGACATCCAGATGCCCCATACACGGCAGGGCGTTCCGTACCCGCCAGTAGGGGTACGGAACGCCCTCCGTGTTGACGACGCTGTCACACAGAGTCAGCCGCGCAGCGCCGTGAGTGCCTTGCCGACGAGGGCCGCACGGTCGGCCGCCGCGGTGACGTGCTCAAGGCCGAAGCCGAGCAGCACGGTGTCCTCCGTGGTGACCGCTCCATATGTCTTGAAGAGCTGCCCGTAACGCGCCCAGTCCTTCAGGACTGCCGGGCTGCCCGGGGGCGGACCGGAGACCTTCCAGGGGCCGAAGGATGTCTCGAAGCCTTCGGTCTCGGTGGCCGTGCCGCCGACGACGACGGAGGCGTCGTCCGCGAGGACACCGTGCCCGCCGCTGCCCGGGTCGGTGATGTAGGCGAGGGAGACCTCGACCGACTTGCCGGCGTACGCGCTCAAGTCGAAGGAGACCTGCTGCCATCCGCTGGAGGCGCCCGTGAAGCTGTTCCACACGCCGCTGGTGCCGGTGTCGGTGCAGCCGGTGGAGTTCACGGTCAGGTACCGCTCGAGCCAGGGGTGTTCCCTGACGAGGAACCCGGCCTCGCACTCCGTGGGGACCGCGGTGCTGGTGGCACCGCCCGCCTCCGGGAGTGTCGTCCAGTCGTCGGCCCCGGTCGTGTGGGCTTCGAGCACCGCGTGGTCGTAACCGGGCTCGGTGTCCCACAGCAGCTGGGTGCGCAGCGTCGGCCTGTCGGCGGCGCTGACCCCGGTGAGGTCGATGGTGCGGGTGAGTCGCTTGTAGCCGTCGTCGGTGTGCACGGCGGCGGCCATGGAGGAGCCGGCGTAGGGCCCGTACGGGTTGACGGTGCCGGCGAACTGGCCCGCTCCGGCGCTGGACCCGAACTGCGGGTACTGCGTGGCCGACAGCGAGTCCGAGGTGACGGCGTACGTGCCGGCCGCGTTCAGCGGGTTGCCGGGCGCGTCACCGAGCGCTCCCGTGGCACCGGCGAGCTTCCCGGCACCGTCGAAGCCCTTGGCGCCCGGCGTGGACGTACGCGAGTAGGCGCCCAGGTAGTACTGGCTGAAGTCGTTCGAGAGGGTGCCGCCGCCGAGGTCGACGCTGCCGCCGGCCAGTTCGCCGGCCTCGATCAGCTTGCCGCCCTCGTTGAGGAACGCCCGCAGCTGGAGCTGGGTCGCGTTGCCCGGCCGTACGCCGCCCGTGTAGTGGACGACGGTCCTGACGTGGGCGAGCACGCCGAGCGCGTCGGGCGCGCCCTGAGTCGCGACGTCCCAGACCAGCGGCTTTTTGCCGTTGGCCTTGAGCGCCTCGACGTACGTCTGGGCCTGCGAGGCGGTCGCGCCCTCCTCGGCGACGACGAGCGTGTCGACGCGGGGCAACTCGGCCACGGTGTAGGTGAAGTGCGTGCTGGAGGTGGGCTTGCCGCGCTTCGTCTCACCGGTGAACCAGACCTCGACCTTGTCGCCGGGGCCGCCGTCCTGGACCTTGGCCCGGTACTCGTCGAAGTAGAGGTTGTCGTCACCGCCGTAGGTCTCGCCACCGCGCCAGGGCCGCAGCGTCATGTCGTGCGTGCGTCCGCCGTTGACCCGATACTTGAGCTCCTTGTCGCGCACGGACCTGCGGACGACGACGGAGACCTCCTGGTCGGCGCCGCGGGAGTACGAGGTGGTGAACGCGGCCGGCGTGAAGTCGGGCGCGGCGATACCGACCGAGGAGGACGGCTGGTCGGGGTGGCTCGCGGTCTCGGCGACGGAGAGCGCGAACGGGACGTTCTTCTGGAACTCCTGCTGGATCAGCTTCTCGTCGTCCGGGAAGGTGAAGACCGAGGCGCAGTCCGCCGCGTTCCACGCGTCGTTCGGGTCGAGGTTCGACGCGGTCTGGCAGGTCGACATCTCGGGGGTGAACATCGCGATGCCGTTGACGTTGCCCGCGTGGCCGTCCGCCTCACCGTTGGTGGTGTAGAGCTCGGAGGAGACCTGCGGGTGGTATCCGGGGACCGCCGAGTTGTCGGGCGTCCCGGCGAGCGACTTGTAGAGCACGTCGTCGGGCGTCGGCGTCGCGACCTGCCAGCCGACTCCGTACAGGAGCAGTTCGGCGGCCGAGTGGTAGTTGATGCCGTACGTGAAGCCGATGCGCTTCTCGAAGGCGTCGAGGGCCTTCGTCTCGGGCTCGGAGGCGGGGCTCGTGCCGCGGTAGGTCTCGCTGGTGGGGTTGGGTGACGAACCCTCGTCGTCGTAGCCCCACTTGTAGGCGAAGTTGCGGTTGAGGTCGACGCCGTCGCCGGTGGAGATGGCTCCGTCACCGTTCACGTCGCGGAGGTTCTTGCGCCACTGGCGCGTGTCCTCGCCCTGGAACGTGTAGTCGTAGCCGTCGGGGTTGGCGGACAGCACGAACCACAGCTCGGTGGAGTCGACGATCTTCTTGACACGCTTGTCCGTCTTGTAGTTGTCCAGGTAGTAGTGCATCAGACGCCGCGTCATCTCCGGCGTGATCCACTCGCGCGCGTGCTGGTTGGACATGTACAGCACAGACGGTTTGGCGCCGTCCGCGGTCTTCTTGGCGCCCTTGGTGAGCTTGAGCGCAAGGATGTCCTGGCCCTTGAGGGTCTTGCCGATGGAGACGACCTTGGTGAGGCCGGGGTTCTCCTGCGCCGTGCGGACGATCTCCTCCTGGAGATTGCCCTTGCCGCTGTACGGGCGGAACACGCCCTGGGCCGCGTCCTCGACGCGGTTCTCGGCCTTGGCCGAGAGGGTGTGCTCGGTGAGTTCGACGCCCTGCTGCTCCAGCTTTCCGGCCTGCTGGTCGGTGGCGTAGACCTCGACCGTCGTCTTCCCGTTCTTCCAGGTCCGGTCGCCGAGTTCGTGGCCGTCCTGTCCGGCCGCGAGCAGCAGGGGTATCTGCTGCTCGGTGACCTCGGCGCGGAACACCTTCACGGCGTTCGCGTCGGGCTTGGGTGAAGTGCCGTTCTGCGCCTGGGCGATGGGTGTCGTTCCCGCACCGCCCAACAGGAGCGCGCCGGTGGCGAGGATCGCTCTCGCTCTTCGTCTCATGAGCCCCCCTTGCACTGGTCCGCCACAGCAGCGAACAGATGCCAGGCTCATGACACTTCATGATCGAGTCAAGAGTGCCTCAAGGACGAACAAACGCCGGTGCCGGCGCCCAAGTGGGCTACGGCACCGGCCTATTGACGCTCGACACGAGGCGGGAGCTCCGGGCTCCGGGCTCCGGGCTCCGGGCTCCGGGCTCCGGGCTCCGGGCTCCGGGCTCCGGGCTCCGGGCTCCGGG
>NZ_KE384280.1:9816-81194 GCF_000424945.1 Streptomyces sp. 142MFCol3.1
GCTCCGGGCTCCGGGCTCCGGGCTCCGGGCTCCGGGCTCCGGGCTCCGGGCTCCGGGCTCCGGGCTCCGGGCTCCGGGGATCGTGGGCCGCCCGGGGTCAGCCGGCGAGGTTGTCCGCCATCTCCTCGGTGAGGTTCGACTCCGTACCGGGGATGCCGAGGTCTTGGGCCCGCTTGTCGGCCATCGCCAGCAGGCGGCGGATACGTCCCGCGACGGCGTCCTTGGTCAGCGGCGGGTCGGCGAGCGCTCCCAGCTCCTCCAGGGAGGCCTGCTTGTGCTCCATGCGCAGCCGACCGGCGGCGGCGAGGTGCTCGGGCACCTCGTCGGCGAGGATCTCCAGGGCGCGCTGCACGCGGGCCCCGGCGGCGACGGCGGCACGGGCCGAGCGACGCAGGTTGGCGTCGTCGAAGTTGGCGAGACGGTTCGCGGTGGCGCGGACCTCGCGGCGCATCCGCCGCTCCTCCCAGGCCAGCACCGACTCGTGGGCACCCAGCCGGGTGAGCAGCGCGCCGATCGCGTCACCGTCCCGGACGACCACGCGGTCCACCCCGCGCACCTCGCGGGCCTTCGCCGCGATCGAGAGCCGGCGGGCGGCGCCGACCAGGGCGAGCGCGGCCTCCGGACCGGGGCAGGTCACCTCCAGGGAGGAGGACCGGCCCGGCTCGGTGAGCGAGCCGTGTGCGAGGAACGCTCCGCGCCAGGCCGCCTCCGCGTCACAGGTGGCCCCCGAGACCACCTGTGGGGGCAGTCCGCGGATCGGACGGCCGCGACCGTCCACGAGACCCGTCTGGCGGGCCAGCTGGTCGCCGCCCGCGACGACGCGCACGACGTAGCGTGAGCCGCGGCGCAGTCCGCCGGGCGCCATCACGATCAGCTCGGAGCTGTGACCGAAGATCTCCAAGATGTCCCGCTTCAGGCGGCGTGCCGCCATCGCGGTGTCCAGCTCCGCTTCGATCACGATGCGGCCGCTCACCAGGTGGAGGCCGCCGGCGAACCGCAGAATGGCGGAGACCTCCGCCTTTCTGCAGCAGGTCCGCGTGACGGGAAGCCGGGAGATCTCGTCTTTCACCGCTGCCGTCATCGCCATGGGCCGATCCTTCCATGCATCCGAAAAATACGGTCGTACGCGGCTGCCAACAGCTCCGGGTCGTGCCGCGGAGATCCGTCGGGCCGGGCCACCGGCGCCAGCTCGACCGCGGCGCCGAACCCCTTGGCGGCGTCGGTGAGTGAGTCGCGGTCGGGCACGGCGGCCTCGTCGGCCAGCACCACGTCCAGGGCGAGTTTAGGGGCGTGTCGCCCCAAAACCTCCAAATGACGCTGCGGGGAGAAGCCTTCGGTTTCTCCGGGCTGCGGGGCGAGGTTCAGGGAGAGTACCCGGCGTGCCTTGGTCTGCGTGAGCGCGTCCAGCAGCTCCGGCACCAGCAGATGCGGGATCACCGAGGAGAACCAGGAGCCCGGCCCGAGGACCACCCAGTCCGCGTCCAGGACCGCCGCCACCGCCTCGGGGACGGCCGGCGGGTCGTGCGGCACGACGTGCACGGACTGCACCTCGCCGGGCGTGAGCGCCACCGTGGCCTGGCCCCGCACCGTGTCGACGTCGTCGGGCCGGTCCGGGTCGTGGCCCTTGACCAGGGCCTGCAGTTCCAGTGGGACGGCGGACATGGGCAGCACCCTGCCCTGCGCGCCCAGGAGTCTGCCGACCAGGTCCAGTGCCTGGACGTGGTCGCCGAGCTGCTCCCAGAGGGCGACGATCAGCAGATTGCCGACGGCGTGTTCGTGCAGGTCGCCCTTGGACTGGAAGCGGTGCTGGATGACCCGCGCCCAGGTCTGGCCCCAGTCGTCGTCGCCGCACAGGGCGGCCAGGGCCTTGCGCAGGTCGCCGGGCGGCAGGACGCCCAGCTCGTCGCGCAGGCGCCCGCTGGAGCCTCCGTCGTCGGCCACGGTCACGACGGCGGTGAGGTCGCCGGTGATCCGGCGCAGCGCGGCGAGAGAGGCGGACAGGCCCATGCCGCCGCCGAGGGCGACGACCTTGGGCTGGGTGCCCCGACGGCGCGGGCGCCCGCCGCGCGCCTCGGCGGGCGCACCACCCCGTCCCTCCGGGGTGGTCCGCCGCAGCCTGCTCAGCCGCAGTGCGGCACGTCCTGTCATTCGCGTCCCATGTCACGGTGCACGACGACGGTCTCCACACCCTGGGAGGCGAGTCGCGCGGCTAGCTTCTCGGAGGTGGCGACCGAGCGGTGCTTGCCGCCGGTACAGCCGACCGCGATGGTCACATACCGCTTGCCCTCGCGGCGATACCCGGCGGCGATGAGCTGCAGCAGCTCGGCGTAGCGGTCGAGGAACTCCTTGGCGCCGGGCTGGTTGAAGACGTAGGCCGCGACCTCTTCGTTCAGGCCGGTGAAGGGGCGCAGCTCCGGGACCCAGTGCGGGTTGGGCAGGAAGCGCATGTCCACCACGAGGTCGGCGTCGACCGGCAGGCCGTACTTGAAGCCGAAGGACATGACGGTGGCCCGCAGCTCGGGCTCCTCCTCGCCCGCGAACTGGGCGTCCATCTTGGCGCGCAGCTCGTGCACGTTCAGGCTGGAGGTGTCGATCACCAGGTCGGCGTCGCCGCGCAGCTCGCGCAGCAGCTCACGCTCGGCGTCGATGCCGTCGACGATGCGGCCGTCACCCTGGAGGGGGTGCGGGCGCCGCACCGACTCGAAGCGGCGCACCAGGGCCTCGTCGGAGGACTCCAGGAACACGATCCGCCGGGTGACGTGCTTCGACTCCAGGTCGGCGAGGGACTCGCGGAGGTTGTCGAAGAAGCGGCGGCCGCGTACGTCGACGACGACCGCGATCCGTGCCACATTGCCCTGGGACCGGGCGCCGAGCTCCACCATGGTGGGGATCAGGGCGGGCGGCAGGTTGTCGACGACGAACCAGCCGAGGTCCTCCAGACACTTGGCCGCCGTCGAGCGGCCGGCTCCGGACATGCCGGAGATGATCACCAGCTCGGGGATGGCCGTGTCGGGAACCCCGGCCGTCTCGATGCCCGTACCCACTTGTGCTCCGTCTTCCTGGGGCGCTTCGCCCGCCAGGTGATCCTCGCTCGCTTCCCTGTGCGCCTCGTCCGCGGGCGCCGCGTGCGGCGCTTCGTGTGCGGGCGCTTCGTGTGCGGGGCGGGCCCCTGGGCCCTGCGGCTGTTGTTGTTCTTCGTGTGCGTCGTGCTCGGTCATGTCTCCTGCCCCCGTCGCTCGTCAGAGGCGCCCGCGGTCACGGGCTCCTCCGGGGAGCCCGCCGTCGATTCGGGCGCCCCGTCTTCCTCGTCTCCCATGATCTCTCCAGTCGCCGTGTTCACGGCGGGCGCGGCCGGGGCCGCCTGGGCGAGTGCCACGGCGATGGTCTCCGCCGTCTTGCGGCCTATGCCGGGAACATCGCAGATCTGGTCGATTGTCGCGGATCGCAGCTTTTTGACCGAACCGAAGTGCTTGATCAGCGCCTGCTTGCGCGTCTCCCCCAGGCCCGGCACGTCGTCCAGGGGGCTGGACCGGAAGCGCTTGGCCCGCTTGGCGCGCTGGTAGGTGATCGCGAAGCGATGGGCCTCGTCACGGACCCGCTGGAGCAGGTAGAGGCCCTCGCTGGTGCGCGGCAGGACGACCGGGTCGTCCTCCCCGGGCAGCCAGACCTCCTCCAGACGCTTGGCCAGTCCGCACACCGCGATGTCGTCGATGCCCAGTTCGTCGAGGGCCTTCTTCGCCGCCGCGACCTGCGGCTGTCCGCCGTCGACCACGACGAGCTGGGGCGGGTAGGCGAACCGCTTGGGACGGCCGTCCTCCTCGGTGAGCGCGCCCTCGCCGTCGGCCCACTCCCCCGTCTTCTCCTTCTCCGCCAGGTAGCGCCGGAAGCGACGGGTGATCACCTCGTGCATCGACCGGACGTCGTCCTGGCCCTCGAAGCCCTTGATCTGGAAGCGGCGGTACTCGCTCTTGCGCTGGAGCCCGTCCTCGAAGACGACCATCGAGGCCACCACGTCGTCGCCCTGGAGGTGGGAGATGTCGTAGCACTCGATCCGCAGTGGCGCGCTCTCCAGGTCGAGGGCCTCGGCGATCTCCTCCAGGGCGCGCGAGCGGGTGGTCAGGTCGGACGCGCGCTTGGTCTTGTGCAGGGCGAGCGACTGGAGCGCATTGCGCTGGACGGTCTCCATCAGCGCCTTCTTGTCGCCGCGCTGCGGGATGCGCAGCGACACGTTCGAGCCGCGGCGCTCGGTGAGCCATTCCTGGACCGGCTCCACGGGCGCGGGCAGCGCCGGGACGAGCACCTCCTTGGGGACGGAGTCGCCCTTCTCCTCGCCGTAGAGCTGCTGGAGCGCGTGCTCGACCAGGTCACCGGTGGTGACGGCCTCCACCTTGTCCGTGACCCAGCCGCGCTGGCCGCGCACACGCCCTCCGCGTACGTGGAAGATCTGCACGGCGGCTTCGAGCTCGTCCTCGGCGACGGCGATCAGATCGGCGTCGGTCGCGTCGGCGAGCACGACCGCGCTCTTCTCCATGGCCTTCTTAAGGGCCTCGATGTCGTCGCGGAGGCGGGCCGCCCGCTCGTACTCCATCTCCTCGGCCGCGTCCGTCATCTGCTTCTCCAGGCGGCGGATGTACGTCCCTGTACGGCCTGCCATGAAGTCACAGAAATCCTCGGCCAGTTCGCGGTGCTCCTCCGCGGGGACACGTCCCACGCACGGGGCGGAGCACTTTCCGATGTAGCCGAGGAGGCAGGGGCGTCCGGTGCGGGCCGCGTTCTTGAAGACGCCCGCGGAGCAGGTGCGGACGGGGAAGACGCGCAGCAGCAGGTCCACGGTGTCGCGGATCGCCCACGCATGGCCGTACGGGCCGAAGTAGCGCACGCCCTTCTTCTTCTGGCCGCGCATCACCTGTACGCGGGGGAACTCCTCGTTCATCGTGACCGCGAGGTACGGATAGCTCTTGTCGTCGCGGTACTTGACGTTGAACCGGGGGTCGAACTCCTTGATCCAGCTGTACTCCAGCTGAAGGGCCTCGACCTCCGTGGACACCACCGTCCACTCCACCGACGCGGCCGTCGTGACCATGGTGCGGGTGCGCGGGTGGAGACTGGCCAGGTCCTGGAAGTAGTTCGCCAGGCGCTGGCGGAGGCTCTTCGCCTTTCCGACGTAGATCACCCGGCGGTGCTCGTCGCGGAATTTGTACACCCCGGGCGAGTCCGGGATCTGTCCCGGCTTGGGGCGGTAACTGGAGGGGTCGGCCATGTCACACACCCTACTGGCGGGGACCGACAGCGCGGCGGGCTCCCGGCCTGCCTGTGGACAGAACTGCCGGGGCGGCTCGGACGCTCCCACGTGGCCTCGTCATCGGCCCGCGACCGCAGGCCGGCAACGACCCGGCACCGCGGGTCGGCGCCGCCCCCTCAGCGCGACTCCAGGAACGTCAGCACCACGAGGACCCGGCGGTGGTCGTCGGTGTCCTCCTGAAGGCGCAGCCTGCCCAGGATGCTGCGGACGCGCTTCTCGACGGTGCCCTCGGCGACCCACAGCCGACGGCCGATCCCGGCGTTCGAGCGACCCTCGGCCTTCAGCTCCAGGACTTCGCGTTCCCGGGTGCTGAGCAACGTCAGGGGTCCCGCTCCGCCCCTACCGCCCGCCCCGTCGGCCCCGTCGGCCGGGGACGGGCCGGGCGTAGGCCCCGCCCCCGGACGCCGGGCCGATCGCGGCGACCATCCCCGCTGCCGGGCCCGGTGCGGCGCCGCCCCGGTGCCCAGCCGAGCACCGTGGCGGCGCCGTCGGCCCCGTACCTCAGGACGGCGACGGCCCCGGTGCCCAGGACGAGTCCCACCGCGCGCGACCGCGGAGAACACCTCGCGCGGCGCATCACCACGGGCGACCAGGGTGGCGACGCGCCGCAGCGCGGCCTGCTCACGGTCGGCGCGGCGGGTCCGGGTGACGTCGCGGGCGGCGGCGGCGCCTTCGGCGCACGGCCCGCACGGCGCTGAGGACGAGGGCGACGAACGCGCCGACGCCCGCGACGACGGACGCCACGACGACCGCCGGGTCGGTGTGTTCCGCGCGGGCGGCAAGCACGCACAGCACGCTGTGGCGCATCGCGATGCTCCCGGGTGGGGGTGAGGAATGGAGGAGGGCTCCGGACGCCGCGGTGGAGCATGTTGAGCATCAGGTGTTGTCGCGGCTTGGTCAACACGCTTCAATGCGGGGGAACTCGGGGCGTGAACGGCTGCACCTGCGTGTGAACGGGCTCCCATGCGCCGACCTGGCGACCCCCGCGCCCCACACGAACGGCCTGACCAGCCGTTGTGGACATTCACAGAAAGGCCCCTGCATGCGGCACGGCACACAGCAGGCGGACAGCGCCGCGGCGGAACTGGAGACGGCCCTGCGGGGCGGGCCATTCCACGTCGCGCTCCGCGCCGCCATCACCGCCCGCGGCCTCCCCCTCCAGCGCGTGCAGCACCACTTGACCCGGTACGGGGTCAAGGTGGGGGTGACGAGCCTCAGTTACTGGCAGCAGGGCGCCCGGCGCCCGCAGCGCCCCGAGTCCCTGCGGGCCGTACGCGCCCTGGAGGAGATCCTGCGGCTTCCGGACGAGTCGCTGATCCGGCTGCTCACCGAGGCCGACGAACGGTCCGGCCCGGAACGCCCCGCGGGCCGCACCTACCGTTCCCTGGTGGCGGCCTCCAGCGTCCAGGAGCAGCTGCTGGCCGAGCTGGAGTCACCGCTCGACGGGGGACTGCACACCATCGGCCACCACGAACGCGTACACATCGGCGCGCACCGCGAACTGCTCGGCCGCGAATCGCACCACATAGTGCGGGCCCACAGGGACGGCGTGGACCGCTATGTCGCGATCCACCACGGCGACCCCGGCTGCGTGCCCGAGCGGATGACGGTGCGGGCCCTGGAGAACTGCCGTACGGGGCGGGTGCGCCGGCACCACGACACCGGGTTGCTCGTGGCCGAGCTGCTCTTCGACACACGCCTGCGCGCCGGCGACACGTTCCTCTTCCGCTACGGCTTCGACGACGGCACGGCCGGCGCGTCCACCGAGTACGTCCGCGGGTTCGGCTTCGCGGGCGGGCAGTACGCGCTCCAGGTGCGGTTCGCCGAGGGCGCCATGCCCGTGCGCTGCCACCGCTTCACGCAGCACTCGGCGGCCGCTCCGCGCGGCGGCCGCCAGGAGCTGACGCTGAGCGGCCACCACCGTTCGGTGCATCTGGTCGAGCCGCGTGTGCGATCGGGGATCGTGGGGATCGGCTGGGACTGGGAGTGACCGGGGCCGGGCGCCGACTCAGGCGCCCGGCCCCGCGACGATCCTCCCGCCCTTGGCCTCGACGGAAAGTTCGTTCAGCGGCACGGTCGCCGGCGCGTGCAGCACCTCGCCCGTCGCGGCGTCGAACTCGCTGCCGTGGCACGGGCACGTCAGTGTCGTGCCCTCCAGCTTGTTGATGGGGCACCCGGCATGGGTGCAGATCGTGCTGAACGCCTTCAGCGAACCGTCCTCGGCACGGCTGACCACGACGTTGTGATCCCGGTACAGCTTGGCGCCGCCCCTGGCGATCTCGCTCTCAGCGCCCAGCTCGACCGGCGCGGTCGGTGTCGCGGGGGCCGCGCCGCCCGTACCGCCGGAACAGGCGGTCAGGGCGAACCCGGCGACCGGGGCTGTCGCGGCTCCCCGCAACACGGTGCGGCGGCTCGCGGACGGACGGCCAGGCATGGCATCTCCACTGGTCGAGGGCGTTCTCGAAGGGCATCGGGCGGCATGGAGCGAGCCCTGTGCGTCCCTGCCTTCGGCGCCCGAGCGCGCCTGGGCACGCTTCGGGCCGTTTCGGCCGCCTCGACGGACGCGATCGCGTCGTTCGTCGACGATACCGGTACCGGTCATTCCGCCCGAGCCGGGGGAGGCCGGAGCCGAGCCGCGGCGAGCGCCGGCAAGGACACCCGCGCGTAAACGCTTACGCGCATCCTTGCGTAAGCGTTTACGCCGTGCCGCGGATGAGATACGTTCCCCGGCTAGGAAGCGGCTACGGGCGGAGGGAACGCCATGGCGACGATGGTCGATGTGGCTCGGCGCGCGGGCGTGTCCATCGCCACCGTCTCGCACGTGCTCAACGCCACGCGCCCCGTGCTGCCCGCGACGCGCCAGGCCGTCCTCGACGCCATCGACGAGCTCGGGTACACGCCCAACACCCTGGCCCGCTCGCTGGTGACCTCCCGCACCCGGTCCATCGGGCTCGCGGTGTCGGCGATCAGCAACCCGTACTTCACGGAGATCCTCCAGGGTGTCGAGGCCGGCGCTCTGCAGCACGGCTACAGCCTGCTCATCGCCGATCCGCACGACGACCCGGAGCACGAGCGCAAGGTCGTGCAACTGCTGCACGAACGACGTGTCGACGGCATGATCATCGCGCCCTCGGCGGAGCCGGAGGGGCTGCTGCGTCACCTCGCGCAGCACGAGGTGCCCACCGTGTTCCTGGACCGACTCGTCGACTCCCCCGCCGGCTCCTCCTTCCGCTTCGACCAGGTGTGCACGGAGAACACCGAGCCTGTGGCGCACCTGGTCACCCACCTCGCCGAACGGGGGCACCGGCGCATCGCCCTGGTCGCGGGCCTGCCCGGGCTCAGCACCACGACCGAGCGGATCACCGGCTACCGGCACGGCCTCGCACAGGCCGGGCTCCCCTACGACGAACGGCTCGTGGCCCACGGCAACTCCCGGGCGGACGCCGCCGAGAAGGCCACCCACGGCCTTCTGTCACTCCCGGCACCGCCCACCGCGCTCGTCACCGCCAACAACGCGATGACCATCGGCGCTCTGCGAACCCTGCGCGGCCTGCGCCTGTCCGTGCCGGACGACCTGGCGCTGTGCTGCTTCGACGACTTCGCGTGGGCCGACCTGTTCACCCCGCGGCTGACCGCGATCTCCCAGCCCAGCAAGGAGATCGGCGCCCAGGCCGTACGCCTGCTCCTGGACCGGCTGGCGTCCCCCGATCGGGCGGGCCGTACCCTCCGGCTGCCGTCCTCCTTCGTCCATCGCACGTCGTGCGGCTGCCCCGACAACTCCCCCGAGCCCGAGCACCGCAGGAAAGGACCCGAGTCGTGATCGTCGTCGCCGGTGAGGCCCTGATCGATCTGGTACCGCAGGGCGCGGGCGCCCTCGTGGGCCTGCTGCCGCGCCTCGGCGGCGGACCGTACAACACGGCGGTGGCCCTCGGCCGCCTCGGCTCCCCCACCGCCTTCTGCTCCCGCGTCTCGGCGGACGCCTTCGGCGAGGCGCTCCTGGGCGGGCTGCGCGAGGCGGACGTCGACGTCTCCCTCGTGCAGCGCGGCGCGGAGCCGACGACGCTCGCCGTCGCGACGATCGGCCCGGACGGCTCGGCGGGATTCTCCTTCTACGTCGAAGGCACGGCGGACCGCCTCTTCTCGGCGGCCGACGGGCTCCCCGACGCCGCGAGGGCGGTGTCCTTCGGTACGTGCTCGCTGGTCCTGGAACCGGGCGCGACCGCGTACGAGGAGTTGATGCGGGCCGCCGCCGCGCGTGGCGTGTTCACCGCGCTCGACCCGAACATCAGGGCCGTGCTCATCCCCGACCCGGACGCCTACCGGGCCCGGTTCAAGAGCTGGCTGCCGTCCGTGTCGCTCCTCAAGCTCTCGCAGGAGGACGCCGAATGGCTCGGCGGGACCCCGCGCGAGTGGCTGGCGTCCGGCCCCGGTGCCGTGGTGATCACCCGCGGCGGCGACGGGCTGACCGTGTTCACCCTCGACGGCCGGGAACTCTCCGTGCCCGGCGAACCGGTCGAGGTCGTGGACACCATCGGCGCGGGCGACACGGTGAACGCGGCGCTGCTGCACGGTCTGGCCGCCCGAAATGCCCTCTCACCGGCCGCGCTGACGGAACTGGACACCGACGACTGGACCCGACTGCTGCGCTTCGCGGCCCGCGCCGCGGCGATCACGTGCTCGCGCGCGGGGGCCGAACCGCCGTACGCCTCCGAACTCGGAGCCTTGTGAGCGACGCGCTCAGCCGCCGACCGCCCGCAGAGCGCCCGGCTGCCGCCCGTCGAGCCGGTCGAGCGCGGCGGCCGTGGCCTCGTCCGCGGGCAGGTGCACGACCATGCGGTGGCCGTCGTCCGGCAGTGCGAGCGTCTCGTACGACAAGCGCAGCGGTCCGACCTCGGGGTGGGTGACGAGGTCGATCCCCGCGCGGCGGGGCATGGCCGGTACCGCGGCGAGCCGGTCGGCGAAGCGGGCTCCCGCCGTGACGGTCAGCTCGTCGGCCAAGGCGGTGACATGGGGGTCGTGGAGCGGCGCCTCGTGCCGCAGGTGCGCGACCTGTGTGTCGGCGACCTGGTCCCAGTCGGTGAATGCGGTGGGGGCCCGCTCGTCGGTGAACACGTACCGGAGGATGTTCGGCTGCCGGCCGTCGAGCATCCCCAGTGGCCCGGTGAGGCGGCGATAGCCGCTGGTGTACGCCAGGATGTCGCCGATCCAGTTCAGGAGAACGGCCGGTGTGGGTTCCAGCCGCTCCAGCAGGGCCTGGACGGAGGGGCGCACCGCGTGGGTGGGCGCCGCGGCCGCCGAGCAGAGGATGGCGTCGTGACCGGACTCCTTGGCGAGCCGGCGCAGCAGGAACCGTTCCGTCACGGGCAGCTGCAGGGCGTCGGAGAGCGCGCCCAGGACCTGGGGCGAGGGGTTGCGGTCTCGGCCCTGTTCCAGACGGATGAGGTACTCGACGCTGATTCCGGCGAGCGTGGCCAGTTCGGCGCGGCGCAGTCCCGGCGTGCGGCGGCGGGGGCCGACCGGCAGCCCCGCCTGGGCGGGTGTGATCGCTTCACGTCGTGTGCGCAGGAAGGTGCCCAGTTCGTTGTCGCTCACCTGTCGAACGTACAGCGCGCGTGGCCTCGGATCGTGGCCCTGTCACTACCACCATCCGTCCGGTCTCCCTCCTTTCCCTCCGGCCCCGCACGGTGGTGCCATGACTTACGACAACTCCCCTGCCACGCACGCTTCGCTGCCGCTGTCCGCCGGCGACTGGGAGCTCGATCCGCTGCACTCGGCTGTCAACTTCACCATCCGCCACCTCGGGATCGCCAAGGTGCGCGGACGTTTCGCCGACGTGCAGGCCTCGCTCCACGTCGGTGAGACGGCCGACGCCATCAAGGTGGGAGCCGAGATCGCCCTGGCCTCCATCGACACCGGCAACCCGGACCGGGACGCGCACACCCGCTCGGCCGACCTGCTCGACGTCGAGAAGCGGCCGACGATGTCCTTCGCTTCGACGCGGGTCTTCGGCGACGGCGAGGAGTGGTCGATGGAGGGGGACTTGACCATCGGAGGCGTGACCCGGCCGGTGACGCTCGCCGTCGAGTTCGGCGGGGTGGTGGACTCCCCCGCCGACCAGCGCAGGCATGCGGGCTTCGAGGCCACGGGTGAGATCCGGCGCAGTGATTTCGGTCTGGACTTCGGGACCGGTTTCCTCGGTGATGTTGTCAAGGTGCAGTTGGACATGCAGTTCGTCGAGCCGCAGGGACAGGGCGGCTGACTGTTCAACGGGCGGCGCCCCACGGGGAGTTCCCGTCGGGCGCCTTGTCTCTGGCGATTTGTCGGACTCGGCCGCGCGTCGTGCCTGCGGGCGGCCTGCCTTCGCACCGGCGGTGGGAAGGTCTTCCCACCGCCGGTCGACCGGCCGGGACCGCCGGCTGTGTCAGCCGGTCAGGCCTGGCGGGCTCGCGTGGCCTTCTTCGCGGGGGTGGCCTTCTTGGCGGCCGTCTTCTTCGTCGCCGCGGCCGCCTTCTTGGTGGCCGTGTTGTTGACCGCCTTCGTGGCCGTCTTCCTCGTCGTGGCCCTGGCCGCCACCGACTTGGCCGCGGCCTTGCGCACGGCCTTCACGGGAGCGGCGTCACTGATCCGGTCGGCGCCGAGGATCTCCCGCAGGAACTTGCCGGTGTGGCTGGCCGGGACTCCGGCGACCTGCTCGGGAGTGCCCTCGGCGATCACGAGGCCACCGCCGTTGCCCCCTTCGGGGCCCATGTCGACGACCCAGTCCGCGGTCTTGATGACGTCGAGGTTGTGCTCGATGACGATGACCGTGTTGCCCTTCTCCACCAGGCCGGACAGCACGGAGATGAGCTTGCTGATGTCCTCGAAGTGCAGACCGGTGGTCGGCTCGTCGAGCACGTACACCGTGCGGCCCGTGGAGCGCTTCTGGAGCTCACTGGCGAGCTTGACGCGCTGCGCCTCACCACCGGACAGCGTGGGCGCGGACTGGCCGAGCCGGACATAGCCGAGACCGACGTCGTTCAGTGTCCTGAGGTGGCGGGCGATCGCCGGGACCGCCTCGAAGAAGTCGAGGGCCTCCTCGATCGGCATGTCGAGCACCTCGGAGATCGACTTGCCCTTGTAGTGGACCTCCAGGGTCTCCCGGTTGTAGCGCGCACCGTGGCAGACCTCGCACGGGACGTACACGTCGGGCAGGAAGTTCATCTCGATCTTGATGGTGCCGTCACCGGAGCAGTTCTCGCAGCGGCCGCCCTTGACGTTGAAGGAGAAGCGGCCGGGCAGGTAGCCGCGGACCTTCGCCTCCGTCGTCTCGGCGAACAGCTTGCGGACGTGGTCGAAGACGCCGGTGTACGTCGCCGGGTTGGACCGGGGCGTACGGCCGATGGGCGACTGGTCGACGTGCACGACCTTGTCGACGAGGTCGTCGCCGTCCACGCGCGTGTGCCGCCCGGGGACGTTCCTCGCGCCGTTGAGCTCGCGGGCCAGGTGCGTGTAGAGGATGTCGTTGACCAGGGTGGACTTGCCCGAGCCCGAGACGCCGGTGACGGCCGTGAGGACGCCCAGCGGGAAGGACACGTCGATGTCCTGGAGGTTGTTCTCCCGGGCGCCGTGCACCGTGAGCCTGCGGCTCGGGTCGGTGGGACGGCGGATGTCCGGGGTCGCGATCTCCTTCTTGCGCGACAGGTACTGGCCGGTCATCGACTCGGCGTTGGCGAGGAGCTCCTTCAAGGGACCGCTGTGCACGACCTTGCCGCCGTGCTCGCCCGCGCCGGGGCCGATGTCGACGACCCAGTCGGCGACCTTGATGGTGTCCTCGTCGTGCTCGACGACGATGAGCGTGTTGCCCATGTCGCGGAGCCGGACCAGCGTCTCGATCAGCCGGTGGTTGTCCCGCTGGTGCAGACCGATGGAGGGCTCGTCGAGGACGTAGAGGACGCCGACGAGTCCGGAGCCGATCTGAGTGGCGAGCCTGATGCGCTGAGCCTCGCCGCCGGAGAGGGTGCCGGCCGCGCGGTTCAGCGACAGGTAGTCGAGGCCCACGTCGACCAGGAAGCGCAGCCGTTCGTTGACCTCCTTCAGGACGCGTTCGGCGATCTTCTTGTCGCGGGCGTTGAGCTTCAGCTCGCCGAGGAAGTCCGCGCAGTCGCTGATGGACATCGCGGAGACCTCCGCGATCGACTTCTCCATCACGGTGACCGCGAGGACGAGCGGCTTCAGGCGCGTGCCCTCACAGGTGGGGCACGGCACCTCGCGCATGTAGCCCTCGAAGCGCTCGCGGCTGGCGTCGCTCTCGGCCTCGCTGTGCCGCCGCTTCACGAAGGGGACGGCCCCTTCGAAGGGCGTGGTGTAGACCCGCTCGCGTCCGTACCGGTTGCGGTAGCGGACCTCGATCTGCGTCCTGTGCCCGTGGAGCAGGGCCTTCTTGGCGCGCTGCGGGAGTCCCGCGAACGGGATGTCGGTGCGGAAGCCCAGGGCGTCGGCGAGGGCTCCGACGAGGCGCCCGAAGTAGTCCTTGGTGTGTCCGTGCGACCAGGGGTGGATGGCGCCCTCGTCGAGGGACTTCTCCTCGTCCGGGACGATCAGCTCGGGGTCGACCTCCATGCGCGTACCGATGCCGGTGCACTCGGGACAGGCGCCGAAGGGCGAGTTGAAGGAGAAGGAGCGGGGCTCCAGCTCTTCGAAGGACAGGTCGTCGTACGGGCAGTACAGGTGCTCCGAGTACATGCGCTCGCGGTCGGGGTCGTCCTCGGGGAGGTCGACGAAGTCCAGCACGACCATGCCGCCGGACAGACCGAGGGCCGTCTCGACGGAGTCGGTGAGGCGGCGCTTGGCGGAGTCCTTCACCGTGAGACGGTCGACGACCACCTCGATGGTGTGCTTCTCCTGCTTCTTCAGCGCGGGCGGCTCGGTGAGCTGGATCGTCTCGCCGTCGACCCGGGCACGGCTGTACCCCTTGGTCTGGAGATCGGCGAACAGGTCGACGAACTCTCCCTTGCGCTCGCGCACCAGCGGCGACAGGACCTGGAAGCGGCTCCCCTCCGGCAGCTCCAGGACCTTGTCGACGATAGCCTGCGGCGACTGACGCGTGATGGGGCGACCGCACTCGGGACAGTGCGGCTTGCCGATGCGCGCGAACAGCAGACGCAGGTAGTCGTAGACCTCGGTGATCGTGCCGACTGTCGAGCGCGGGTTGCGCGAGGTCGACTTCTGGTCGATCGAGACCGCTGGGGAGAGGCCCTCGATGAAGTCGACGTCCGGCTTGTCCATCTGGCCGAGGAACTGCCGGGCGTACGACGAGAGCGACTCGACGTAGCGGCGCTGGCCCTCGGCGAAGATCGTGTCGAAGGCGAGGGAGGACTTGCCCGACCCCGACAGGCCCGTGAAGACGATGAGCGCGTCGCGCGGGAGGTCGAGCGAGACATTCTTCAGGTTGTGCTCGCGCGCTCCACGGACGATGAGACGGTCGGCCACGCCGGTCCGCACCTTTCTTGAGAGAAGTGACAGGGGCCGAGGCCCCCGTCTTTCTCAGACTAGGGGGAGCCACTGACAGCGCCGGTCGGTATTCGCTGGTTCACAACAATCCCCGGGCCTCCAGCATGCCCGACGCCGCACCCGAGCTTATAGCACGCACATTCGATTTGCGGGGGCGGTCGACCACCTTCACCCGAAGGGGTGGCGGGACTAGGGTCGACCTCATGATTGATCATGTGCGCGACCTGGCGTCTGTACGTGACGCGACCGAACGACTGCTCACCG
Source organism: Streptomyces sp. 142MFCol3.1 (assembly GCF_000424945.1). Lineage (NCBI taxonomy): Bacteria > Bacillati > Actinomycetota > Actinomycetes > Kitasatosporales > Streptomycetaceae > Streptomyces > Streptomyces sp. 142MFCol3.1. The sequence goes on from NZ_KE384280.1 coordinate 24,872, forward strand.
CATCCACCAAACTGGACAACGCTTCCACGGCCGAGCCGTCACGGCTGCCCGGCTGGAGCCGCGGCCACGTGCTCGCCCACCTCGCCCGCAACGCGGACGCTCTGGTGAACGTCCTCGAAGGACGCCCCATGTACGTCTCCGGCGGCGCGCGCGACGCCGACATCGAACGGGACGCGCCGCGCCCCGTGGACGCGCAGCTCGCCGACGTGCGGGCGAGCGCGGCCCGCTTCCAGGACGCGGCGGCCGTTCCCGCGGACTGGTCCCGCACGGTGGAGCTGCGCAACGGGGTCACCGACACGGCGGCCCGGGTTCCGTTCCGGCGGTGGATCGAGGTCGAGCTGCACCACGTGGACCTGGGGATCGGCTACGAGCTCGAAGACCTCCCCGAGGAATTCGTGGCACGGGAGATCGAGTTCCTCACCGACCGCTTCCGCGGACACCCCGAGGTGCCGGCCACCCGCCTCACCGACGGCACGCGCGCGTGGAGCACGGGACGCGCCCCGCAGGGCGACCCCGATATCACGGTGACCGGTGCGGCGCCCGCGCTGCTCGGCTGGCTGGCGGGACGCCGTGACGGCGCCGGCCTGACCGTCGGCGGCGACGCGCTTCCCGCGCTCCCCCCGCTATAGGCTGCCGCCATGACGTACAGCGGAGCGGTGAAGGTCGGCGGCCCTGCCGATGTGCATGAGCTGCGGGACCTGATGATCTCCAAGATCGCGGTCGGCCCGATGGACAACAACGCCTATCTGCTGCGCTGCCGGGCCACCGACGAGCAGCTCCTGATCGACGCGGCGAACGACGCCTCGGCGCTGATCGGTCTGATCGGTGACGACGGCATCGCGTCCGTCGTCACCACCCACCGGCACGGCGACCACTGGCAGGCACTGGCCGAGGTCGTGGCGGCCACGGGTGCGCGCACCTACGCGGGCCGGGACGACGCCGACGGCATCCCGGTGCCGACCGACGTCCCCGTCGACGACGGCGACACGATCCGGGTGGGACATGTCGAGCTGACCGCGCGCCACCTGGTGGGACACACCCCGGGCTCGATCGCGCTCGTCTACGACGACCCGCACGGCCACCCCCATGTGTTCACGGGCGACTGCCTCTTCCCGGGCGGCGTGGGCAACACGCGCAAGGATCCGAAGGCGTTCGAGAGTCTCATCCACGACGTCGAGACCAAGATCTTCGACGCGCTGCCGGACGAGACCTGGGTCTACCCCGGTCATGGCAACGACACGACGCTGGGCGCGGAGCGGCCCCACCTGCCGGAGTGGCACGCGCGCGGCTGGTGAGTCACGCGCCGGGCCGTCGCGCGACCCGAAGCCTGTGTGCGGCCTGGCCCCCGGGCGCGATGCCGCTGAGCCCGCCGAGCCGCTGGGCGACTCTTAGGTCGGCGCTCTCCACGCACGGGCCGCGCGCCCTGAACACGCGCCCCGTGTGAACCGAGCGCACGCACCGGTGTCACGCGCGCGCTCCCGGCGCTGTCACTGGTGCAGTCCACTGGAGCCAGCCCCGCGCAGGATGACGGCTCCGGCGCGGAACGGGCCGCCGGCCTTCGATCCCCGCCCTCGGCCGGCGGCCCCGGCACACTCGGTTGACCGGCACGCGGTCCTGCACCGCTCGTCGCGTACCGTCGACGTGCCCCCGGCCACGTGCCGGGCGCACGTCGTGAGCCGGGTCGGCGCGACTGCCCGCGGCCCTCGGGTGTCTCAGCCCAGCGCCGCGGCGGCTCCTCGACACAGCAGCGGCGGTCGGTGACGCGTACGCCGCCCCTGCACCAGGCGTACGCGGGTTCGTACGCACCCCACGCCCTCGACGTGCCCCGGCTCCGACGCCCGCCGCCGGTTCAGGCGTCCGCCTTCCCCGTCCCGGCCAGCGCCGCCACCCGCTCCACCGCGAAGGCGTAACCCTGCACACCGCAGCCGGCGATGACCCCGTCGGCGCGGAGCGAGACGTACGAGTGGTGCCGGAACTGTTCGCGCTGGTGGATGTTCGAGATGTGGACCTCCACCACCGGAAGACCGTCGCAGGTGTTGAGCGCGTCCAGGATCGCCACGGAAGTGTGCGAGTAGGCAGCAGGATTGATCACGATCCCGGCATGGTGGACGCGGGCCTCGTGGATCCAGTCGACCAGCTCGCCCTCGTGGTTGGACTGCCGGAAGTCCACCGTGCCGCCGTGCGCGGCTGCCGCCTTCGCGCACAGCGCTTCCACGTCCGCGAGGGTGTCGGACCCGTAGATCTCCGGCTGACGCTGCCCGAGGAGGTTCAGGTTGGGTCCGTTGAGGATCATGATCGGGGCGTTGGCGAGGGTGCGGGGCACGGTTCCTCCGGTCCTTCCAGGTTCACGGCCCCTCGAGGACCGCTGCTCGGACCCGGTTTATCACGGTGCGGCGAAGCGGCGACGGCCCGTACCCTCCGGTCATGACGACGCCCCGCTATCCCCCCAAGCCCTCGCCCGGCGACCGCGTCGCCGTGCTCTCTCCCTCCGCGGGCCTGCCGGAACTCTTCCCGCGCCCCTACGAGCTGGGCCTGGAGCGGCTGCGCACGGAGTACGGCCTGGAACCGGTCGAGTATCCGACCACCCGCAAGATGGGGGCGACGCCGCAGCAGCGCGCGGACGACATCCACGCGGCGTTCGCGGATCCGGCGGTCAAGGCCGTGGTCTCGTCCATCGGCGGTGCGGACCAGATCACCGTGCTGCCGCTGCTGGACCGGGAGTTGATCCGCGCGAATCCGAAGCCCTTCTTCGGATACAGCGACAACACCAACCTGCTCGCGTACTTGTGGAACGCCGGAATCGTCGGCTATCACGGCGGCAGCGTGATGTGCGAACTCGGTCGCCCGGTCGCGATGCACCCGCTGACCGCGGAGTCGCTCCGCGCCGCGCTGTTCACCTCGGGACCGTACGAGGTGCGTCCCACTGACCGGTTCGGTGACGTCAACGGCCCCTGGGAGGACCCCGCGACGTTCGAGTCCGAACCCGCGTCGGAACCGGGCGGCGGCTGGACGTGGCACCGCCCGGACAGGATCGTGGAGGGCCGCTCCTGGGGCGGCAACATCGAGATCCTCTCCTGGCTGCTGATGGCCGACCGGGAGATCGCCCGCGATCCCGGCGTGTACGAGGGTCATGTGCTGTTCCTGGAGACCTCGGAGGACATGCCGAAGGCGGACGACGTGTTCTGGATCCTGCGCAGCATGGGCGAGCGCGGGCTGCTGCGGCGTTTCCCGGCGCTGCTGATGGGCCGTGCGAAGGCCTGGTCGTTCGAGCACCCCAACGACGCCGACGCCAAAGCCCGTTACACGCGGGAGCAGCGCGAGGCGGTGCTGCGGGCCGTCGACCGGTACGCGCCCGACACGATGGTCGTCTTCGACGTGGACCTCGGACACACCGATCCGCAGATCGTCATCCCCTACGGGGGCACGGTCCGGGTGGACGGCCCGGCACGGCGCATCACCGTGACGTACTGACACGGGCGCACGGCGGTCGCGACCGACGCGGCCGTCGTGCGCCGACGGCGTAGACCGACACCGTGGAGAGCACCCGCACGCCCCCGTAACCACCCGTCACCCTGGGTAGTTGACGCGGCATGCACGACGCACGCACCGTAAGGGCGCCCTCCATGCTGCGGCTGGCGGCCGCCTCCCTCGCCGGGACCGCAATCGAGTTCTACGACTTCTTCGTGTACGGGACGGCGGCCGCTCTGGTCCTGGGGCCGCTGTTCTTTCCGACGTTCTCACCGCTGGCGGGGACGCTGGCGGCCTTCGCGACGTTCGGTGTCGGGTTCGTCGCCCGCCCGCTCGGCTCGGTGCTCTTCGGGCATCTCGGGGACCGGCGCGGGCGGCGTCCCGTCCTGGTCGCCTCACTGCTGCTGACCGGTACGGCGACCGTCGCCGTGGGCTGTGTGCCGACGTACGAGCACATCGGCGTGAGCGCTCCGGTACTCCTTCTCGTGCTGCGGTTTCTCCAGGGCCTGGGCCTGGGCGGCGAGTGGGGCGGGGCAGTGCTGCTGACCGCCGAGCACGCGCCCGCCGAGCGGCGAGGGCTGTGGTCGAGCTTCCCGCAGGTCGGCCCGTCGCTGGGGTTCGTGCTGGCCAACGGCGTGATGCTGGCACTGTCGGCGACGCTGTCCGACGCGCAGTTCGCCGCCTGGGGGTGGCGAGTGCCGTTCTGGACCGCGGGCGTGCTCGCGGCGGCGGGGCTGTGGCTGCGCGGTTCGCTGGCGGAGAGCCCGCAGTTCCTGGAGATGCGGGACCACGCGCGCGTGCCGCTCGCCGAGGTGGTGCGCGACAACTGGCGGCTGGTGCTGCTGACGGCCGGCGGACTCGCGGTCGGCTACGCGGTGTTCTACGCGGTGACGACGTGGGCGCTCGCGTACGGCGTGGAGCGACTGGGCGTGAGCCGTACCGTCATGCTGACCTGCATCATGGCCGCGGTGGTGGTCAAGGGCTGTCTGACACCGGTGATGGCCCTGCTCGGCGACCGATTCGGGCGGCGCCCCCTGTGTCTGGTGGGCTGCACGGCCGCCGCGCTGTGGATGTTCCCCATGGTCGCCCTGCTGTCGACCGGCGAGCCGCTGCTGATGTTCGCCGGCTTCCTGGTGGCCCTGATCGCGTTCATCACGATGTTCGCCGTCATCGCCGCGTATCTGCCGGAGTTGTACGAGCCCCGCGTGCGCTGCACGGGCGCCGCCGTGGGCTACAACCTGGGCGGGGTTCTCGGTGGCGCGCTCACGCCCATTGTGGCGACCGCGGTGGCGAGCGGACCGGGTGTCCCCTGGGGTGTGGCCGCGTATCTGACCGGGATCGCGCTGCTCAGCCTGGGATGCTTCGCGCTGCTCCCGGAGACCCGGTCGGTGCCACACCTCGCGGTCGTACAAGCGGCCGACTGAGGGCGGGTGCCGTCCCTGGTGCGAGCCGCGCTCAGGGGTTGACCGCGAGTTCCAGATAGGCCGCGAACAGCACCAGATGGACACCGCCCTGGAGCGGGGTGGCGCGGCCCGGAACCACGGTCAGGGAGCTCACCACCACGGTGAGCGCGAGCAGCACCATGTGCGTGGCACCGAGGCCGAGGACGAGCGGTCCGGAGAGCCAGACGGACGCGAGGGCGACGGCGGGAATGGTCAGTCCGATACTGGCCATCGCGGAGCCGAGTGCGAGGTTCAGGCTGGTCTGCACCCGGTCGCGGCGGGCCGACCGGAGCGCGGCGATGGTCTCGGGCAGCAGGACGAGCAGGGCGATGATCACGCCGACCACGGCGGCCGGCATGCCGGCCGCCTCCACCCCGGACTCGATGGTGGGCGACACGCCCTTGGCGAGTCCGACCACCCCGACGAGGGCCAGGGCCAGCATTCCGAGGCTGAGCGCCGCCGCAGGACCCGAGGGTGCGTCGGCGTGGTCGTCCACGTGGATGACCTCGCCCTGCCGGGTGATCGGCAGGAAGTAGTCGCGGTGCCGCACGGTCTGGGTCGCGACGAACAGGCCGTAGAGGACGAGTGAGGACAGGGCGGCGAAGGTGAGCTGGGCCGAGGAGAATTCGGGGCCCGGCTTGCTGGTGGTGAAGGTCGGCAGGACGAGGCTGAGCGTGGCGAGCGTCGCGACGGTGGCGAGAGCCGCTCCGGTGCCTTCGGCGTTGAAGACGGCGAGCCTGTGGCGCAGGGAGGCGACGAGCAGACAGAGACCGACGATGCCGTTGCAGGTGATCATCACTGCCGCGAACACCGTGTCGCGGGCCAGCGTCGCGCTCTTGGCACCGCCGTCCGCCATCAGGGTGACGATCAGGGCCACTTCGATGATGGTGACGGCGACGGCGAGCACCAGGGACCCGAAGGGTTCGCCGACCCGGTGGGCCACCACCTCGGCGTGGTGGACGGCTGCCAGTACGGCTCCGGCGAGCACCAGTGTCACCAGGACCACCACCGGGCCGGGCACGTCGCGTCCCCAGGTGAAGACCAGCAGGACCACCGCCAGCATGGGCACGACGGCCGTCCACTGCGTGAGGGGTGACCGGAGCCGATCGATCATGCTGCGATCGTCGCAGTCCTTCGTGGGGCCCGCACTCCGGTCCTCCGGTGTCCGTTGCGCTGTCGTGGAGGACGATTCGCTTCCGGGATCGGCCGCCAGGTCGGCTCGGTCGTGTCCCGTGTGTCGCATCAGTCATCTCCCGTGTGTCGCGTTCGGCGGCCGGACGGCGGGACTGTGGGCCTTCGGATCGTCGCCGTGCCGTCCTGGTCGTTCGGTGTCGTGTGGTGCGTTCGGGGCTCCGTGGGGTCGGTGCACTCGCGGCCGCGGCCGGTGTGCCTGGTCGACGTCATGGGTGTGCTCCTCCGGACGAGTCGGGAGGAGCGGAGGTCGGTGCCGTCCGTCGCTGTGCCCGGACATGGTCCGGGAGCGGTGGTCGGCTCCTCGCCGCACGCCGCTCCCGGAGGCTGTTCGCGCAGTTCGACGCCGTCAGACGTCGACGCTCTTCGGGCTCTTGTCCCCGGCGCTCTCCTGCTCGTCGCGCGCCGCCTGCTTCCTGGAGGCCATCAGGCTGGTGATCGTGGTGACCACCAGGACCGCGCAGATCACGCCGAGGGAGACCGGGATGGAGATCTCGGGCACGTGGACGCCGGACTCGTGCAGCGCGTGCAGGACGAGCTTGACGCCGATGAAGCCGAGGATGACCGACAGGCCGTAGCTCAGGTGGACCAGCTTCTTGAGCAGCCCGCCGATGAGGAAGTACAGCTGCCGCAGCCCCATCAGCGCGAACGCGTTGGCCGTGAACACGATGTAGGGGTCCTGGGTGAGGCCGAAGATCGCGGGGATCGAGTCGAGGGCGAAGAGCACGTCGGTGGTGCCGATCGCCAGCATGACGACGAGCATCGGCGTCATGACGCGCTTGCCGTTCTGCTGGATCCACAGCTTGGTGCCGTGGTACCGGTCGGCCACGCCGAAGCGTCGCTCGGCCGCCTTCAGCAGGCGGTTCTCCTCGAACTCCTCGTCCTCCTCCTCGGTCCTGGCCTCCTGGATCAGCTTCCAGGCGGTGTAGATGAGGAACGCGCCGAAGATGTAGAAGACCCAGGCGAAGCTGGCCAGGATCGCGGCACCCGCGGCGATGAATATCGCGCGCAGTACGAGGGCGATGAGCACACCGACGAGGAGCACGCGCTGCTGGTACTGCGAGGGCACCGCGAACTTCGCCATGATCAGCACGAAGACGAAGAGGTTGTCGACGCTCAGCGACTTCTCGGTGATGAAGCCGGCGAAGAACTCTCCGGCGGGCTGGCCACCGGAGAAGACGAGCAGGCCGAGTCCGAAGAGGCCGGCCAGGGCGATCCAGACGATCGTCCAGATTCCGGCTTCCTTGATCGACACGTCGTGCGGCTTGCGGCCGATGAAGAAGTCGACCGCGATGAGGGCGGCGAGGCCCACGATCGTCAGGACCCACAGGGTCAGGGAAACATCCACTGCGCCTCCGGCAGTAAGTAACGGCAGGTCTCAGCGTCGTCGCTGCCGGAGGTCTCTTCCACCCGGGACGGCCGGGGCGCGTGATGCGCACGGTGTCCGCGGGCCGACGCCCCGGGATCTGGCCTGATCCGTATTGACGGGCACGTCGCCATAGGTAGGGAGTACTCCCCTCCGCACGAACGAGAGTACCCAACCACCAAGGAAAGGTAAAGCGATTGGTAAAAGAAGAGCCAAATCCCCAGGTCGGATGAGCTTTACCGTTACTTGACACACTCCAGAAGCTCGGCCCTGCGCATGCTCATCGATTCCACGGGCGCCGGGCCGCGGCCACCTGGGCCAGCACCTGCTGGAGCACCTGACTGCCCGATGGGACGAGCGTCGGCTCGTACGTCCAGGCGTGCCCCACCCACGGGTCGGCGAGGTGGTCGTCGGCCACCGGCGTGAGCCGCAGCAGCGAACGCCAGAGCGGGTCGAGCAGCGGCCCGTAGGCGGCGGCGTCCTCGCGGTCGGCCACCATCATCAGGTGCACCCCGACGGCCGGGCCCTCGTCCGCGAGATAGCGCAGCTGGGTCACGGCACGGTCGTCGAACCCGTGCGGGAAGTCATTGACGATCAGCAACTGCTCGGCGGTGTCGAACCCCGGCGGCAGCGAGTCGGACGCTCCGCCACGGATCGCCATCTGCACCAGGTCGACGCGCTGGGTGAGCCGGTCCAGGACCTCGGAGACGCCGGCGGCGCCGACAGCGGGCGGCACGTCGAGCACCCCGGACTGCGTCAGCGGTGCGAGAGAGGACGCTCCGGAACCGGCGGGGTCGATGACGTGCACCGTGAACTCGCCGGCGGGATAGACGGCGAGCAGCCGCGCGGCATGCGCGACGGCCGTGTCCATCGCCAGGCGGCGCAGCTCGTCGGCGTCGGCGAGGCCGCCGTCAGCGGAGGTGCGGCCGCAGTCGATCCACAGGCCGCGTTCCAGCGGCAGCCGCAGGAGCATCGGGATGCTCAGGCGTTCGCTCTCGGGCAGGCTGAGATCGCCCAGGCGCAGGGCCATGGGGATCTCCATCGGTACCCGGTAGCCGTGCCAGACGGGGTTGTCCCAGCGTGCGTATGCCATGGGTAGCGCGGGCTCGACGACCTCGGACTCGGCGACGAGCTGGGCGAGATCCCGGTCGAGTGCCGCGCGGGCCTGGTCGACGAGCTGGGCGTGCCTGGCGCGCGCCGCCTCACGGGCCGCGTCGCCCTGGCCGCCGATCCGGCTGCGCGGGTCGGAAAGCACCCGGTCGAGTTCCTTCTCCATTCGGGAGTCGGCGAAGTCGACGGCACTGCGGTAGGCGGCGGTGGTGCGGGCGAGGTCCTCGAACATGCCCCACACCTGGTTGTAGAGCCGCTCGTCCATGGACCAGCCGGTCGCGTCGCCCGCGACGGGCTGGGCGGGGCGGCCGGGTTCGGCCGGTGGCGCGGTCGGCGGAGGCGGGGGCGGTGCCGCGGTCTGCCGGCCGGGGTGGGTGTAGTCGATCCCGCCGCCGGCGGAGGCGGACGGCTGGGTGACGGCGGAGGGGTCGGGCGGTGTGGCGCCGCCCGGGTAGCCCTGCCCCTGCGTCGCACCCCCCTGTGGACCGGGCGTGTCGTACGGGGACTGCGGCGGCGTGACGGTCCCCGGGGCGCCCTGCGGTCCCAGGTACGGCTGGTCGGCTCCGGGCGCCGAACTGGCCGCCTGCCGCGACCGGTCCGCGTCCGCCGTACGCGGCGGGGGCGCGGCGACCGTACGGGCCATTCCGCGCGCCACCGCTTCATTGATGCTTCCGGCCAGCTGCTGGGCCTCGGGCAGGCCTTGGTCGGCGAGGAGTTCGGCGAGGCCGCCGGCGTACCCCTGGCCGACCGCGCGTACCTTCCAGGCGCCCTGCCTGCGGTAGAGCTCCAGGGCGACGACGGCGGACTCGGCGTCCAGGCCGGTGACGGTGTAGCTCGCGACCTCCGCGCCGTCGAGGCCGGTGACCGCGACGAAGGGGGCGGCGACGACGCCGAACCGGACCGGGCCGCCGACGCCGGACGGCAGTGCGAGCAGCACACTGACCCGGTGCACATGCTCCGGCAGGGCGTCGAGGTCGAACGCCAGGCGATGATCGGCCGCCGCCTGCTTGGAGACCTCCAGCCCCGGCAGTGTGGGCGCGCCCGGGTGAGCCACCCACTCGACGCCTCGGATCTTGCCCTGCTCGTCGCTGAGCGTGGCCCCGGCCACGACCGGTTTGCCGGCCGAGATCCGGACCTCGAGACGGACCTGGGAGAGCGGGTGGTTCTGCCCCCGGACCAGCTCGGCCGTCATCGCCTTGTCCCCCTGTGTCGCTATGTCGCTGTATCGCTTCGTGCGGTGTGGCGCGTCGCCTACAGGTGCGGCAGGATCGCCGGCATCAGGTCCTGGAACGTGCGGCCGTTGGCCGGCGTACCGAGGGCCGTCATCTGCCAGCCGGCTCCGGCCCGGTGCACCTTCGCCATGATCTGGGCCGTGTACTGCCCGCCGCCGGCGAGCGTGTAGCGGGCGAGCTCCTGGCCGTTGGTCTCGTCGACCAGACGGCAGAAGGCGTTCTGCACTTCCTGGAAGGTCTGGCCCGTGAAGGAGTTCACGGTGAAGACGATCTGGTCGATGTGGACCGGGATGCGCTGCAGGTCGACGAGAATCGACTCGTCGTCGCCGCCCTGACCCGCGCCGCCGACCAGGTTGTCACCGGTGTGCCGTACGGAGCCGTCGTCGCTGACGAGGTGACGGAAGAACACCACGTCGACGGGCTGCTTGTCCGCGAACAGCACGGCGGACGCGTCGAGGTCGATCTCCCGGGTGCGCGAGCCGAACAGGCCACGCCTCGGAGCGGCCTGCCAGCCGAGGCCCATGCGCACCGCGGTCAGCGTGCCCCCGTCGTTCTTCTGCAGACTGATGGCCTGACCCTTGGTCATGTTGACCGTCACGCGCTGTTCCCCTCTCGAACTGTCCCCTGTTGCCGCGGAGTCCGCGGATGACCAGAACCCTACGCAGGGGCACGGACAGCGCCGAACCCTGGGGCGCACTTTGTGTCGGTCTTGCAACACAGTGCGCATGTCCCGAGGTCCGGCGCCTCGGCAGGAGCGTCAGACCAGGCCCGCTTCCTTCATCTGCCGCAGCTCCTTCTTCATCTCGGAGACCTCGTCGCGCAGCCGGGCCGCGATCTCGAACTGGAGGTCGGCTGCCGCGGCACGCATCCGCTCCGTCAGCTCCTCGATCTGCTCGGTGAGTTCCGCCGCGGGCCGGTCCGTGGGCACCGTCTCCTTGGCCTTGCCCTTGGCCGTCTTGGCGGCCTTTCCGAGCGCGGGGACCGGCGCCTTGGCGCCCTTGCCGTCCTTCGACTTGCGGTAGCCCGAGCCGAGCAGCTGCTCCGTGTCGACGTCCTCGCGGGCGATCTGCGCCACGATGTCGTTGATCTTCTTGCGGAGGGGCTGCGGGTCGATGCCTCTTTCCTTGTTGTAGGCGATCTGCTTCTCCCGGCGACGGTTGGTCTCGTCGATGGCCTTCTCCATCGCCGGAGTGATCTTGTCGGCGTACATGTGGACCTGCCCGGACACGTTGCGCGCCGCGCGGCCGATCGTCTGGATCAGTGAGGTCCCGGAGCGCAGGAAGCCCTCCTTGTCGGCGTCGAGGATCGCCACGAGGGAGACCTCGGGCAGGTCCAGCCCCTCACGGAGCAGGTTGATGCCGACGAGGACGTCGTACTCTCCGGCGCGCAGCTCGCGCAGCAACTCGACACGGCGCAGGGTGTCGACGTCGCTGTGCAGATAGCGCACCTGGATGCCGAGCTCCAGGAAGTAGTCGGTGAGGTCCTCGGCCATCTTCTTGGTGAGCGTGGTGACCAGGACTCGCTCGTCCGTCTCGACACGCGTGCGGATCTCGTGCACCAGGTCGTCGATCTGCCCTTCGGTGGGCTTGACCACGACCTGTGGGTCGACGAGGCCGGTGGGCCGGATGATCTGCTCGACCTGGCCGTCCGAACGGGAGAGCTCGTACTGCCCCGGGGTCGCCGAGAGGTACACCGTCTGCCCGATACGCTCCTGAAACTCCTCCCACTTCAGAGGGCGGTTGTCCAGGGCCGACGGGAGCCGGAAACCGTGATCCACGAGCGTGCGCTTGCGGGAGGCGTCGCCCTCGTACATGGCACCGATCTGGGGCACGGTCACATGCGACTCGTCGATGACGAGCAGGAAGTCGTCCGGGAAGTAGTCGAGCAGCGTGTTGGGCGGGGAGCCGGGCTCACGGCCGTCGAAGTGCATCGAGTAGTTCTCCACGCCGGAGCAGGAGCCGATCTGGCGGAGCATCTCGAGGTCGTACGTGGTGCGCATGCGCAGGCGCTGGGCCTCCAGGAGCTTGCCCTGCTTCTCCAGCTCGGCGAGGCGCTCCTCCAGCTCCTTCTCGATGTCGTTGACCGCGCGCTCCATGCGTTCGGGGCCCGCCACGTAGTGCGAGGCGGGGAACACGTAGAGCTGGTCGTCGTCGCTGATGACCTCACCGGTGAGCGGGTGCAGCGTGGACAGGGCCTCGATCTCGTCACCGAACATCTCGATGCGGACCGCGAGCTCCTCGTACACGGGGAAGATCTCGATGGTGTCGCCGCGGACCCGGAAGGTGCCCCGGGCGAACGCCACGTCATTGCGTGTGTACTGGATGTCGACGAAGCGGCGCAGCAGGTCGTCCCGGTCGATCTCGTCGCCGACCTTGAGCGCGACCATGCGGTCCACGTACTCCTGCGGCGTACCGAGGCCGTAGATACAGGAGACCGAGGCGACCACGACGACGTCACGGCGGGTCAGCAGCGAGTTGGTCGCGGAGTGGCGCAGACGCTCCACCTCCTCGTTGATCGAGGAGTCCTTCTCGATGTAGGTGTCCGACTGCGGGACGTACGCCTCGGGCTGGTAGTAGTCGTAGTACGAGACGAAGTACTCGACCGCGTTGTTCGGGAGGAGTTCGCGGAACTCGTTCGCCAGCTGGGCGGCCAGGGTCTTGTTCGGAGCCATCACCAGGGTGGGGCGCTGGAGTTTCTCGATCATCCAGGCCGTGGTGGCGGACTTGCCCGTGCCGGTCGCGCCCAGGAGAACGACGTCCTTCTCGCCTGCGCGGATGCGCTTCTCCAGCTCGGCGATGGCGGTGGGCTGGTCGCCACTCGGCTGGTAGGGGCTGACGACCTCGAAGGGCGCCACCGAACGTTCGATCTTGGATACGGGCCGCATGGAATCAACCGTACGACCCCGCACTGACAACGGGGTCCGATCACCAGTTCTGCGGGGTGCGTGACCTCCGCTCTGCGCGGACCCGCCCGGGACGGACCGGGGGCCGGCCGCCGGTGCGCCGCACCGCGGTGTGGGCCGGGACACCCGGCCGGTTCTCCGTGGGAGTCCAGTCGGGCTTGCCCATGACCATCAGCGGATCGAACATCACGACGACGCCCGCGAGGCACAGGAAGGCCAGCGGGCCGATCATCATGGGCGCGAGCAGGGCGGCGGCCGAGTCCCCGCCGGGAGTGCTGGACGTGCCGTGCAGATGAACGCTGAGGGCGGCCATGCCCGTGTAGTGCATGCCGGTCACCGCCAGTCCCATCACGAGGCTCGCGCCCACGCTCCAGAGAAATCCCCGGACCTGTCCCGCCGCCCACAGGGCGGCTGTGGCGGCGACCACGGCTATGACGACGGAGGCGGAGACGGTGAGAGTGTTGTATTCGAGTTTCCCGTTCAAACGCATGCCCGCCATGCCGAGATAGTGCATCGAGGCCACGCCGAGGCCGGTGATCGTGCCCCCTGTGAAGAGCGCCGCCCCATTGGCACCGCGGTGGCCGACGATGAAGATCCCGATGCCCACCATCACGATGGCAACGCCCAGACTCGCGTACGTCGTCGGTCTGTCGTAGTGGACCGGCGTCTGCTCGACGCTGAATCCCATCATCGCGATGAAGTGCATGGTCCAGATGCCGGAGCCGATCGCGGCCGAGCCGAGTGCGAGCCAGCCGGCCCGCCAGGAGCGGGCGACCAGCATCGATCTGGTGGTGCAGCGAAGTCCGAGCGCTCCGCCCAGGCAGGCCATGAGGTAGGCCACCAGCGGTGTGACGAGTCCGTAAGTGAAGCCGTCGACCGTGCCCTGCATGCGCGGATGCCCTCCCCGCCGTGTTGCTCCTGAAAAGCCCTGAAATTCCCCCACCCGCAGGACCGCACGAGCGGACTGGGCCGAGGCGAAGAGTATGACTCCCACCGGAATGGTCGAACGATTTTCCGGCAAAGAATCACGGCCTCGCCGCACCTGTGCGGCGCCAGTGTGCGGACTTGGGCAACTCCATTCAATTTGTGGCCACCTCACACACCACCTTCATGACTCTCTGCTGTCACTCTTGTACTGTCCGTGATCGCACGATGCTGAGGAGGACGCATGTACGCGCGCGTAGCCGCCGCCACGACCGCCGCGTTTCTTGGAGGCGCTGCTGTGATAGTGCCCAGCCCGCACGCGCGCGCCGGGTCCAAGGGGACCGGTCCGGTCGTCGTCTCCCACCGCGGCGCCTCCGCCTACGCTCCCGAGAACACTCTGGCCGCCGTCGACAAGGCCGCCGACCTGGGGTTCGACTGGGTCGAGAACGACGTCCAGCGCACGAAGGACGGTGAACTCGTCGTCCTCCACGACGCCGGTCTGGCGCGCACGACCGACGTCGAGGAGCTCTACCCGGACAGAGCTCCCTGGAACGTCAGGGACTTCACCGCGGCCGAGATCGCCCGCCTGGACGCCGGGAGCTGGTTCGGCTCCCGGTACGCGGGCGCGCGCGTGCCGACGCTCACGCAGTACATGGACCGCGTCGCGCACAACCACCAGAAGCTCGTTCTGGAGATCAAGAACCCCCAGCTCTACCCGGGCATCGAACGGGAGACCCTCAAGCTGCTGAGCAACGAGGGCTGGCTCGACAAGGCGCACGTCACGGGCCGGCTGATCGTGCAGAGCTTCAACGCCGGCAGTGTGCGAACGGTGCACGACCTGCGCCCGGACATCCGCACGGCCTTCCTGGGCACGCCGTCGGTGGCGCAGCTGCCGCAGTACGCGCGATTCGCCGACCAGATCAACTCGGATCGGACCACGCTCTCCTCCGGCTACGTCTCGGCGGTCCACGCGTTCCGCGGCCCGCACGGCACGCCGATGAAGGCCTTCGCGTGGACCGTGAACGACGAGGACGGCGCCCGGCGGGTGGCGGGCTTCGGCGTCGACGGGATCATCACCAACGCCCCCGACGTGGTCCGCAAGGCGGTGGACGACTAGGGGGCTTCCCCGTTCAGGGCGGCGCGGCGGTCTCCTCCTCCGGGGCCCCTCGCGGCCGCTGTGCCGCCCCGGGCTCCACGACGACTCCCCCGCCCCTGGTGCGGACGCGCACCGGGGACCACACCACGGCCGGCCCGTCGGCGCGACGGGCATTGTCAGTGGCGGGCCGTACGGTGGGGCACATGGACAGCCACGGGCAGTACGGGCAACAGGTCGTGTGGACCGTCGTCGGGACGGACATAGGCCCGCTGCTGCTCGCGGCGACGCGCGCCGGCCTGGTGAACGTCGTGTTCCACGCCACGGACACGGTGCGCGACAAGGCCCTCGACCGGCTCGCGTCCCGGCTGGGCACCGACCCCGTCGAGGCACCCGGGTCCCCGCTGCTCGCGGAGGCGATACGCCAGGTCTCGGCTTACTTCGCGGGCGAGCGGCACGACTTCGAGCTGCCGCTCGACTGGTCCCTGATCTCCGGGTTCAACCGTCAGGTGCTGCGCGAGCTCGCGTCGGGCGTGCCGTACGGCTCCGTCGTGGGCTACGGCGACCTGGCCGGACGGGTCGGCCAGCCGGGCGCGGCGCAGGCCGTGGGCGTGGCCATGGGCTCCAATCCGCTGCCGGTCGTGGTGCCCTGCCACCGGGTGGTCGAGAGCGGCGGCGGCATCGGCGGGTTCGGGGGCGGCCTGGAGACCAAGCGGAAACTGCTCGCGCTGGAAGGCGTGCTGCCGGAGCCGCTGTTCTGACGCCGGCACCGCCGCTGACCGGGGCCCTCCGGCGGATGTTCGTACAGGGGTGCGAGCTGGGACACTGCGCCGGTGACCAGATCCTGTACCGCTTCCTGTTCCGTCGCGTCCCGGTGTCCCGCGTGACGTCCGTCGAGCGGCGGGCCGGCGCCCCCGTCGCCGCCGAGGCGATACCCGCGCTGCGCCGCCGCATCACCGCCGTGCTGATCGCCGGTCAGATCCTGGGCGGGCTCGGCGTCGCCACCGGCATCGCGCTCGCCACCGTACTGGCCCAACAGGTCAGCGGCACCGAGTCGCTGTCCGGACTGGCGCCGACCGCGACCGTGACCGGTACGGCGGTGCTGTCGGTGCCGCTGGCGGCGCTGATGACGGCGCGGGGACGGCGGCCGGGCCTTGTGCTGGGGTATCTCGTCGGTGCGGCGGGCTCGTGCGTCGTCGTGGTCGCCGCGAGCATCGGAAGCTTCCCGCTGCTGCTGCTCGGCATGGCCGGTTTCGGCGCGGCCTCCTCGGCGAATCTGCAGGCGCGGTTCGCCGCCGCCGACCTGGCCGAGCCCACGATGCGGGCCCGCGCCATCTCGAACGTGGTGTGGGCGACGACGATCGGTGCGGTGCTGGGCCCCAACATCGCCGCGCCCGCCGGACGCAGCGTCTCGGGACTCGGGATCCCCGAGGCGGCGGGACCGTTCCTGTGGGCGTCCGGCGTGTTCCTCGTGTCGGCGCTGCTGGTGGCCGTACTGCTCCGGCCCGATCCGCTGCTGACCGCCAGGGCGCTCGCACCGGCCGAGGAGCGGTCGGCCGACGCGCGCTCGCTGCGGGCCGGGTTCGCGGCCGTCGCGGCCTCGCCGCGGGCCAGGCTGGCACTCGTGACCGTGGCGGTCGCACACACGGCCATGGTCTCGGTGATGTCGATGACTCCCGTGGACCTCGGGCACCACGGGGCGAGCATCGATCTGATCGGGCTGGTGATCAGCGGACACATCGCGGGCATGTACGCGTTCTCGCCGCTGATGGGGCGGCTCTCGGACCGGCTCGGCAGGCTGTCCGGGATAGCCCTCGCGGTGGCCCTGACGGCGGCGGCGACGCTGCTCGCGGGGACGGCGGGTGCCCGCCATGAGCAGACCGCGCTGGGACTGTTCCTGCTCGGTCTCGGCTGGTCTTCCGCGCTCGTGTCGGGCTCCGCCCTCCTCACGGACTCCGTGCCGCAGGCGGCACGGGCCGCGGCCCAAGGGCTGTCCGACCTGACCATGAACACGGCGGCCGGTCTCGGTGGAGCGACCGCCGGAGTCGTCGCCGCGCAGGCGGGCTACGGCTGGCTGAACCTCGCCGCCGCCTGTCTTCTGGTGCCATTGGCCGGCCTGGCGCTGTTCACCCGGAACCGCCGCGGTCGATGAGCCGGGCCGGCGGATGCCGTCGAGCCCACCTGAGATGCCTTCAGACGTGCGAAAGCTCTGGGCTTCGGGCCTCAGGGCTTCCGGGCTTCAGGGTCTTCAAGAGCTGCTAAGGCTTCGAGGGCTTCGCTGCCTTCGAGCGCTTCGCTGCCTTCGAGGACTTCGCTGCCTTCGAGGACTTCGAGGCCTTCGTGGGCTTCGATGCCTTCAAAGGCTGATGTGGTACGCCTTGCGCAGCGTCTCGTGCACGGTCCACGTCGTGCGGTCGCCCTCGCGCAGGATCGCCGCGTCGCCCGGGCCCACCTCGATGACGTCGCCGCCCTCGAACTCGATCGTGGCGCGGCCGCCGACCACGACGAAGAGTTCGTTCGCCTCGGTGTCGGTCACCACGCCAGGCGTGATCTGCCAGATGCCGCGCAGCTGCTTGCCGTCGGGGGACTCCCACAGCACCTTGCCCGTCACGACCGGCTCGCCGGAGACGATCTGGGCCGGGTCCAGCGGCTCCGGTTCGAGCTCGGCGTCGGGGATGTGCACGGCGAAGGACGGGGTGGCCCCGGTGTTCGTGGTCATGGGCGGTCACCCTAAGGGCAGGGTCGTCGGGAGCGGCGACGAGGGTGCCCCGCCGCTCGACCGGCCGGATTCGCCGAGGGGCCCAGCAGGACTACTCGTAGTGCCGGGCCTCGAAGACGTTTCCGTCCGGGTCGCGGAAGTAGAAGCTGCGCTTGGCCGGCCCGCGGGCGCCGGACGCGTCGTAGGAGAAGCCCGAGACGGAGACGGACCGTTCCTCCAGACGGGCGCGCAGGGCGTCGAACTCGTCCTCCGGGAAGGACAGGCAGACGTGGTTCACCGGGTGGCCGGCGCTCTCCGTGCCGCCCGGGACCATGTTCATGTACTGCGCCAGGGACAGCGGCGCCAGGTCGAGGATGGTCTCCTCGTTGACGCGCACGGAGGGGAAGGACGCCTTTCCCGCGGCGTACTCGGCGACCATCAGGGGCTCCAGGCCGACGGCGTCCTCGTAGAAAGCGGCCGCGGCGGCCGGGTCGCGCACCCAGAGGACGACATGGTCGAGACGTGTCGAGTTGTCCGTCATGCCCCCAGGCTGGTGGCGTACGGCGCGGCTCGCAAGAGTTTGACCGGGTGCGCCGCCCGCCAGAGATCCAGATACGGGGGAACCTCGACCGACAGGAGGCAGACGCGTGATCGTGGTGTCCGAAGAGGTGCGAGAGGCGCTCGACGCGCGCCGGCCGGTGGTGGCCCTGGAGTCGACGATCATCGCGCACGGGCTGCCCCGCCCGCGCAATCTGCAGGTCGCGCTGGAGCTGGAGGAGGCCGTACGGCAGGAGGGCGCGGTACCCGCGACGATCGCGGTGCTCGACGGGCGGCCCCACGTGGGACTGGACAAGGGCCAGGTGGAGCGGGTCGCCAACGAGGACGGGATCCGCAAACTGGGCCACCGCGACCTGTCCCTCGCCATGGCGGCGGGCGCGAGCGGGGCGACGACGGTGTCCGCGACGGCGCTGCTGGCCGCGCGAGCGGGTCTGCGGGTGTTCGCCACGGGCGGGCTGGGCGGGGTGCACCGGGAGTGGACGGTGACGCACGACGAGTCCGCCGACCTGGGCCTGCTGGCGCGTAGCAGGATCACGGTGGTGTGCGCGGGCGTGAAGTCGATCCTGGACGTGCCCGCGACCCTGCAGCGCCTGGAGACGCTCGGTGTGGCGGTGGCCGGGTACGGCACGGACCGGTTCCCCGGCTTCTATCTGTCGGACTCCGGTCATCCCGTCGACTGGACCTTGGACTCCCCCGAGCAGGTCGCCGAGGTCATGCGCGCGCAGGACGCGCTGGACGGCCCGGACTCGTCCCTCATCGTGGCAAACCCGGTCCCCCAGGAGGAGCAGCTCGATCCAGGGCTCCACGCGCGCGTGCTCGCCGACGCGCTGCACGCGTGCGAGGCAGAGGGGGTGACGGGGCAGGCGGTGACGCCGTTCCTGCTGGACTACTTGGTCCGGAACACCGACGGTGCCTCGCTGAGCGCCAATCTGGCCGCGGTGCGCGGCAACGTACGCCTCGCGGCGCGGATCGCGGCGGCCTGGGCCCGGGTGTGAACGGGACGGGCCGCGGGGACTCCGGGCCGGGCTCCGCCAGCCCCGCGGGCGCGCTGCTGGTCGTCGGGGACGTGGTCACCGATGTCGTCGCCCGGCATCGGGGGCCGCTCACCACGGGCACGGACACGGCTGCCGCGATCCGGACCCTGCCGGGCGGGGCCGGCGCCAACGTCGCGTGCTGGGCTGCGCATAGGGGCTGCCCGGACGTACGACTGCTCGGCCGGGTGGGCAGGGACGCGGCCGAGTGGCACGGACGCGAGCTCGCCGCCTGCGGGGTACGTCCGCTGCTGGTCGTGGATCCGCGGTCACCGACCGGGACGGTGATCTGTCTGGTCGACGGGGGCGCCGCGGCCGAGCGGACGTTCCTCACGGACAGCGGGGCGTCCCTGCGGCTCGGACCGGCCGACTGGTCGTCAGCGCTCCTCGACGGTGTGGCGCGGCTGCACCTGTCGGGATACCTGCTCTTCTCCGAGCCTGGCAGGGCGCTGTTGCCGGTGGCGATGGAGTCGGCACGAGCGCGTGGCGTGCCGGTGAGTCTGGATCCGGCGTCGGCGGGTTTCCTCGTCGAACTGGGCGTGGACCGCTTCCTCGGACTCGTCGAGGGCATCGACGTCCTGCTGCCCAGCCGTGCCGAGGCACATCTGCTGACCGGGCTGCCCGATCCGGCCGACGCCGCGGCCAAGCTGAGCCACCACCTGCCCTTGGTCGTCGCGAAGCAGGGAGGCGACGGAGCGCTGGTGGCCCGTTCGGGGCGCATCCTGGCCCGCGTCCCGGCGGCGCCCGCGACCCCTCGCGACACCACGGGTGCCGGGGACGCCTTCACCGGGGCGTTCCTGGCCGCACTGCTCGCGGGCGCGGAACCCGAGGAGGCCGCCGTGGACGGGTGCGCGGCGGGAGCGAGGGCGGTCGAACGGGTCGGCGGCAGGCCTCCGGCCCGCGGCCGACCAGGGCCATGAGCAGCCGGCGACGGCACGATGGCCGCGCCGGCTACTTCTTGCGCCCCCACGCCGAGATCATCGGTGCCGTCGCCAGGTCCATGCTCCCGGAGGCGACGTTGGCGAGGTGCTGGTCGATCTCCTCGTGGGTGGCGAGGCCCGCGCCGACCAGCCGGTCGCGGATCTGCTGGACCGTCGCCTTCTCCAGCGCGGTGCAGGCGGGTGAGGCGACGGGGAAGTACGCGTCGGCCTCGACGCCGCTCAGGCCGGCCTCGCGGAGCAGACGCGGGAGCTTGCGCCCGTACGCGAGGTCGGCGCCGCGCTCCGCGAGCAGACTGCGGAACCCCTTGCGCAGCCGGTTCGCCAGCCGCTGTTCGGGGCCGTACTCGTCGGGGCAGAGCAGGGGCTGCAAGGCGGGGTCGGCGTCCTCGACGAGGAGTCGGCCGCCGGGCCGCAGGGCCCGGATCATCGAGCGCAACGCCCGCTCCCGGTCCGGCACATGGACCAGGACGAGTCGGGCGTGCACAAGGTCGAAACCCTCCCCCGGCGGTTCCTCCGCACCCACGTCGTGGACCCGGACCTCGACGGGCGAGCGCGCGGCCGAGGCCACCCATGAGGTGTCGATGTCGGTGGCGAGGACCTGTCCGGTCGGGCCGACCTTCTTGGCGAGCCAGGACACCACGGACGTGCCGCCCGCGCCGACCTCCCAGCAGCGCCAGCCGGATCCGATGCCGAAGCTCTCGAAGTGCCGGAAGGTCGTGGGGTCGAAGACGGCGGCGAAGGCGTCGAAGCGCTGCCCCGCCTCGTTCTGCCCGTTGTCGAGGAGGTATCCGTCGGTTCGCGTCATGGAGAGATCATCCCAGTTGACCGGCTTGCCGGGGATCGACGACGCTCCCGCCGTCGGCACCGGCGGGACCGCTCCCACCCGCGAGACCCCCTCGCGGCGCCCACGGGCCGCTCCTCGCCCACCCGCCCGCATGTACGAGCGCCCCGCGGGCACTCGTCCCCCCGCAGGTCCCCGCGGGTCTCGACCGGGCCCGGTCTCGCCGACATGCCGAGACGCTCAACTCGTCGGCGCCTGCGCGGACCGGCGGCACGGTCCCTTACCCACTCACACCCAACGGAACGGAATATTCCGTTCCCACAGGCTTTTCCGGCATCCGATCAGGGCTGGCAGACTGGCGCGCCAAGGCGCATAGTGCGGCGCGAGGAGATCCACGCAAGGAGATCCAGATGTCCATGGCAGGGAATCTGCGGAGGGTGACGACCCTCGGCGCGGTCGGCGGCCTCCGCAAGGTGGCACGGCTGACACGGCGGCGTGCCCGTGTCGACCTGAGCCACCCCGCCCGGTCTCCCCTGGGCTCCTCGGTGGTGAACTGCGTCGCCTACCGGGACGGCGCCAGAGTCCCAGGCGGCCGCGACCTGGTCGACACCGTGGAGCGGATCCGCAAGGACGAGGACGGTTTCGTCTGGCTCGGGCTGCACCAGCCGACGGATCGCGAGTTCGCCGGCATCGCCGAACTCTTCGACCTGCACCCGCTGGCCGTCGAGGACGCGGTGGAAGCCCATCAGCGCCCGAAGCTGGAGCGGTACGGCGACACGCTGTTCGCGGTGTTCAAGACCGTCTGCTACGTCGAGCACATGGAACTGACGGCGACCAGCGAAGTGGTCGACACCGGCGAGATCATGGTCTTCGTCGGACCGGACTTCGTCATCACGGTGCGGCACGGACGGCACGGCTCCCTGGGGCCGTTGCGCGAGGAGTTGGAGGCCGACCGCCTGCAGCTGTCCAAGGGACCGGCGGCCGTCCTGCACGCGATCGCCGACCACGTGGTGGACGAATATGTGAGCGTCACGGACTCGGTCCAGTCGGACATCGACCAGGTCGAGGCCGATGTGTTCGCTCCCAACGGAGCCCGTGCGGACGCGGGCCGCATCTACCAGCTCAAGCGCGAACTCCTGGAGCTGAAGCGTGCGGTGGCGCCTCTCGCACGCCCCGTCCAGGAGCTCGCCACCCGGCCGATACGTGTGGTCGACCCGGAGATACAGGCCTACTTCCGCGATGTCTCCGACCATCTGACGCGCGTCGCCGAGCAGATCGCAGCCTTCGACGAACTGCTCAACTCGATCCTCCAGGCCCACCTCGCGCAGGTGACCGTGTCGCAGAACGAGGACATGCGGAAGATCACGGCATGGGCGGCGGTCATCGCGGTGCCGACCATGGTCTGCGGCGTCTACGGAATGAACTTCGACAACATGCCGGAACTGCACTGGAGGTTCGGCTACCCCCTGGTCATAGGCGTGATGTCCGTCGCCTGTGTCGTCCTGTATCGAGGATTCAGGCGCAACGGCTGGCTCTGAGACGCCCCTCGCCCGGCACGACCGGCCGGACGAGAGTGCGCCCTCGGGGACGACTGGACATCCGTGTCAGCCGGCCAGGCTCTTCGCGTAGACGCCCTCGACCCAGGCGACGAGTTGTTCGTCCGTCAGATGCTGGGCCAGGTCCGCCTCGCTGATCATGCCGACCAGCCGCTTGTTCTCGATGACGGGAAGCCGGCGGATCTGGTGCCCCTTCATCTCCTGGAGCACTTCGTCGACATCTGCGCTCGAATCGATCCAACGCGGTGTGCCCTGGGCCAGGTCTCCCGCGGTGATCTTCGACGGGTCGTGACCCCTGGCCACGCATCCGACGACGATGTCGCGGTCGGTGAGAATGCCGCAGAGCCGTTCGTTCTCGTCGCTGATGGGCAGGGCGCCCACGTTGAGCTCGCGCATCAGCTGGGCGGCGCGGTCCAGGGTCTCGTGCGCGGGGATCCATTGGGCACCGCGGTGCATGATGTCTCCGGCGGTGGTCATGAAGTACCTCCCAGTGCCGGACGGCCGGCGCGGCGCGGGACGCACCGCTAGTCCCGGCGCCCTCAATTCTCGCCGCGTCGCCGGACGAACGCACCCGGAACTTCGGGATTTCCGGCGACTGGCGGAGCCCCCACCCGCGCGGTGGCCCCGGGATCAGGCGGAGAAGCCGACGACCTTCCGCGGGACGACGCGGATGATCAGGCGGACCTCGTCGTCCTTCTCCGCCGGGGGGTCGATCCCGAGGTACTTGTGGGAGAGCTCGTACGGGAGTCGCTTGGCGTCGTCGGGGAGGATCTCGGCGATACCACGGATCTCCACCGAGGAGTAGGGGTTGGCGAGATCGAAGACGGAGAGGCTGATGCGGGGGTCGCGCCGGAGATTGCGCACCTTCTGGCGTCCGGCGGTCGAGGAGAAGAGCACGGTGTCGCCGTCGCGCTTGATCCACACCACGGAGTTCTGCGGAGCGCCGCCGGGCCCCAGGGTGGCGACGCTGGCGAAGTTCTTGCCGTCGAGGAGGGCACGGACCGAGTCGTCGAAGGATGCCGGGCTGCCGGCTGGGGTCGTCATGGACCACAGGCTAACTACATGCGCGTGCATATAAAAGCCCTTTCGCTTCAGTGGCCGCGGATGACCGTTCAACCGTTCCAAGCCGGGTGGCGCGGATCGTCGGCGCGCACCATGAGGTCCGCCGCGGCACCCGGATCCACCTCGGCCTCGTAGCGCGCGAAGGCGGGGAGGGTCCAGCGCTCCGACTCGGGGGAACGGCGTCGCAGGGCGCCCGGAGAAAGGAGCACGTGAACGCTGAGGTCGAAGGGGAACCAGTGGCGAAGGAGGAAGGGGCCATGCATCAACAGGATTCCTCCGGGCGGGAGTTGTACGTAGGGGCTGCGGGTGGCGCGGTCTCTGACGGGGTCCCAGAGGTCGGGCAGCACGCGCCCGTCGCCGTCCGAATCCAGGGGGCCGAAGACCTCTCGCCACAGGGCGCCGGTGTCGAACCAGCCGTCGTAGTAGCTGTCGGCGTCCTGGTGACCGTATTCGAGGCGGAGCGAGGCGGGGCGCAGGAAGCCCTCCGTGCCGACGACGAGCGAGGTACGGCCGCGTATGCGCAGCGCTTCGGAGACGCGGTGCGCGAGATCGCCGGGGCGGGCGGCGGGGGCTCCGTCGAAGGCGATGCGCGGCCACGGGCTGCCGTCGTCCGGCTTCAGGTCGAGCAGGCGATCGGCGAGAAGATCGCCGAGCCGTTCCCAGGTGATCGCTTCGAGTCGCACAGAGGCCATGATGCCCCGTGCGGGCGAGGTTCTCGTCGGCCGACGGGGACGGAGGCGGGGCTCCGGAAGCAGCCGATACGGCCCGGGGACCTACTCGGCCGGGAAAGACGTCG
The DNA here is from genome assembly GCF_000424945.1 of Streptomyces sp. 142MFCol3.1. Classification (NCBI taxonomy): domain Bacteria; kingdom Bacillati; phylum Actinomycetota; class Actinomycetes; order Kitasatosporales; family Streptomycetaceae; genus Streptomyces; species Streptomyces sp. 142MFCol3.1. The sequence goes on from NZ_KE384280.1 coordinate 49,023, forward strand.
TCCCTCGCATTCCGTACGGGGCGAAGGGGGGAAGGAACCGCCTATGGCACCGATGACAACTCCCTTGCAAGGGAGCGCACTTCTCGTCGTCCAGCCGCTCAAGAAGCGGCACTGCGGTGACTGCCGGACCGGACCGCTGACGCTGCTGGTGCTGGAGGAGGGGACACCTCGGTGCCTGGACTGTGCCGATCTCGGGCACCTGGTCTTCCTGCCGCGTGGGGACACCGCGCTGACGCGGAGGTCGCGGGAGGGCAGTGCGCTGTCGGCGGTGGTGGTGCGGTTCAACCGGCGGCGTGGCCGCTACGAACGGCAGGGCCTGCTCGTGGAGGAGGAAGCCCTCGCCCGTGCCGAGGCGCGGTGTCTGGCCGACGCGGAGGCGAGGAGGCGGCGCCGGGTGCGGGACGCGCGGCGGCGGGAGAGGGAGGACGTGCGGTTCACGGACGCGTTCGCACGCGAGATACGTCGTTTGTTCCCGCACTGTCCGGCCGACCGGGCACGGGTGATCGCCGGCCACGCCTCGGTGCGGGGAAGCGGGCGGGTGGGGCGCAGTGCGGCGGGCCGTGCACTGTCGGAGGGCGCGGTGACCGCGGCGGTCCGGGCGTCCGTACGGCACGTGGACACGTCGTACGACCAGTTGCTGATGGACGGCGTGCCACGCCACGAGGCACGCCGCCGGATCGAGGCCGTGGTGGAGGCGCGGCTCGGCGCGTGGCGCGAGGGGGGCACGGTTCACGCGTGAGGGGCGTGGCCCCAGCGCGCGGCACAAGGGCTCATGGCCCAGAGACCACAGCTCACGGCCCCACGGGTCACGGCCCCCGGGTCACGGCCCCCGGGTGCGGGTCACGGGTGCGGGTCACAAATCACGGCCACGGGTGCGGGTCACAAATCACGGGGCACGGCCCACGAGGCACGGCCCACGAAACACGGATCACGGGTCACGGCTGACGGCTGACGGCTGACGGCTGACGGCTGACGGCTGACGGCTGACGGCTGACGGCTGACGGCTGACGGCTGACGGTCAGCGGAGGCCGGGGCAGCCCTGGCTGGACGGGCGACCGGGCTCGTCGCCGGGGCGGGTGAGGAGCGAGCCCCACCCGTCTGCGGCGGGCGCGGGGCGTGTGAGCAGGGAACCCGACCCGTAGCGCACGGGTGCGTCGCGTGTCCTGGACGTTCACGCATGTGCCCGCGCTCCTCGGTGATGGTCACTGTGGACGCAGGGGGCTTCACTTGTGGTGACGCTCGGTGCAAGATCTTTGGTCTCGGGGACGGGGGGAGTGAGCATGATCGATGGACCGTACTTCGTACTGACGGTGCTGGGAGTACTCGGCTGCGGGGTGGTGGCCGGGGTCTTCTGCGGATTCTCGACATTCGTGATGAGGGGGCTCGCCGACCTGCCGCCCGCGCAGGGGGTGGCCGCGATGAACGCGATCAATGTCGCGGCGGTGCGACCGCCGTTCATGCTGGTGTTCGTCGGCTCGGCGGGGCTGTGCGCCGTGCTCGGAGTGGTCACGTTCGTGCTGCTGCCGGACGACGGGACGGTGGAGCTGCTGCTGGGCAGCGCGCTGTATCTGTTCGGGTCGTTCGGAGTGACGATCGTCGCGAACGTCCCACGCAACGACACGCTGCTCAAGCTGGAGCCGGGGACGCAGGAGGCCGCCGCGTACTGGCGCACGTACGTGCGGGAGTGGACGTGGTGGAACCACGTCCGCACGGTCGCGTCGGCCGCCGCCGCCGTGTCGTACACGCTCGCGCTGACCTGAGCCCAGGCCCTGGTCCTCCTCCCCGGGCCCTCCGGCTCGGCCCCGGGGACGCCCTCGGGACGACCTTGTGAGCGGCCCTCCGGACGACCGGGTGAGCGGCCCACCGGACGACTCGGGCGGCCCCGAGAAGGCAGCCCCTCACCTGAGCGGCGGGGCTCCTGAAGGGGACGTATCGTGGCGTGAAAGGAGTGCCGCGCGGAGGTCATGGCCCGTTCACGTGCGCCGGCGCGCGGCCCCCTGCCGGTACGCGTACGCGAGGGAGACGGCCATGGCCGATCCCAAAGGGTTCATGACCACGCCACGCGAGGAGTATCCGCGTCGGCCCATCGAGGAGCGGGTGCGGGACTGGAACGAGGTGTACGTTCCCGGAGCCCTGCTGCCGATCATCAGCAAGCAGGCCGACCGTTGCATGGACTGCGGAATCCCCTTCTGCCACGACGCCTGTCCCCTGGGCAATCTGATCCCCGAGTGGAACGACCTGGTCTCGCGCGAGGACTGGCGGGCGGCGAGCGACCGCCTGCACGCCACCAACAACTTCCCGGAGTTCACCGGACGGTTGTGCCCGGCTCCGTGCGAGGCCGGCTGTGTCCTCGCGATCAACCAGCCGGCGGTGACCATCAAGAACGTCGAGGTCGCCATCGCGGACCGAGCCTGGGAGGACGGCTTCACTCCCCCACGCCCGCCCGACCGGCTGTCCGGGCGGACCATCGCCGTGATCGGCTCGGGGCCCACCGGGCTCGCGGCGGCGCAGCAGTTGACGCGGGCGGGGCACACCGTCGCCGTCTACGAGCGGGCCGACCGGGTCGGCGGACTGCTACGATACGGGATCCCCGCGTTCAAGATGGAGAAGCGGCACCTCGACCGGCGGCTCGCCCAGATGCGTGCGGAGGGGACCCGCTTCCGTACGTCGACGGCGATCGGCAGGGACATCCGTGCCACGGATCTGAAGGCACGGTACGACGCGGTGATACTCGCCGTCGGCGCGACGGCCTGGCGTGAACTGGATGTGCCGGGCAGGGAGTTGGCCGGGATCCATCAGGCGATGGAGTACCTGCCGCTCGCCGACCGGGTCTGCGAGGGCGATCTGGAGGTCTCTCCGCTGTCCGCGGCCGGCCGGCACGTGGTGATCGTCGGTGGCGGTGACACGGGCGCGGACTGCCTGGGGACGGCGGTGCGGGAGGGCGCCGCGTCGGTGACGCAGCTCGACATCTACCCGCTGCCGCGGGCCGAGCGTGACGAGGACGTCGAGCCGTGGCCGACGTATCCGAAGATCTACCGGCTCTCGGCCGCGCACGAGGAGGCCGGGGCGCTGGAGACGGCACCCGCGGCGGACGCGGACGCACGGCTCTTCGCCGCGTCCACGCTCCGCTTCGCCGGGGACGCGGACGGGCACGTCCGGGAACTGCACCTCGTCGAGGTCGACGAGCGGCGCCGCCCGATCGCCGGGTCGGGGCGCACGCTCCCCGCCGATCTGGTGTTGCTCGCCCTCGGGTTCTCCGGCCCCGACCGCCAGGACGGCCTGATCGACCAGCTCGGTCTCGCCCTCGACCCACGCGGCACGATGGCGCGCGACGCGGACTTCCAGACCAACGTCCCCGGCGTGTACGCCGCCGGGGACGCGGCCCGTGGCCAGTCCCTCGTCGTCTGGGCGATCGCCGAGGGCCGTGCGGTGGCCGCGGCGGTGGACCGTGCCCTGACCGGAACGTCCCGGCTGCCGGCACCGATAGGTCCGTACGACCGCCCCATGACGACGTCCTGATCCCGGAAACCTGCCGCGCGGTCGCCGGTCACGGCTCCCGCTGAGACTGCGGGCCGTCGCGTGCCGCGCGGTCAGCGATGCTCTTCTCCCGTCGCCCGGGGCCGTGCCCCGCTCACCGCGGCCCGGCCCCCGGCCCCCGTCGCCCCGCCGCGCGGCCCGTGCCGAGTGCGGCCCGCCTCCTCGTCGCCCCGCGGCCGGCCGTGCTCAGCGGCGCTCGTCGGTGCCCGCTACCTTCGCGGTGGACAGCGCCACTCGGTTCCAGGTGTTGATCGTGAGGATCAGGGCCAGGACGCGGGCCAGTTCCTGGTCGTCGAAGTGGGCCGCGGCCTGCGCGTAGACGTCGTCGGGCACGCCCGCGTCGGCGACACGCGTGACGGCCTCCGTGAGCGCCAGGGCCGCCTGCTCCCGTGGCGTGAAGAAATGGCGGGCCTCGCGCCACACGGCGACCATGTGCAGCCGGTCCTCGCTCTCTCCGGCCCTGCGGGCGTCATTGGTGTGCATGTGGAGGCAGTAGGCGCAGTGGTTCAGGTGCGAGGCACGGATCTGGACCAGTTCGACGAGCGCCGGGTCGAGCCCCTCACGGGCCGCCGCATCGAAACCGATGAGGGACCGGAAGACCTTCGGTGCGGACTTCGCGAAGTCGAGGCGGGTGTTTTCGGCCATGACTGCTCCCGGGACGCCGGTGACGCCGGTCCCCCCGGCCGCTCCGGCCGTCTCCGCGGGCCCGGCGGTGTGGGCGACTGCGGTCCCGGCGGTGGTCGTGTGCGTCGTGTTCGTCGTCATGACCATGAATCTACGAGCCCGAAAGACCGACTGTAGGGTTCATTTCCATGGTGGAATCGTGGGTCAATTCGGCGGAGCGGATCGGCGCCGACCTGCACCTGGAGCTGTCCGGCTCGGGGGGCCGGCGGGCCGCGCTGATCCGTGCGCTGCGTGAGGCGGTACGCGGCGGGAGGCTCGCCCCGGGCAGTCGGCTGCCGCCGTACCGTTCGCTCGCCGCCGACCTGGGCCTCGCGCGCAACACGGTCGCCGACGCGTATGCCGAACTCGTCGCCGAGGGCTGGCTGACCGCACGGCAGGGATCCGGCACGCGGGTCGCGGAGCGGGCCACGCCGTCGGGCGCCGCCCCGGCACGCGTCCCCAAGAAGGCGCCGCCACGCGCGCGTGGACCCCGCCACGATCTGCGACAGGGCACGCCGGACGCCTCGTCCTTCCCGCGCGCGGCATGGCTCGCGTCGTATCGACGCGCCATGCAGCAGGCTCCCGGCGAAGCCTTCGGGCCCGGCGATCCCGCGGGTCGCGTCGAGCTGCGCGAGGCACTCGCCGAGTACCTGGCACGCGCGCGTGGCGTCCGTACGGAGCCCGGGCGGATCGTGATCTGCTCCGGCTTCGCGCATGCCCTGCGTCTGCTCTTTCCTCAGGTCCTGCGGGGTCCGCTGGCCGTCGAGGCGTACGGTCTCGGCTTCCACCGGGATCTGCTGGCCGCCGCGTCGGTACGCACCGTGCCGCTGCCCCTGGACGAGGACGGGGCGCAGGTGAGCGAGTTGGGCCGCGAGCGGGCCGTACTGCTCACCCCCGCGCACCAGTTCCCGACCGGTGGGCCGCTGCATCCGACGCGCCGCGCGGCGGTGATCGACTGGGCCCGCGCGCGTGACGGGGTGATCCTGGAGGACGACTACGACGGGGAATTCCGTTACGACCGCAAGCCCGTGGGCGCGGTCCAGGGACTGGACCCGGAGCGGGTCGTCCACATCGGTTCGGTCAGCAAGAGCCTGTCGCCCGCGCTGCGGCTGGGCTGGATGGTACTGCCCGAGCGGTACGTCGACCCGGTGCTCGCCGTGAAGGGCGAACGGGAGGCGTGGGCCGGCACGTTGGACCAACTGGCGCTCGCCGACTTCATCGTCTCCGGGACGTACGACCGCCATGTCCGGCGGATGCGGCAGCGGTACCGGGCGCGGCGCGACCGGCTGGTCGCCGCGCTCGCCGAGCAGGCGCCGCACATCGAGGTGACGGGGATCGCGGCCGGACTGCACGCGGTGCTGCGGCTGCCGCCCGGGACGGAACAGTCGGCGGTGAAGGCGGCGGTGTGGCAGGGCATCGCGCTCGACGGACTCGACGAGTTCCGGCATCCCGGGACGGACATGTCCGCGCCTGACGGGCTGGTGGTGGGGTACGCGACGCCCGCGGAACACGCCTACGCGGCGGCGCTCGACGCGTTGTGCGGGGTGCTCCCGCCGGGCTGACCACTGGACCGCACCCGGCCCGCGTTCGGGCCGCATTCGCGCCGAAAGGGGTTCAGCGTTGTCGTGGACCCGCGCGCCGAGGATCTCACGGCGGCGCGGCTCGCCGGGCTCGATGTGGTGCGCCTCCCCTCCCGTGGCGGGCAGACCCCGACGCCCCGCCAGGCGGAGCGTTTCCTCCGGGTGGCCGGCGGAGCCCCGGGGCCGGTGTTCGTGCACTGCGGCGCGGGCGTGGGACGCACGGGGGCCATGACGGCCGCGTATCTCGTACGGACCGGCCAGGGGCCGGCACCGGCGGCGGGCAGACGGAACCTGGCGGTCGGAGCGCCGCCGGTGGAGCAGATCTACTAGGGGCTCAGCCTGGACGGGACCGCGCGGACCAGCCGCCGTTGCCGGTGATCGCCGTGAGCCGCCTGGTGGACGCCCCACGGCGTATGTGGCCCCGGCTGTGACACCTCTTCTCGGGCCGCGGCGCGTCGCACCACGGCAGGCGTGCGGTCGGCAGACGGTCAGTCGGCCGACGGGTGTCGGCCGGTTGACATCGGATGTCGGCCGGTGGATATCGGGTGTCGGACACGTGTGTCGAACATCGGGTGTCGGGTGTCGGACATCGCGTGTCGGACATCAGTTTCGGATATCGGGTGCCTGGTTCAGGAAAGTCGCAAGGTTCTCTGGGGAATCAGGAGACAGAGGACGTCCGGAAGCGTCAAGTAATCGCGGAATCAAGGCAGATCAAGAAAACGGAGAACGCGCAGAATACGGAACGCAAGTGCCTCAGGACAGCAGGAAGTCGGCCTCCCCCGCCTTCGCGCCCTGGATGAACGCGGTGATCTCGCCGGGTGTGTAGATCAGCGCGGGGCCGTCCGGATCCGCCGACTGACGGACCGCGATGCGGCCGTCGGCGAGTTTCATCGCCTCCAGGCAGTTGCCGCCGTTCCCGCCGCTCCACGGCTTGTGCCAGCCCTCGCTGCCCAGTTCACGGGCGGGCATTCCGTTGTAGATGCGCACGTTGCCTATTGCGGGCTTGATGCGTTCCATTCACAGCTCCTTGCGGAGATCACGGAGGATCTCCTTCGTGCGATGTGCCGTAGCGGCCTGAGCCGCCATGCGGTCCATGACCTCGAGATGGGTCGCCACCTCTGAGCGCGCGTCCAGGTAGACGGCGCCGGTCAGGTACTCGCTGTAGACCATGTCCGGGAGTTCCGGCATGGCGAAGCGGAACAGCACGAAGGGGCCGTAGGTGCCGGGGTGCGGGCCCGAGGAGAACGGGATCACCTGCAACGTCACATGGGGCAGTTTCGTGGCCTGGAGCAGCTTGTCGATCTGGGCGCGCATCACCTCGGGGCCGCCGATGGGGCGGCGTAGGGCCGTCTCGTCCATCACGGCCCAGATACGGGGTGCGTCCTCACGAGTGAGCAGATCCTGGCGTTGCATGCGCAGCGCCACATGGCGCTCGATGTCTTCCGGCTGGGTCTGGCCGATGGCCCCCGCCTTCAGAACGCCGCGGGCGTAGTCCTCGGTCTGCAGCAGCCCGGGCACGAAGTGGGGTTCGTACGAGCGGACGAGGGCGGCGGCGCCCTCCAGGCTGACGTGCATGGAGAACCAGTCGGGCAGGATGTCGTGGAAACGCTGCCACCAGCCCGGCTTGTTGGCCTCCTCGGCGAGTTGGACGAATGCCTCGGCCTCCTCGTCGCCGACACCGTACGACTTCAGCAGGAGCTGGAGGTACGGGATCTTGAGGGAGACCTCGGCCGTCTCCATGCGGCGGACCGTGGCGGGCGCGACGCGCAGGATGCGGGCCGCCTCCTCGCGCTTGAGACCCGCGCGTTCCCGCAGGTCCAGCAGGCGCCGACCGAGGACGACCTGGCCCACCGTCGGCGCGGACCGCGGTTCGCTCACGCCCCACCTCCACTGTGTCCGGGCAGGCCGGGCGGCGCCGTCCGGGGTCTCTTCGACTGGTCCCAACTGGCGCCGCTCGACGTGCTGTTGCGAGCAGTGTGCCACGCGTCCTCACCGAGTCACACGGCACTCTGCAACTTTCAGAGTGACACTTGCCAAGTGTTCACGTCGGGGCGATAGTGGCAAGCGTGACTCCGTCCGCGCCGTTAGGAACAGACGCCGCCGAAGACCGGTCCGGTCTCCGCGCCGCCGCAGGGCTCCGCCCCGGCGCGGCTGCCGAGCGCCGGTTCCGTTTCGAGCTGTCCGCACACCCGGGCTCCGTGGCTCAGGCGAGACGCCTGACCCGTTCCCGCCTGGCCCGCTGGGCGGTGTGCGAGGACACCTGCGACACGGCAGCTCTCGTCGTCTCCGAGCTGGTCACCAACGCGATCGTCCATGCCGCGGGTGAACGTGTCGTCTGCGAGCTGCACGACGGCGACGACCTGGTGCGGATAGCCGTGCTTGACGAGGGATGCGCTCCGGGTGAGCCGCACCCCTCCCCGCAGCGGCCCGAGGAGGAGCACGGGAGGGGATTGCTCCTCGTCGCGGCCGTGTCCAGGGCCTGGGGGGCCCAGGACACCGGCCCCGGCCTGCTGGTCTGGGCCGAACTGGAGCGATCGGCCGGGTCCGAGCACATGGCGGGCTCCGAGCACGCGGCAGGTAGCGGCCGGTCGGCGCGTTCCGAGCACGGGACGGCGTCCGAGCGGTCGGCGCAGTACGACCGGCCGGCCGGAGGGGACCACTCGGCGGGCATGGAGCGCACCGCGGCGCGGGAGCACTCGGGCACCGGCCGGGAGCGCGTGACGGTGCCGTCCCAGCCCGAGGCCGCGACGCAGCGGCCGTGCACGGCCGGCCGGCCCCCCGCGGACACCGAGGTCCGTTCGGACCTGGGCTGGAGCGCCAAGAAGCCCCCGGCCGACGGCCGGGGTTCCGGGGCCGAGGCGTCCTGGGGAACGGGGACCGCATGGGTGTGAGGGGATCGTCGGCGACGGGGCCCTCGGCACGGGTCCTGAGCCTGGACACGCTGGTGCGCGTGAGGCGCGCGCAGCCGGGGTCCGGGCAGCCGAGGCGTCTCCTCGTACCGGAGGACATGACGGTGCCGCTGGGCTGCGACGCCGTGTCGGTGCCGGCCCGGTTCGGGCCGCTGCTGCTGCCCCGGCTGCCGCGGGTGGGCTGCGTATACGCCGACGGGGCGCACTGGTGGTGGATCGTGCCCTCGGATTCCGACGTCTCGCTGGAGTGGCCCGCGCCCGCGCACTACGCCACGGGGGCGGTCGTCGTGGACGCGCCCGCCGAACCCGGCCTGATCCACCGGCCGGAGGGAACTGTTCCGTACACCCCGCCGATCCCCCTCTACCTGGCCGTGTGCCGGGTGACGGGGACGACACCCGTCTGGTCGCGTCCGATCAGTGCGTGAGGCCCGCTCCGGACCGGGGCCGCGGGACGCCCGCCGATGGTGGCCGATCACGGGCAAAGGACACGGGGCGCGCAGGTCAGCAGCCGTCGGACATCTGCGGCGACCGTGGGGCGCACGGGGTGACGGCCCGGCACCCGGCTGAGGGCGCACGGGGTGACACCCGGCGCCCGGCTGAGGGCGCGAGCGCCGCCCGGGCCTGTACGGCGTGTCCGAAGTGCGCCGGTCGCCGCAAGACCCCGTTGCCGTCATGGGTGGAGCGCTGCGTTCCTGGGAAGTGCACCGTTCGTGCGTTCTCGGGGGAGGCCATCGGTGGAGAAACCCGCACGGAAGAAGAACGGCGACTCCGGCGAGCCGCCGCCGTCCGACTCGGAACATCTGCTCTTCGGCGGCCCGCTCCGGTACGACATGGGCTGGTCGCAACACTCCGACGCGTTCCTGGAGTTGAACTTCCGCGCGATGGTGACGCGGCTGCCGTCACTGCTCGCGTCCAGTTTCCGGCTCGCCTGGCGGGCGGACCCGCGCGCCGCCCGGGTGGTGCTGGCCGCCGAGCTGGCCCGCGGCGGAGCCCAGGCCGTCAGCCTGCTCGCGGTCAACAGCGTGCTGGGGCGGCTGATGGCGGGCGGCCCGGTCGAGGACAGGCTACGCGGCGCACTCCCGGCGCTGGTCACGGTCGCCGCCGTGATGCTGGTCGCCGCACTGCTGCGGGCCGCGTCGACGTACGCCACCGGGCGCCTGGAGCCGAAGGTGGAGCGGGTGGCGACCGAGCTCTACCTGGAGCGGGCAGCGGCGGTGGAACTGTCCGCGATCGAGGACGACGCCTTCCACAAGCTGCTGGACACCGCGCAGTACGGCGCCCAGTCCGCGCGCCGCATGATCTCCATCGCGACCCGGGTCGTGAACGCGCTGATCTCGCTGTGCGCGGCCGCGGGCGTCCTGACGGTGCTGCACCCGGCGCTGCTGCCGCTGCTCGTCACGATGACGCTGCCGAGTGCCTGGAGCGCCCTGACCAACGCCCGGCGGCGCTACGAGTCGTTCCACACCTGGGTGCAGCACGCCCGTGCCGGGCACCTGATCAGCAGTCTGCTCACCGAGCCGGCCGCGGCTCCGGAGATCCGGGTGCACGGTGTCGGGCCGTTCCTGCTGCGGCACTTCCGCTCGATGTCGGAGACCGCCGAGGCCGAACAGGCGCGCCTGGCACGGCTCTCGGCCCGCACCGGGCTGATCGCCGCCGCCTGGACGGGACTTGCCACGGTGGCGACGTACGCGACGCTGGGCGGGCTGCTGCTCGCCGGGGCGATGGCGCTGTCCGTCGCCGGGACGGCCGTGATCGCGATCCGCACCGGTTCGGCGAGCCTCGACACCCTCGTCCTGGAGATCAACTCCCTGCACGAGGAAGCCCTGTTCGTCGGCGACCTGCACCGCCTGTACGTGGAGGCGGCCGAGCGCGCGATCCCGGTGGGCGGCGATCCGCTGCCCGAGCGCCCGCGGGAGATCCGCTTCGAGAACGTCACGTTCACCTATCCGGGCGCCTCGGCCCGGCCGGCGCTCGCGGACGTGACGCTCACCGTGCCGCTGGGCAAGATCGTGGCGCTCGTCGGCGAGAACGGCTCGGGCAAGACGACCCTGGTGAAGCTGCTCGCCGGACTGTACGCGCCCGAGAGCGGCCGCATCCTGTGGGACGACGTGGACGCGGCGACCGCGGACCGGCAGCAGCTCGCCGAGCGCATCGCGATGGTGGCTCAGGACTTCAAGCGGTGGCCCTTCACGGCCCGCGTCAACGTCGCGATCGGCCGTGCCTCGGCATCCCTGACCAGGGAGCGCGTCACGGCGTCGGTCGCCGAAGCGGGGGCCGAGGAGGTCGTGGCCGACCTCCCGCGGGGGCTGGACACGCTTCTGGCCCGCGGTTTCAGCGGCGGTCACGAACTGTCGGGCGGACAGTGGCAGCGCCTGGGCATCGCCCGGGCCGCGTACCGGCGCGGCACCATCCTGATCGTGGACGAGCCGACGGCGGCGCTCGACGCCCGTGCCGAGCTGGAGGTCTTCGAGAAGATCCGGGCGCTGGCGGGCACCGGCCAGACCGTCATCCTCATCACACACCGGCTGGCGTCGGTGCGTCACGCCGATCTGGTCCATGTGCTCGACCAGGGCCGTCTCGTGGAGTCGGGGAGCCCGGACGAGCTCCTGGCGACGGGGGGCGTCTACGCGGAGTTGTACTCGCTCCAGGCGGAGCAGTTCGCGGCGCGGGTACCGACCGGGGAGACCGGCTGACGCGGCGCGGGCAACGACCCGGAGACCGGCCGACACGGCACGGGCACCCACCCGGAGACCGGCCGACACGGCGCGCCGTCACGCCCTGTCACTCCACGGACTCGCCACCGCGCACGACGACCAGGAACGCGTCCGTGGCTAGGTCCATCACGACCTCCGCCGCCTGGCCCTCCTGGCGGCGCGCCTGCGCGAACTCCTCAGCGGGCCACGAACCGCGCGGTCCACCGGCGGGAAAGCGCTCCAGCACCGTTCGCCCGTTCACCCTGCACCTCCATGTCGCGCTGCACTCGAAGAGTTAAACGCCCGGCATGGGGTCGGCGGCTCGGGAAGTGACGGTACTGAGACATTGCCGACACTCGGCTGTGGGTGCGGCGTGACGGATCTGACGATTCCGCTCACTCCTGGTCACCGGTGGTGTCGATACGGACCTGCCCGGTCAGTCCTCGTACTCGTCGTGGTACCGGATGCGCGCGCTGCCCGCGGGCGCCCCCAGAGAAGACGCCCGCCCCTCGGGCTCCTCCCACTCCTCCTGCCGGCCGAGGGCCGTGAGGTCGAGAAGGCTGGTCGTGGAGCCCAGCCCGTCGAGACCGCGTTCGTAGGTGGAGTACGTGTGGAAGACACGGTCACGGTCGCGCAGGAAGCAGCTCATCCCCGGGCGCTCGTAGGGTTCGCCGGCGCCGTCGCCCTCGTCGCCCGTGCAGGACACCTGGAAGTCGTGGTTGAAGTCGCTGTCGTACGACGAGTACCAGGGCACCGTCCAGCCCATGCGGGCCTTGAAGGGCAGGATCCTGGTGTACGGCGCCCTGGACACGGCCGCGAACTCGGTGCCGCGGGCCCGCAGATGGGCGAGGTGCCCGATCTGGTCGAGGAAGGCCGAGCAGCTGCGGCAGCCCGCGTCCCACTCGGGCGCGAACATGAAGTGGTAGACCACCAGTTGCTGCCGTCCGCGGAAGAGGTCGAGCAGCGTCGCCTTCCCGTCGCCGCCCTCGAACACGTACTCCTTGTCGATCTCGACCATCGGCAGGCCGCGCCGCTCGGCGTTGAGCGCGTCACGCGCGCGTGTGGCGGCCTTCTCCTGGACCAGCAGTTCCTCGCGCGCGGCGCGCCACTCCTCGCGCGAGACGATCCGCGGAAGCGTCATGTGCTCCTCCTACGCAACAGTTCCTTCTCTGTGGTGACCGGCGGGAGAAGCAGAACTCATCGGCGTATCGGGGAGTTTTCTCGTCAGTGCGTCGCCACGAGCGTGAGCGGCCCTCGGGCGCACCGGGCGGATCAGGTGTCGTACTGCTGGATCCGCCTGCCGTGGCTCCGGTCGAGGAGCGCGGGCAGCCGCTGCCCCAGCTCGGCGACCGTGGCGGGCAGATCGATCGTGAGCAGGCGCCGGTCCCGCATCAGTACCCTCCCGTCGACGACGGTCGTGCGCACGTCGGCGGAGCGGGCGCTGTGCACGAGCGTGGCCGCCAGGTCGTGGACCGGTTGGGTGTGCGGTCCGGTGAGGTCGACGAGGACGATGTCGGCCCGGCGTCCCGGGGCCAGGCTGCCGATCCGCTCCCCCAGTCCGACGGCCCGTGCGCTCTGCAGCGTCGCGTGGTGCAGGGCCTGCCGGGACGTCAGCCAACGGGGGTCGCCCTCGGCCGACTTCTGCACGAGGGAGGTGAGCGCCATCGACTCCCATACGTCGAGGGAGTTGTTGGAGGCGGCGCCGTCCGTGGCCAGGCCGACCGGGACGCCTATCTGGCGCAGCGCCCGCACGGGCGTGGGGCCCCAGGCGAACTTGAGGTAGCCGCGCGGGGCGGTGGCGACGGCGATCCGCCCGGGCGCGTCACGCAGCACGGGAAGGTCGCGCTCGACGATGCCCGTGCCGTGCGCGATGAGCACGTCGTGGTGGAGGAGCCCTGTGCGCTCCAGCACGTCGATCGGGGTCACACCGTGGCGGGCCAGGCTGGTCTCGGTCTGCGCGCGGCTCTCGGCGGCGTGCAGGTGCACCGGAAGTCCGTGGTCGCGGGCGAGTTCGGCGGTGGCGGCGAGGTCGGCGTCGTCCACCGTGTAGGGGGCGTGCGGTGCCAGCGCGGTGGTGATGCGGCCGTCGGCGGCTCCGCGGTGGCGCAGCGCGAACTCCAGTGAAATCTCCCGCCCTTCGGGCCCCTGCGAGGAGAAGAAGGCCTCGCCGAGGTGCGCGCGCAGCCCGCTCTCCGCCACCACCGCGGCGACGGCGTCCATGGAGAAGTAGTGGTCGGCGAAACAAGTGACCCCGCCGAGGATCATCTCGGCGCACGCCAGACGCGCGCCCAACTCCACGTCCTTCGCGGTGAGGTTGGACTCGATGGCCCAGATGCGGTCGTTGAACCACTCCTCGGCCGGCAGGTCCTCCGCGACTCCGCGCAGGGCGGCCATCGGGGCGTGGGTGTGGCAGTTGATCAGGCCGGGCATCGCCACCTGGCCGCGGCCGTCGATGTGTTCGACGGCGTCCGGGCGGGGCAGGCCGCCGCCGGTGACCGTCTCGATGACGCCTCCGCGTACGACGATCGAGGCGTCCTCGACGAATCCGGCCTCCTCCCGGTCGTCGTGCACCAGCGCGGTGCATCCCGTGATGACGAGATCGGCGGGCGTGGGTGTTCCACCGGACCGGGTCATTACGTCACCGTACGACGGTGTCGTGCCGTCGGGGGACGTGAACCGCGCATCCCGCACGAGCTCTGTCGGGACGGCGGACGGGCGAGCACTCTGGCGTCATCACCGTCGCCCTCGGTGCGTGTCACCACCGTCGCCCACGGCGCGCGTCACCGCCGTGGTGCCCGGCGCGTCCGTCGCCCCGGTGCGCGTCACCACCGTCGTCACCGGTGCGCTTCAGCCTCGCCTCGTCTCCGCGCGCCTCGGCGCGCCTTTCGGAAGGAGCCCGCATGCTCCTCGGCACGTGGAACCTGGAGAACCTGTACCGGCCCGGCGGTCCCTTCGGGCCGCAGGACAAGGCCGCGTACGAGTCGAAGCTCGCCGCTCTGGCCGGCGTCGTCGACGGACTCGACCCCGAATTGCTCGGTGTGCAGGAGGTCGGCGACCCGGAGGCCCTCGCGGACCTGGCCGACATGCTCGACGGCGACTGGCAGCTCACCGTCTCCGAGCACCCCGACGACCGGGGCATCAGGGTGGGCTTCCTCAGCCGCGCGGCCCCGCGGGTCGTCGCCGACACCGTCGCCTTCCCCGCGAAGCTGCGTCCCGTGCAGGCCGACGACAGCGGCGGCACGGCCTCGCACGCGGGCCGCGGCTTCCTCGCCGTGGAGGTGTCCACGGGTGCGCTGACCCTCACGGCGGCCGTCTGCCATCTGAAGTCCAAGCTGCTCTCGTACCCCGGCGGGCGGTTCCAGCCGCGCGACGAGGGCGAGCGGGCCCGTTACGGCGCCTACGCCCTGTATCGGCGCGCCGCCGAGGCCACTGCGCTGCGCGCGCTGGCCGACGAGCTCATGGCCGGAGAGGGCCGCACGCGGGACGTGGCGGTGCTCGGCGACCTCAACGACGAGGTGCAGGCGGCCACCACGCAGATCCTCCTCGGCCCGCCCGGTTCGGGGATCGGCACCTCGGGGTACGACCGCCCCGACGCGGGCGACGGGATGCGCCTGTGGGATGTCGCTCCGCTCATCCCCGCCGACCGGCGCTACTCCCGTGTCAGCTCGGGGCGCCGTGAACTGATCGACCACATCCTGGTCAGCCACCACCTGGTCCACCGGGTCACCGCGGCGGGCACGGGCCTGCCGGACGAGCAGCGGCTCCGGCTGCCGTCGGTGGCCGCGGACCCGGTCGAGCGGCGCGGTGCGCCGGGCTCGGACCATGCGCCGGTGTGGGTGCGGGTGCAGACGTAGCGGCTACGGCGGCCCTGCCGACGCCGGGATCGTGCGGCGGGCCGCCGCGGGGGCGGACGGTCGCACCGCGCCGGGGGCGGACGGTCGCACCGCGCCGGGGCCGGACGGTCGCACCGCGCCGGGGGCTACACCGCGGACGGGATCTCGGGGGCGGCCCCCGGCGCCCGGTGCGCGTCCAGGCCGGCCCGGTCACGGCGTTCGGCCAGCTCGTCGAGGAGTTCGGCGATCCGCCCGGTGTGCCAGGGGGTGAGCCACCCGGTGTCGTCGAGGTGCACGGCGCACGCCGTGGTCGTGTCGACGAGCCGCTCCAGCGTGGCCGCCACCTCGTCGGTCCCCTCGGCGTGCCGGGCCAGGGCGGGGAGTTCGGCGGCGGCGAGGTCGATCGCGGTGCGGGCCTCGGCCAGCGTGCGATACGCCTCCCGCCGCAGGACCCAGCGCCCGGCCCGGACGTCGGCCGCACCACCGCCCGGGCGCCTCTCGTCCACCCCTGCTTCTCCCCCACCCCCGTGGCGGCCTTCGCCGGATGCTCCGTGCTCGCCGCGGCCCTCACCTCGCCGTCCCCCGTCCGCGTCCACGCCCCGGCCCTCGTCGAGGACGTGTGCGAGATATGCCCCGGCGGCCCGTTCGGCGTGCCGGAGCCGTGCCCGCACGGTTCCCCCGCGCTGCCCGGGCATCGGCAGATGGCCCACGAGCAGCACGATCGCGCAGGCGAGCAGGGTCTCGCCGAGGCGGCTCCAGGAGGCCTGCGGCTCCCCTCCCAGCATCACCAGGGCGAGGACGAGGACGGTGACGACGGCGGTCTGCGCGGCGAAGTGCCGGGTGGCGACGGGGAGAAGGGCGCCACTGACCGCGACCAGGGCGACGAGGCCCTCGGGCCTCGGCAGCAGGGCCGCGAGCCCGGCGAAGGCGACGGCGCCGAGCACCGTCCCGGCCGCGCGGCACAGCACGCGCGAGGCCAGCGGCCCGAGGTCGGGCTTGACGAGGAAGACGGCGGTCGCGGGCAGCCAGTACCAGTGCGCGTGGTGCCCGTACCAGTGGGCCTGGTCCAGGGCCTGTGCGACGGCCGCGCCGGCGCCGAAGCAGAGCGCGACGCGGATCCCGTATTCGCGTCCGGCGGAACCGAGAACGGTGCGGACGGTGGAGGCGAATGTGCGCGTGCGGGTGTGCAGGTCGCCGCCCTCCGCCCGGTCGAAGGCCTCGGCGGCGTGCAGGAGGGCGTCGTCGAGGGCGCGCAGGGCGGGCGCGGTGCGGGTGGGGGCGGGCAGCGGGCCGGGGTGGGTGTTGTTCCGTACGGCGTCGGCGAGGCGCCGGAGCCCCGCGGAGGCGCGGGCGGAGCCGGCGTCCCCGGACCACGCGAGCGCGGTCGCGGCCTCGGCGAGCGGCAGCGCGGCGGCGTACTGCGCGTGCAGCCGCCGCTCGGCCGCGGAACTGGCGTACCGGCGCAGCCGGGGTCCGGCGAGTGCGTCCTGCGCGTGGTCGAGAGCGGCGGTGAGGGCGACGCGGCGGCGGGGCGCCTCCGGCGCTCCGGAGGCGTCGAGCAGATCGGCGATCGCGTCGTAGACGGCGCCGACGGCCGCGCGCTCCCCGTCGAAGCGGTAGTCGCCCGCGGTGGCGCCGGGGGTCGGCAGCGCGAGCCGCAGCAGGAGAAGCCATCCGGCGCCGCCGAGGAAGAAGAGGGCGCGTTGCCATCCCGGTTCGGGCAGCGGCATCCCGGCTCCGATCGCGGAGGCGACGAGCAGCTGGGTCCCGGCACCGGAGGCGACGGGCCCGACCGCGCTGACGGCTCCGGCGACGAGCCCGAGCCCGGTGAGAAGGACGGTGAGCGCGACCGCTCCCATGTGCTGTCCGGCGTACGACCCGACGAACAGGCCGGCGGCTCCGGCCAGGGCGGGCGCCCCGAGCCTCCTGACGGCGGCGCGCCTGCTGCCCGGCCGGTCGTTGATGCCGGCGAGCATCGCGCCGAGGGCGGCGACGACTCCCGCGGAGACCTGCTGGGCCGGCACGGCCACGAGGAGCAGGGGTCCGGCGGCGAGTGCGCCGCGCACGACGGCGCTCCAGGGCACGGGCCCGCGCTGTGCGCGCAGGGCATGGGCGAGCCAGGGCGGGGGGGTGAAGCCGAGGCGGGACACGGGGCTCCTGTCGGCGAGGGCGGGCATGTGCTGGCTGCTGCCTTCGGGCGACGTCGGCCGGGCGGTGTCGTTCCCACGATAGGCCGTCTCGCGTGCGGGAACGGAACGTACGCATTTCCACCGTGTGACGGCGTGCGGGAATTCCGCGTTCTTCATGAACGCGATCGGAAGGAAACGTCGGCGGTGGGAACCGGAGCGGGCGGAAGGACGCGTGGAACCTCCGGACGCGGAGCGGGCCCGAGGGCGTAGCCGGCCCCCGGGCCCTGTGATGCCGCCCATTTCGCACACCGGACCCTGTGCGGACCAGGTCAGTCGTTATGTCGCCGCGTCCTGCCTTTGGACCACCACGCATCGAGCTGCGCGGGCCGGACTTGAACCGGCATTTCGACGTACTGGGGCCTGGGCCGTTCGATCCGGCGATCGGCGGCGAATACTGAGTCTGGAGCAAGAGTCTGAGATTGACCGCGCCCCGTCCCTGACATCTGTGGCGGGTACGGAACGCTCATCACGACAAGCTTCAGCTTCAGCTTGCGCTCCTCGCGCACCCCGGCCGTACTGAGCCGGCCGGGGAGTCTGGAGGCTACCCGAAGAGGTAGCCGAACACGGCGTCCCCGATCCGCTGGTCGACGACGTCGACGCCGTTCGCCTCCTCGCGGGCGAACTTGACGGCCTGCTGCAACTTCTCGACGCGGTCCAGGAGTTCGTTGACCCGTCGTGCGGGAAGGGCGCCGGAGAACTTCACGGTCGTCCAGTACCCGACGTGCACGTCCTCGTAGTACACCTCGACCTGGGCCGGATGCTTCTCGGTGGCCTCGGCCTTGACGTGGTTCCGGGGCACCTTCTTCGTACGGACCGTCCGCACCGGCTCGGTCTTCCAGGCATCGGTGGACGGGTCCTGCGCCCACGACTCGGAGGCGTCGAGAACGGGCAGTTTCCGCACGAAGGAATTGAGGTCGGTGAGCTGCTTCTCCAGGAACAGCAGATAGGACACGGGTACGTCGGCGACGAGTACGCGCCCGTCCACCTTCACGTCCGCGCGGGCCGTGCAGTTGGCCCAGTCCTTCGTGGCGGTCACATCGAACAGCCGCGTGAGGGTCGCCGCGGTGTCCCGCAGTACGTCCTCGGCCTTCACCTGCACCCGGGTCGACTCGGGCGGCAGTTGCTCGCCCTCCTCGTCCTTCGGCTGATAGGTCCGCGATATTCCGGCCAGGAGAGCCGGCTTCTGGAGCCCGTGATGAGCAGCCGTCAGGTCCTGGTGGGACTTGGACTTGACGCCCTTCTCGACTGCGATGATCTGGTTGAGTTTCGCCACGCTCGGAACGGTAACAGCGGCGACCGGTCCTTTTCGAAGCATTATTCGAGAGCATCGCGCACGGCTCGGGAGTGCCTTTCGCCGAGCGGACGAGGACGACGACGAGGACGAGGAGAACGCAACGGCCGCACGCGCGCGTCCGGCGACCTGGCACCGCCGGCGGGTCAGCATTCCCAGAGCTTCCGGTGGCGGTGACGTGTCGGTGCATGGTCCAGGTCCTGTGCCGCGCCGAGGAGTTCGCCCGGCGGCGCGGCGTGCAGGAGCTTGCGGGCGGCCGTGCGGAAGGCGCGCAGTCCGGCGCGGGCCGTGGATTCGTGAGCGGTGCGGATGGTCCAGTCGAGGGCGCGGGGGTAGGTGTAGGCGGTGAAGGAACGGACCAGCCGGGACGGGACGGCTCGACGGCCCTCGCTCCGGGCCCTGGCCGACTCCGCGCCGCTGAGGCGGAGTTCGGTCAGGTGGTGCGCGGTGAGCGGGCCCGGCAGTCCGGCCGTCCAGTACGGGGGCGTGGCACGGCGTCCGGCGGAGACGTGGTGGACGGTGCGGGACATCAGGGGCTTGCCCCGGGATCGCCGCACCCTCCGGCGTGCCCTGGCCGCAAGTCCGCGCCGAGGAGCGAGCGGGAGGTGCGCATCGGGTCAGGATGCGGGTGGCGCGGCGGGGTGTCGAGCGAAATTCGGATGCGGGGCCCGGCCGTCCCACCGCATCATCGGCAGGTCGGCCGCCGACGACGGACCGGGCCGAGCGGGCCCGGCGTCGACGACCCCTTCAGGAGCTCCCGTGGTCCAGCGCGTCACCGTCCCCACCCTCTTCGCGCCGCCCGTCTATGCGCACGCGTCCGTCGTCGAGGCGGGGACGAAGCTGGCGTTCCTCGCCGGGTCCGTGCCCCTCGACGCCGACGGGAAGATCGTCGGCGAGGGCGATCCCGTGCGGCAGGCCCGGCAGGTGCTGGCCAACCTGGACGAGCAACTCCGCGCGGTCGGCAGCGACATGGCGCACGTGGTGTCGACCGACGTGTACGTCGTGAGCGGCGAGCCGGCGGTGCTGTCCGCCGTGTGGGAGGTCGTCGAGGCGTCCGGGCTGAGCATCGGCCCGCACTCCTCGACGCTGCTCGGAGTGGCCTGCCTCGGGTACACGGGGCAGCTGGTGGAGATCACCGCGACAGCCGTCGTGCCCTAGGCGGTCCCTGACCGGCCATTCCGCCTGTCCGGCGACGCCGGGTACGGTCCGACAGGCCCTGGCCGGGTTCGGGGCCGGGCAGATGGGCGGTACCCGGTGCGGTGCCGTAGACGCCGTGGTCGGTGCGTGAGCCGGGGCCGACGAGGTGGCCGCCGGCGCCGCGGGGCCGGACGTCGTACGGGTCCGCTATCTCCGCGCGTATCTGTCGGTGGCCGCGACCAACGCCTCCGCCATGCCCGGAGCACCGGCACCGTGCCCGGCGTCGTCCACGACGACCAGCTCGCTGTCGGGCCAGGCCCGGTGCAGCCGCCAGACGATGCCCAGCAGGTTCCCGAAGTCGAGACTGCCCTGCACCAGCGTGCCCGGGATGCCCTTGAGCAGGGGCGCGTCCCGCAGCACCACGCCCTCGGCGTTCCCTTCGCCCAGGAAGTGGTCGTTGCCCCAGTAGTGGGTGACGGTCCGGGCGAAGCCCATGCGGAAGGCCGCGTCCTCGTAGCGTTCCACCGAGCGGGGCGGCGCCGGGACGATCGCCGTCTCCCAGTCGGTCCACGCGCGCGCCGCGCGTTCCCGCACCCGCGGATCGGGCGACTCGATCAGCCGGTTGTACGCGGCGGCGAGGTTCCCGTCGCGGTCGTGCACCGGCAGCTCGCCGAGGAACCGCTCGAACGCCTCCGGGAAGATCTTCCCCAGCCCCCTGGTCAGCAGCGCGACCTCGGGGTCCGAGCCGGTGGCCACTCCCGTCAGCACCAGTTCGGACACCGCGTGCGGATGGGTCTGCGCGTACCGCAGCCCGAGCACCGACCCCCATGACACGCCCCACACCAGCCACCGCGCGATGTCGAGCCGTCGCCGCAGCATCTCCAGGTCCCGCATCAGACGGTCCGTCGTGTTGACGCCCATGTCCGTGCCGTAGGCGCTCGCGTGCGGCGTCGACCGTCCGGAGCCGCGCTGGTCGAGAAGCACGATCCGGTATGCGGCAGGATCGCAGTAGCGCCGGTGATGCGGGGTGCAGCCGGAGCCGGGCCCTCCGTGCAGCATCACCGCCGGCTTCCCGCGCGGATTGCCGCAGACCTCCCAGTACACCTGGTTGCCGTCCCCGACATCGAGCATTCCGCCGTCGTGAGGTTCGATCTCCGGATACAGGCCCATCCGCGCACCGTAACGCCCGTACCGCGGTGGCGTCGCGGCAATTCACGCCAACCCGGCCGCCTCCTTCGCCGTCCGCAGGACGTCCCGCAGCATCTCGGGGGTGAGCTTGCCGGTGAAGGTGTTGCGCTGGCTGACGTGGAAGGAGCCGAACAGCTCCAGCCCGTCGAGCGACACCCGCGCCCCGTGCGCGAAGACCGGCCGCGGCTTCGGGACCGCCCATCCTGCCTCGGCGAAGGCCGGCAGGGCGGCCTGCCAGCCGTAGGCGCCGAGGACCACCACCGCGTGCAGCGAGGGCCGCAGCAGCTCCAGTTCCGTCACCAGCCAGGGCCGGCAGGTGTCCCGTTCCGCCGGTGTCGGCTTGTTGTCGGGCGGGGCGCAGTGGACGGGCGCGGTGATGCGGACGCCTCGCAGTTCCAGGCCGTCGGCGGCGGACACCGAGGCCGGCTGCGAGGCCAGACCGACGTCGTACAGGGCCTGGTACAGCACGTCCCCGGAGCGGTCGCCGGTGAACATGCGGCCGGTGCGGTTGCCGCCGTGCGCGGCGGGGGCGAGGCCGACGATCAGCAGCCGGGCGTCCGCCGGGCCGAAGCCGGGCACCGGCCGTCCCCAGTACGTCTCGTCGGCGAAGGCGGCTCGCTTGGTGCGGGCCACCTCCTCGCGCCAGGCGACCAGGCGCGGGCACGCCCGGCAGCCGGAGATCCGCGCGTCCAGTTCGGCCAGGCCACCGGTGTCCATGCCTCCACCGTACGACCAGGTCATCACGGCGCCCGCGGCCACGTACCCCTCGATCGGCATGAGGAGGCGAGGAGCGTCCTGACGAAACCGGGGTACTTGTCGTGGCCGACCTTCGCGAGGGGCGATGCCGCGGATGGTCACGGTCGTGGTGGGGGACCCGGAGGTTCGTCCAGCCGCCGGCGGCCTGCCGGGCGGTGACGACGACGGGGAGACGTTCGCGAAGTCCGCGAGCAGAGGACGAGGGTCGCCCCCCTCCTCCGCTGTCTGGCCGAGGACTCCCTGCCACCGTGCGCGGGTGACCTCGGACGACAGTCTCCGAACCTGCACGCCCCGCCGCATCCGGAGTGGTCCGTGCGACGGAAAAACCCGGAGGTGTCCTGGCCCAGGGAGACTAAAGTCGACGGCATGGCTTCTCAGGGTGCTGACGGGGAGAAGAAGGACACGGGCGCGGGCGCTGCGCCCGGCTCCGGCGACGCGGCGGCCTCCGCCAGGGCGGCGGGCCCCACGAGCGGCGAGAGCGTACGCGTCGACAGCTGGATCTGGTCCGTGCGGCTCGTCAAGACCCGCTCCCTGGGCGCCACCGCCTGCCGCGGCGGGCATGTCCGGGTGAACGGCGAACGCGTCAAGCCCGCGTACTCCGTGCGCGTCGGCGACGAGGTGCGCCTGCGGCACGAAGGCCGGGAGCGGGTGGTCGTCGTCAAGCGCCTCATCCGCAAGCGGGTCGGTGCGCCCGTCGCCGTCGAGTGCTACGTCGACAACAGCCCGCCGCCCCCGCCGCGCGAGGCCGTCGCCCCGGCGGGCATCCGTGACCGCGGCACGGGCCGGCCGACCAAGCGGGACCGCCGCGACATGGAACGGCTGCGGGGGCTCGCCGCCGGCACGTCCGGTTTCGCCGACGCGGCCCGTGCGGCCGGCGCTCCCGGCACCGGCCCCGCCCCGACGGCCGGCCCGGGCAGGTCCCGCCCGTCGGGGTCGTCCCGGTCCTCGGGCTCCTCACGATCCTCCGGCGCGCGCGGTCGGCCGGACGGTTTCGGCGACGCGGACTCCTGAGCCGTCCGGCCCGGTCGACGCACCCGACCGGACGCCCCGCGAAGCGACATCCGGCCCCGCCTCGGCTGACGCACCCCGTGACGCCGTCACGGCGGTGAGGGCACCCCCTGTCGCCGGGGTGCCCTCACCGCCGTACGGCCGTCATGCCCGTCGGCGCACCAGTCGCAGCAACTCCGTGGTGTGGCTCCGCCTGGCCCAGGCGATCAGGGCGAGCGGCAGGACGAGGATGAGCGGGGTCGCCGAATAGGGGCCGTGGATGGCGGTGATGTTGGCGATGAACGCGCCCACCATCAGCGCGCCGAGCGCCATCGCCGCCACGGAGTCGAGCAGCGGGATCAACAGGGCGACACCGCCGGCGAGTTCGAGTGCGCCGATGATGTACATGCCCGTGTGGCCCCAGCCCAGCTTGTCGAACGCCTCGGCGGCCGACGGGTGCGCGATCAGCTTGGGCAGGGCACTCGCGACGGCGTAGAAGAGGCCGAGGACGATCTGCAGAGCGGTCAGGGAGACGCGTGCGCCACGGCTGCGCCCGGGGGCGTTCACGGAGGCGGCGGAGGCGACTCGGGAGGCGGGGACGGAGGTCTCGGACATGCTGGTCTCCTGTGGGAAGCGGTGGCTCGTGCCTTCACCCAGATAGACCGGGCGGTCTCGCGGAACTCATCGCCGCCGGACGACATTTCTTCGCCCCGCTGGGCCCGCGCCTCGGCCGCCATGAGCCCGCACACGCAACACGCAACCGCGCCCGCGGCCCCTGAGGATCAGCCCCACGCGCACGGGCCGAGCCAGGCCCGCTCGGGAGCGGAGCGCATTCCCACCGACTCGGGTTCAGCCCCCGCCGCGCCTTTCGGGGTCGGTCCCGCACCTTCGGGATCAGCCCCGCCGCGCCTTCGGGGTAGGGCCCGCACCTTCAAGACCAGCCCCCGCCGCGCCTTCGGCGTCCAGTCCCGCGCCTTCGAAATCAATCTCGCACCCCGAGTCAGCCACACGCCCCCGGGATCGGCCCGCAGCCCGAGCCGTCACCACGCCCTCGGGGTCAGCTCCGCACCCCGAGGCAGCGCCACATCCCGAGCCGGCCACACCCCTGGGATGAGCCTGCACCCCAAGCGGGCCCCGCACCCCGGAGTCAGCCCCGCACCCCCGGGATCAACCCCCGCACCTCAGGGCAGCCCCACACCCCCGGAGTCAGCTCCGCGTCGCCTTCACCGCCCTCATCCACACGCCGTCCTCGGTCAGACGACGGTCCACTCTCAGCCCGGCCTCCCGCAGGGCCTCCTCGAACTCGTCCTCCGTCAGCGGGCGGGCCAGGAACGTCTGGGTCCAGGTGGCGTCGGGGAACTCGTACTCCGCGCGGACCGAGTTCACCCCGTCACCGACCGGATCCGCGGACAGGATGCGGACGGTGAAGCCGGAGGCGTCCACCCGCTCACGCGGCACGCGGGTGTGCCAGTCCTGCCCCTCGCGCTGGATCAGCACGCAGCCGTCGTCGGCGACATGGCGGACACAGGTGTCCAGCAGCGCTCTGCGCTCCCTCTCGTCACCGGCGTGCACGAGGAACGACGCGAGCATCACCACGTCGAAGGTCTCATCGAGCTGGAGGTCCTCGATCGTGGCGCATATCGCGCGGGCCCCGTGGACGCGCTCCAGCATCTCGGCGGACTCGTCCACGGCCGTGACCGTGAAGCCCCGATCCAGGAGCGGATGGGTCACGCGGCCCACCCCGCTGCCCAGTTCCAGAATGTGCGCGCCCGGGGGCACCGCGGCGGTCACGATGTCCGGCTCGTCCCCGACGGGCAGTCGCGTGTACAGCTCGACGGCGCAGCCGTCCGGTGTGATCGCGCCCGGTCCCGTCCCCTCGTGTCCCTGCCGCATCCTTGTCTTCTGACGCTTCTCGATGCTCATACCCGTCCAACGAACGGTCTCCGGCGCCCCGTTCCGGGTCACTGCCACTCGTTCGGGTGACGTGTTCGAGGGATACCGGTTCGAGAGAGCGCCAATTCGAGAAGTGCGGTTCGTGAAGGACCGGTTCGAGAAAGGGGCGGTTCGGGGAATGCCGCCGGGCGCCGAAGGCTCGGGTCGGTCACGGCACGAACCGTTCGGCTCACAACGTGAACCAGCCGTGCCCGCCGTACCAGTGGCCGCCCGCACGCAGATGGTCGACGATCGCCCGCTCCACGCTGTTGCGCCGGGGCAGTGTCTCCAGCGGCAGCTCGGGATCGCCGAAGACGAACCCGACGGGCACCCCGTCGTCCGGGGTGCCGTCCTGGTGGACGAGCGCGAACCGGTCCTGGAAGCGGACGATGTTGGACTCGGCGGCCAGATAGCGCTTGAGCTGGGGATCGAGCAGCCAGGAGTGGCACATGGCCACCTCATAGCGCTCGTCGGGGAAGTGGCGGGCGAAGAAGTCGCGGGCCAGGGCGAGCGAACGGTCGCAGGCGGCCGGCGTCAGCGGCCCGCGGAAGTCGGTGATGTGCAGGCTCAGACACGGATCGCCGGGGCCCAGGTCGAGACCCGCCTCGGCGACGGCCCGGCCCGTGCGCCGGCCGAGCCGCGCCCGCTGGAACTGGAGCCTGCCCAGCTGGAACAGCTCCCCGTGGAAGTGCAGCGCTATCCACCAGGGGAACAGCAGTCCCGGTGTTCCGGCCCGCCTGTAGTGGACTGCCACGTGACGGCCGAGGTCGGCGAGGGTGCGCCGGGACACGTCCTCGGGGATGCCACGCTCCCGGTGGTAGGCCCGCACGTGGGGCAGCACCGCGATGAAGACGTACACGTGGAAGCAGCGTCCGAGTGCTCCGGCGGACTCCGGGAAGGTGGGCGGCTCCCAGCTCTTGCCGATCTCCCCCATGTCCCGCACGAAGCGGGCGACGCAGCGCGCGAGGAGGGTCATGGCCTCCGGGTCGGCCACCAAGCGGGCGCGCAGCGCGACGAGTTCGTTGATGTGCTCGTGGGCCACGGTCAGGTCGAGCAGCACGTCGGCCAGCTCGTCGCCGTCCGGGAGCACCGCTTCCAGCCCTGGCGGACCTTCGCCCTCCAGGCTCCTCAGCCACTTCGCGAGTCCCGCGTCCGCCCGCAGCGCCTCCAGCAGCACCGTCGCCTCCCCCGGCGGTCGCCGTACCGACCGCTCTCACTTGGTGAACGTGCACCAGGAAGAGTACGTTTCCCAGTAGGAGTGGTGGTCCTGATGCGTACAGGCAGTGAACCGACGACAGCGCGCAGTGCACTGCGGGCGCGCTTCTGGCTGAGCCTGTGGGGCCTGGTCTGGACGATCTTCGGGACGGTCGCGTTCGCGCTGGTCGGGCGGCCCGGCTGGGCTGCCGCGTGCGGGGTTCTGTGGCTGGTCGTCACCGTCGACATGGCGATGATCCTGCGGCACATCCGCCAGGGGCCGCACTATCAGCCGGGACGTGACGTGCCGCCTTACGCACCGCCGGAGACGCGGCCGCCGTACCCGCCTCCGGGCAGCCGGCCGCCTTACCGACGGCCACCGGAGCACCGCCACCCGTGACCGCTCCCGAGCACCGCAAGGTGTGAACCACTCGGAGCACCGCCGTCTCCGACCGCTCCGGCGCGCCCCGTCCCGAGCCACTGCTGCGGAACCACGGGTCCGGGGTCACGGGTCCCGACCACTGTGCAGTCGTCCAGGTGCCTCGGCGCCGGAGGACCCCGCGGCCCTTCCGTACGGCTCGGCCCCGTCCGTACGGGGCCCTACGCGTCGAAGCGCGCCGCCTCCAGGTACTGCGGCTTCGGGTCGAGCGCCGCCGCCAGCCTGAAGTGACGCTTGGCCTGCTCGGGGCGGCGCTGGCGCTCGTAGGTGCGGGCGAGCGCGAAGTGCGCGAACGCGTTGTCCGGCTCACGCTCCAGCACGATCGTGAACTCCAGCTCGGCGGGGCGCAGTTGCGCGGCGGCGAAGAAGGCCCGTGCGCGCAGCAGCCGGGCCGCCGTGTTCTCGGGATGGGCGGCGATGACCGGGTCGAGCAGCTTCACCGCGCCCCGCGGGTCGCGCGCGGCGAGCAGTTGCTCGGCGGCACGGAAGTCGATGACATGCGTCTCCGGAGTACGTCCGGTCGAACCGCTGGTCTCGGGCACGGCTGATTCCTTCCCTCACTGCACGGGTTCAACGCCCCCGTCCGGGGCCGCTATTCCCCGGGCCGGTGGGCTCGGCGCACGAGACCGTCCCATACGTCCCGTACGCGACGTTCCAACTCGTCCAGGGCCACGTCGTTGTCGATGACGATGTCCGCGACCTCCCGGCGCTTCTCGCGCGTGGCCTGGGCGGCCATGCGGGCGCGGGCGTCCTGCTCGGTCATGCCCCGCAGCCGTACGAGCCGGTCGAGCTGGGTCTCGGGGGCCACGTCGACGACGATCACGAGGTCGTACAGCGAAGCGAGGCCGTTCTCGGCGAGCAGGGGCACGTCGTGCACGACGACGGCGTCGTCGGGGGCGGCGTCCTCCAGTTCGCGCGAGCGGGCACCCACCAGCGGGTGCACGATCGCATTGAGCACGGCGAGCTTCTCGGGGTCGGCGAAGACGATCGCACCCAGCCGGGGCCGGTCCAGGCTCCCGTCCGGGGCGAGGACGTCCCGCCCGAAGGCGTCCACGACCGCCGCGAGCCCGGTGGTTCCGGGGGCGACGACCTCCCGCGCGATCCTGTCCGCGTCGATCAGTACCGCTCCGTGCTCGACGAGGAGCCGTGACACCTCGCTCTTGCCGGCGCCGATACCGCCGGTCAGGCCCACCTTCAGCATGCCCAGCAGCTTAGGCCCTGACGACGGCAGGCCCCTCGGCCGGCGGCCGCGACGGCGGAAACGGGCCCGGTCGTCCGCACGGTCCGGGATCCGGTCAGGAGTCGCCCTCGCGCTCGGCCAGGAACCGCTCGAACTCCAGGCCGATCTCGTCCGCGGACGGGATCTCCACCGGCTCCGCGAGCATGTTGCCCCGCGTGTCGGCACCCGCGGCCGCGTCGTACTGGTGCTCGAGGCCCTGGACGAGGGAGACGAGCTCTTCGTCGCCCTCCTGGATCTGCCGGTCGATCTCGGTCTGCGTACGGTGCGCCTCGCTTCGCAGGGAGTGCGCGATGCCGGGGAGCACGAGGCCGGTCGCGGCGGTGATCGACTCCAGGACGGTCAGCGCGGCGTCCGGGTACGGCGAGCGGGCGATGTAGTGCGGCACATGAGCGGCGACGCCCAGGACGTCGTGTCCGGCCTCCATGAGGCGGTACTCGACGAGGGACTCGGCGCTGCCGGGGACCTGGGCCTCGTCGAAGGGGCTGCGGTGGCCGGGTACCAGGTCGGTGCGGTTCCCGTGCGGAGTGAGGCCCACGGGCCGGGTGTGCGGGACACCCATGGGGATGCCGTGGAAGTTCACCGACAGACGGACGCCGAGCCGCTCCACGATCTGCTGGACGGCGGCGGCGAAGCGTTCCCACTCCACGTCCGGCTCGGGGCCCGACAGCAGCAGGAAGGGCGCTCCAGTGGCGTCCTGGACGAGCCGCACGTCGAGGGTGGGCTCTTCGAAGTCGGTCCAGCGGTCGCGCTTGAACGTCAGCAGCGGCCGGCGGGCACGGTAGTCCACGAGCCGGTCGTGGTCGAAACGGGCCACGACCTGGTTGGGCAGCGAGTCGAGCAGCCGGTCGACGATCTGGTCGCCGGTCTCGCCCGCGTCGATGTATCCGTCGAAGTGGTAGAGCATGACAAGACCGGCCGACTCCTGGGCCAGCGCCACGTCGACGACGGCCAGGCCCTTCGGCTCCCATGCGTACAAACCCTGCGGATCAAGCACTGTGACCGCTCCTCCTCGTGTTCGTACAGCACAACATGGTGCGGAGCGCGGGCATTCCCGGACCGCGCCCCTCACCACCATCCTCTTACCCCCTTCTCGGCCGCCGCCGGACGCTCACGCGGACAGCACGCGCGCGTGGAGCGCGGTCACCGCCTTGCGGGCGGACGTGAAGGCACCGTGCTGCCAGGCGTCGGTGTAACTGAGCCAGTCGCCCGCGAAGTAGACCCGCCCGGTGGGCTCGTTGAGGGGTTTGTAGCGTATGTCGTCGGGCCCGCCCGGGGTGTCGTGCCAGGCTGCCTCCAGGTGCGGTGTCTGGCGCCAGTGGTGCGAGAACGAGGAGGCGAGTTCGGTGCGGTACTTCTCGCCGTAGATCTTCACACCCGCGGCCACGGCTCGCTTCTCGCGTTCCCTGGGCGTGAGCTTCGCGTACGCGTCGGCGTCACCGCCGTAGTTGTAGTAGCCGATCAGGACGCCGCGTTCGCCGTGGAAGCCGTAGGAGGGGTGCCAGATGTGGGTGACGTCCTGGTCGGTCTCGGTGATGCCGCCGTAGATGTGGTGGTCCAGTTCCCACCACCGGGAGCGATACTCCAGCCCGATCTTGCCCGCGGACTGCGGGGTGATCGCCTCAAGGGCGCTCTGCACGCCCGGTCCGAGGTTGTGCGGGACCTTGGCGAGGATGTTGGGCGGCAGGGCGCCGATGCAGTAGTCGGCGTCGATGGACCTGGTCCGGCCGCCCTGGGTGTACGTGACGGTGACGCCGCCGCCCTTGTCGGTGATCCGCGAGACGACGGCTCCCGTCCGGATGCGACGGGCGCCGATCGCCGCCGTCAGGGCCCGCGGTATCCGGTCCATGCCGCCCACCGGCTGGAACATCAGCATCGCCTGGTCGAACCCGAACTCGAAGGAGAAGTACCGGCCGACGCCGCTGGCGAAGACCTCGGACGCGCTGGGGAGGCCGTCGAGGAGCACTCCGGGAGTGCCCGCCGCGGCGGGGACCGTGGTGTAGCCGCGCCGCTCGCCGCCCGCGTACGTCAGCTTGTCGCCGAGCTCGCCGAAGTCCTTCAGGAACTCGACGAGTTTCTCCTGGTCTGCGGCAGTGAGTTCCTTGTCGAGGGCACCCCTGTCGGTGGCCTTGGCGAGCAACTCGGAGACGTAGCCGTAGACATCGGCCTTGGCGGTGCGGTATCGCATCGGCTCGGTCATGCCGGCCGACTCGTTGAAGAGGTACGCGTCCGCGTTGGCGTTGGTGAACACCTCGACGGGGACGCCGAGTTCGCGGCAGTAGTCGAGGGTGACCATCCACTGCGGCAGGCGGGCCGGGCCCGCGTTCATGTACTGGCCCTCGCTGAAGCGCGCCGTCTGTTTGTTGCCGTTGAGGTCGGTGGTCGAATCTCCGCCCCGCACGGTGAAGTTGCGCCCGCCGGTGCGGTCTCTGGCCTCCAGGACCGTACAGTCGTAGCCGGCCTTGCCGAGTTCGTACGCGGACGCCAGTCCGGCGATGCCACCACCGACGATGACGACCTTCGCCGCGCCGCGTCCCGTGAGCGTGAAGTCGCTCGACTTCAGGGCACGGAAGGGCTGTTCGCGCGGTGCGGCCTGGGCGGTGGGGGCGAGACCGAGGGCTCCCATGGTGGCGAACATCGTGCCCGCGCCACCGGTGAGACCCACCGTGCGCAGGAACGAACGCCGGCTCGTACCAGGACGGCTCTGAGGCTGTGGCATGACAGGGCTCCCCTTTCGATCTTGATCGACCGGGGAAGCCTCCCAATGGCCGGTTACGGCCCATCGGCAACTCGTGTATCCCGCACGTTTCCGCCCGCGCACGCGTCCAGCCGGGTGGACACCGTGCGCCACGAGACCACCGGGCAGCCGCCGCCCGCGCGCCCGGGGCGCCACGATCACCGGGAAGGTCAGCCGACGTCACGCGCACCGCACGCACCGAGGGCCCACCACCGGAAGGGCAGCCCGGCCGCCGCGTCCGGCGTGGCGATCGCCATCCGCCGCGGTCGACGGGACAGCCGGCGTCCGCCGCGGTCGACGGGGCTGCCGCCGCGACCGGCGTGGTCGACGGCAGCCGCCGTGACCCGCCCGGTCTGCGGGAAACGCACTGCGGGCCCGCACCCTGATGGGTGCGGGCCCGCAGTCATCGGCTAGCGCCTAGCGGTGAGCTTTCAGCTCTGGCCGCCGGCGAGCTTCTCGCGGAGGGCAGCCAGGGCCTCGTCCGACGCCAGGGCGCCGGAGTTGTCCGCGGACTCCGAGGAGTACGAGCCACCGCCGGACGCGGCCGGAGCCGCACCCGCCGCGTCGCCGCCCTCGGCCGCCGCCTGGGCGTCGGCCTCGCGGGACTTGATGACCTGCGCCTGGTGCTGCTCGAAGCGCTGCTGCGCCTCGGCGTACTGGCGCTCCCACTCCTCGCGCTGCTTCTCGTAGCCCTCGAGCCAGTCGTTGGTCTCGGGGTCGAAGCCCTCGGGGTAGATGTAGTTGCCCTGGTCGTCGTAGGACGCGGCCATGCCGTACAGGGTCGGGTCGAACTCGACCGAGGCCGGGTCGGCACCGAAGGACTCGTTGGCCTGCTTCAGCGAGAGGCTGATGCGACGACGCTCGAGGTCGATGTCGATGACCTTGACGAAGATCTCGTCGTTGACCTGGACGACCTGCTCCGGGATCTCCACGTGGCGCTCGGCCAGCTCGGAGATGTGCACCAGACCCTCGATGCCCTCGTCCACACGGACGAACGCACCGAACGGAACCAGCTTCGTGACCTTGCCGGGCACGACCTGGCCGATCTGGTGGGTGCGGGCGAACTGCTGCCACGGGTCTTCCTGCGTCGCCTTCAGCGACAGGGAGACACGCTCGCGGTCCATGTCGACGTCGAGGACCTCGACGGTGACCTCCTGGCCGACCTCGACCACCTCGGACGGGTGGTCGATGTGCTTCCAGGACAGCTCGGAGACGTGGACCAGACCGTCGACGCCACCCAGGTCCACGAAGGCACCGAAGTTGACGATCGAGGAGACGACGCCGGAACGGACCTGACCCTTCTGCAGGGTCGTGAGGAACGTCTGGCGGACCTCGGACTGGGTCTGCTCCAGCCAGGCACGGCGGGACAGGACCACGTTGTTGCGGTTCTTGTCCAGCTCGATGATCTTCGCCTCGAGCTCCTTGCCCACGTAGGGCTGGAGGTCGCGGACACGGCGCATCTCGACGAGGGAAGCCGGCAGGAAGCCACGGAGGCCGATGTCGAGGATGAGACCACCCTTGACGACCTCGATGACGGTACCGGTGACGATGCCGTCCTCTTCCTTGATCTTCTCGATGGTGCCCCAGGCACGCTCGTACTGAGCGCGCTTCTTCGAGAGGATCAGGCGGCCTTCCTTGTCCTCCTTCTGGAGGACCAGGGCCTCGATCTCGTCGCCGACGGCCACGACCTCGTTCGGGTCGACGTCGTGCTTGATCGAGAGCTCACGGCTCGGGATGACACCTTCGGTCTTGTAACCGATGTCGAGCAGGACCTCGTCCCGGTCGACCTTCACGATGACGCCGTCGACGATGTCGCCGTCGTTGAAGTACTTGATCGTCTCGTCGATCGCGGCGAGGAAGGCTTCCTCGT